>CAZEZJ010000020.1:0-12889 GCA_964516695.1 uncultured Blastocatellaceae bacterium
CGGGCATCTAATGCCCAGCGGCACACGCATCAGTTTCAAGACTCAGGCCGGTGGTTCAGTTGACGAGTTGTGATTTCGCCGTGCGTCCGGCGGTCTTTTTCCCGTTGGCTGAGAGAGCGGTGGCAGGATTCGGATAGCTGGAGGTCGTCTTGCCAGCTTGGCGGCGGTTGAGGAAGTTGTTGCCGTCTTCTCTGGTGATGACGCCTTCTTGAATCAGATTGTAGACGGCGGTTTCAAACGTCACCATGCCGTGGCTGTGCCCGGTCTGCATGGAGGAATGAAGCTGAAAGGTCTTTCCCTCACGAATCAGATTGGAGACTGCCGCCGTGCTCACCAGAATCTCGACGACGGCCACGCGTCCCTGCCCGTCAGCGCGCGGCAAGAGCGATTGCGCCACCACACCGCGCAAGCTTTCCGACAGCATGACGCGAATCTGCTCCTGCTGCCCTTCGGGAAAGACATCGATGATGCGGTCAACCGTCTTCGTCGCGCTGTTGGTGTGCAGCGTGCCGAAAACGAGATGGCCGGTCTCGGCTGCCGTCAATGCCAGAGAGATAGTCTCAAGGTCGCGCATTTCTCCGACCAGAATAATATCCGGGTCTTCTCTAAGCGCCGCCCTCAAGGCATCCTGAAAAGAATGCGTGTGGCTGGAAACTTCGCGCTGGTTGACGAGCGAGAGATGATTGTGATGGACAAACTCGATGGGGTCTTCAATGGTGATGATGTGTGCCTGCTGATTGACGTTGATGGTGTGAATGAGCGAGGCCAGAGTTGTTGATTTACCGCACCCCGTCGGACCTGTGACGAGAATTAGTCCTTCGGAGACATCTATCAGGTCAATCAGTTGTTCGGGGAGTCCTAATTCCTGAATGGTCTGAATCTCCTCTGGAATGAGACGAAAGACCGCGCCGATTCCCTGCCGCTGAAGAAAAACGTTGATGCGGAAACGCCCGATGCCTTCCAACACGTAGCTCGCGTCGAGTTCCCAGTTGTCTAGGAAGTGCTCGCGTTGTCTTTCCGTGAGGATTTCAAAGATGAGCGCCTGGCACACCTCTGCCGACACGGCGCGATAGTTGAGCTTGACCATTTCGCCGTTGACGCGCAGGTAGGGAGCCGACCCGCTGGCGAGATGCAAGTCCGAAGCATCTTGCTGCTTCATCAATCTCAGAAGTTCGTCTAGTTTAGCCATCTTGAAATTTCAGTCGGATGTTTTTGAGAGGGTGCTTTCCATACAAGGTGGAAGAATTGTGCTCGGGTTGTAAACCCTTTCAAGCGCGCGATGACTCCGAAGAATCACCTCTGCCGTTGAAACTGCCAGCAAGCGAGAGGCCACATACATTTTGCCGAGAAAAGCTGGTAAAATTCGCCGTGCACGGAAAAGACAATGGCCCGTATTGTCACAGAAGGTGACAAGAGTGGAAGCTTGCTTCATAGCTTCCGCTGGCGCGGGAAGAGACGGCAAGGAAGCCATCGTTAAAACGCGAGACGCGCGGCGCGGACTAAAGACACCGGAAATTTTCAAATGACAAAACCAAACGCTACCCGGCCCACACAGCTTTTCTTATTCAGCCTTTGCATCTTGCTCGCCTTCGCGGCGACGCCCATCGCGCGGCCTTGGCAGAGCGCGCAGCGTGTTGTCGTACCGAATGTGAAAGCACCCGCCAGCACGCGCTCTCCGGTGCGCGCTCCGCGCGGGATGGTGGCTTCCACGAGCCGGCTGGCGTCGCAAGTCGGCGTTGATGTCTTAAAGCGCGGCGGCAATGCCGTTGATGCGGCGATTGCCGTGGCGTTTGCGCTCGCCGTGACCTATCCGGCGGCGGGCAATCTGGGCGGCGGCGGTTTTATGATGATTCGCTTTCGCGATGGCCGCACGACCGCGATTGATTATCGCGAGATGGCTCCCGCGAAGGCTGTGCGCAATATCTATCAGAATGAGAAGGGCGAATTAATAAAAGGCGAAGGCTCGTCTACGGTCGGCTATCGCGCGGCGGGTGTGCCTGGCACAGTGGCGGGAATGGAGATGGCGCTCAAAAAATACGGCTCGGGAAAACTCTCTTGGTCGCAGTTAATAGAGCCAGCGCGACGCCTCGCCGCCCAGGGCTTTGCGTTACCTTACAGTATCGCGCGCAGTTTGCGCACCAACGAAGGATTCTTCGAGCCTTACGAAGACAGCCGCAAGATTTTCCTCAACAACGGCAACCTCTACGACGAAGGCGACATCTTCCGCCAGCCCGAATTGGCAGCGACCTTCACACGCTTGCAGCGACAAGGCCCACGCGAATTTTACGAAGGCCGCACCGCGCGCCTCATCGCCGAAGACATGAAACGGCACAACGGCCTCATCACCTTAGACGACATGCGCGCTTACGTCGCGAAGGAACGCGTGCCGCTCAGCACGACCTATCGCGGCCACGAAGTAGTCTCGATGCCTCCGCCTTCCTCCGGCGGCGCTGTCTTGATAGAGATGCTCAACATTTTGGAAGGCTACGAACTCGGCAAAATGCGTTGGTCCTCCGTCGAGCGCAATCATCTGCTGACGGAGACGATGCGCCGCGCGTTTGCAGACCGCGCCGAATATATGGGCGATACGGATTTCGTCAAAGTCCCCATCGCCGGAATCATTGATAAGGACTACGCCGCGCGCCAGCGCAACACGATTCGCATGGACCGCGCCTCGAAGAGCACGGAGGTGCGCGCCGGACAACCCACGGGCTACGAAGCCGAGGAGACGACTCACTTCACCGTCGTTGACGCCGAAGGCAACGCCGTCTCAAACACCTATACCTTAAACGGCGGCTTCGGCTCAGCCGTCGTCGCCAAGGGCACGGGCGTGCTTCTCAACAACGAGATGGACGACTTTGCGGCCAAACCCGGCGTGCCGAATATTTACGGGCTGATTCAAGGCGAGCGTAACGCCGTAGCGCCGCGCAAGCGACCGCTCTCCGCGATGACGCCGACTTTCGTGATGCGCAAAGACGGCTCTCTCTGGTTTACCATCGGCAGCCCCGGCGGCCCGACCATCATCAACACCGTCCTGCAAGTCATCACCAACATCGTTGACTACAACATGAACATCCAGCAGGCTATTGACGCTCCGCGCATTCATCATCAATGGCTGCCCGACGAAATCACTTATGAGCCGTTTAAGCTCTCCATCGAAACGCAAAGCGCGCTCGAATCATTGGGCCACAAGCTGGTCTCAAACCCGCGCTTCATGGGCGACGCGCACGGCATTATGATTGAAGCCAAGACAGGCGCGCGCCTCGGCGCAAGCGACCCGCGCAACGACGGAGTGCCGCTGGGATACTGAAACCGAGAGACAGGACTTAGCATTCAGAAGTCGGGATAGCCGTTTATTTAATCTCTCTTTTCTTCTGACTTTTGAATGCTGGCTGCTGCCTTCTACATTGAGTTATGTCCTATCTCGCAAGCACGCTGGCGGCGGAAGAAGAAAAGTTGCTGGCTTGTGTTCACTGCGGTCTGTGCCTTGAAGCCTGCCCAACGTATACACTGACGGGGGATGAAAACGACGGCCCGCGCGGGCGCATCTACCTGATGCGCGCCGTTGAGGAAGGACGACTCGCGCCCGATTCCATAACGTTTGAGCGGCACATCAATCGTTGTCTGGGTTGCCGGGCGTGCGAGCAGGCGTGTCCGGCTGGCGTCGAGTATGGCGAACTATTGGAAGCGGCGCGGGCCGAAGTTTCGCAGAAAGGGCAACGACGCGGTTGGACGAATCGCCTGCTGCGCGTGCTCCTGCGCCGCGTCTGGCTGAAGCCGTCGCGGCTCAGTTTCTTGTTTGCTTGTGCGCGAGCGCTGCGCGATTCCGGCCTCGCTAGCTTGCTGCTCAAGCTTCGGCTCGCACGGCTCGTCTCCAAGCGTGCGGAGTTTGCGCTGGCACTACTGGATAGCTCAGCCTTGGTTGTTTGTTCAACTGAAAATTCCGGGGCAGTGACGACGAAGACGAAACGCGCTTTTAAGGATAAGGATGATAAAGAGCGCGATGCGCTTCAAGCAGCCGCGCCAGCTTCGCGCGCGCTGCTCTTTACGGGCTGCGTGACGGAGGGTTTGTTCGCTCGCGTCAATCGGGCTACAGCGCGCGTGCTGTGGGCCAACAACTGCGCGACGAGCGCGCCCGCCGCACAAGTTTGCTGCGGGGCGCTGCACGCTCACGCGGGTGATACGGACGGCGCGCGCCAGCTTGCACGTCGCAACATCGAAGCGTTCAAGGATGAGAGCGAGGCTGTCATCATTACGAACGCCGGAGGCTGCGGCGCGATGCTCGTCTCCTACGCTCAATTGCTGGCTGACGATGCCGAGTACGGCGCGCGAGCGCGCGAGTTTAGCGCGCGAGTGCGCGACATCAGCCAGCATCTATCAGAGACAGGCATCAGGCAGGGCGCAACTCTTGACAATCAATTGACGACTTACGATGCCTCCTGCCACCTGCTCTACGGGCAACACGCGAATGACGCCCCGCTGCGAATGCTGTCGTCTATCCCCAATCTTAACTTTGTGCCGCTCGCGGAGAGCGAGCGGTGCTGTGGCGGCGCTGGCGTTTATAATCTACTGGAACCGGAAATGGCGGGCCGCGTGCTCGACGAAAAGCTTGCCGCCCTGAAGCAAACAAACGCCAGCCGGCTAGCGACCGGTAATCCCGGCTGCCACATGCATCTCGGCGCTGGCGCACGCCTCAAAGGAATCTCCCCCTTAAGCGTCTGCCATCCAGTCGAACTTCTCGATGAATCTTATGCTCGCGCCGGACTCTATCAGGAAACAGGAAGTGATGAGTGATGAGTAATGAGTGATGAGTTAAAGACTCTTTCTCTTACTTATCACTCATTACTCATCACCCATCACTGTCTTTAAAGTTATGAAGTTTGTTTTGTCTCTAATTTGGGCTTGCTTGCTGGCGGCTTCAGTGTCGGCGCAGGTGGGTGATACGGGGCGGCGGCAGAGCGCGGAGATGGCGGCGCATTATGCTGCGGCTCAGGCGCATGAGCAGGCGGGCGATTGGGCGGCGGCGGAGAAGGAGTGGATTCTGGCGATTAGCATTGACCCGCAGGACGGGCGCGCGTGGGTGAATCTGGGCGTCGCTCTCAACCGGCAGAATAAGGCGAAGGGTGCCATCAACGCTTGGACGCGTGCGCTCGCGCTTAATCCTAATCTAGCGGGCGCGCATTTCAATCTTGGGCTGGCGCGCGTCAGAAAAGGCGAGTACGAGGCCGCAGTATCTTCACTAAAGAAAGCGCTGGCGCTTGAGCCTCAGAATGAGGCTGCAAGGCGAACGCTGGTGGTTGCCTTAATCGGGACGGAGCGTTTTCAGGAAGCGAGCCGCGAGATAGCACGCCTGCTCGCACGTGCTCCGCGCGACGCGGCGCTGTTGGAGTTGGCCGCGCAGAGTTTTATGCGGCAGCGAAGATACGCGGAGGCCGTTGTAGTGCTCAAGCGCAGGCTGGATTTGGAGAACGCGACCGCGCCGTTGTGGGCCATGTACGGCGACGCGCTCGACGGCTCCAAGCGGACGCCCGAAGCAGCCGAAGCCTACGAACGCGCGCTCGCTCTCGCGCCGGATTCAAACCTCACGCGCTACGGGCTTGGCTATTTATACTGGAAACTCTATCGCTACGATGAGGCAGAGCGCGTGCTTGCGGAAGTGCTCAGGCGCGACCCGCAGGCCACACGCGCAGCCTTCACGCTCGGCGACCTCTACCTGACAAAGGGAGATGCGGCCCGCGCTCTGCCCTTACTGGAACAGGCGGCCCGCGCCTATCCTGATGAGTTCGACACGCGCTTCGCATTGGGCCGCGCGCTCGTGTTGACGAATAACTTAGAGCGCGCGATTGAAGAACTGCGCATCGCCGTCAAACTCAACGACAGCGTTGCCGACGGACACTTCCAACTCGGTCGCGCGCTCATGCAGGCCAAACAGACGGAAGAAGGAAAGCGCGAACTAGAACGCGCGCGCGACTTGAACAACGCCAAGCGTGCCGCCGAGGCCGAGCGAACAAACCAACGCCCCTAATCAAAACTCGCCGCCTCAGCCAGCTTATCTCTTGAGCAACCCTTCCTTCATTTTTGAGACGAGCGCTCATCATGCGCGATGCGCCCGCCGACGAGCGTTAATCTAACGCTCCCTTCCCCGTCCAAGGCGGCGAGGTCTGCCAGCTTTCCTTCCTCGATTGTGCCGTGTTCATGGCTGATGCCAAGCAGCTTGGCCGGATTGGTGGCGGCCATGCGCGCGGCTTCCAAGGGAGCAACGTCGAGCGAGAGCATCATGCGAACGGCGTCGAGCATGGTGATGACGGAACCGGCGATGCTCCCGCGCTTGTTCTGTGTCCGGCCATCCGTGACCGCGATGGTCTCACCCCAGATTTCGTATTCACCGTCGCCTAAGCCTGTGGGCGCGATGGCATCGCTGATGAGCGAGAGACGCGCGGGCGTTTTAGAGCGCAGCAGTATTTTGAGCATCAACGGATGAAGATGAACCCCGTCTGCGATGATGTCTAGGCTGACGTTGTCGCGCAGCAGTCCCCAGCCGATTGGCCCAACGGCGCGATGATGCAGCGGCGGCATCGCGTTCATAAAGTGTGTCATATGCCCTGCGCCCGCTTCACAGGCGCGGTCGAGAATTGAAGGCTCCGCGCGCGTGTGGCCGAGCGAGACGACCCAGCCGCGCCGCCGCAGTTCGGCTACTAACTCAATGCCTCCCTCTATCTCGGGCGCGACGGTCGCGATGTGAATCGCGCTGCGTTCATCAATGGTCGGGAGAGAGTCGAGGCTGGCTGCGGTTTCAAACTTGCGGAAGTAAGCGGGCCGCAGAGCGCCGCATTGCGCGCTGTTGATGAACGGCCCTTCGTAGTGCAGGCCGAGGACGCGCGCCGCAGCAAGCCGCGCGTCTTGCTCCTGCATCAACCGCTCGACGGAGCGCACAGCCCTTTCATAGTCGGCTTCGGGCGCAGGCACGAGCGTGGGCAGCCATGAAGTGACGCCGTGGCGGGCCAGAAACACCGCGACGCGGTGCAGGTCGTTCGTACCGGCTTCCATCGCATCATGGCCTACGGCCCCATGAATGTGCATATCAATGAAGCCGGGATAAAGCGTCAGGCCATCAAGATTCAATGTCGCTTCAGCATGAGCCTCAGGGGCTTCTGCCGCTGGCTCGAAGATGCGGGCGATGTATCCGTCTTCGACGAGCAGGCTGGCGCGTGAGGAGAGCGTGTCCGGCAAGACGATGCGCGCGTTGCGGAGCAAGACGGAGCGAGTTGCAGCATTCGTTTTCTTCATCGTACGTATTTAATCATAGCTGAAGGGCAAACGCGCGCCTGCCCGCGTCTGTGCCTGTAGGACACTGGCGCGGGCAGGCTGGCGATGAAAAGAAAGCTGGCGAAGCTTTTAGAAGTAGAGCTTCGCGGCAAACTGAAATTCGCGCGGGAGGCGCGTGCCCGTCGGGCGACCGATGGTGCCCGGCTGGCTCAAAGAGAAAGTGTTGGTGTCGTTCACGGTAAACTGCGTGTGATTGAAGATATTGAAACTCTCGGCGCGCAGTTGCAGGCGAAAGTCTTTCTCTTTGTTGAAGTAGATGTTTTTGACCAAAGACAGATTGGTCTGGTTCTGTCCGGGCTTGCGACCGAAGGCGCGCCCCGAACTGCCGAACGTGCCGTCAATCGGAAGCGCGAAAGCATTTGGCTCGAAGAGGAAGGGCAGGCCGGAGGCATCATTTTCTCCGGTGCGCCCGCCGAGCGGGTCGCTGACCAGACGCGCGCGGCCGCCGCGAATCTCGTTGCCCGTATCATTGAGCACGCGCGGGAACGGTTGGCCCGAGGCGATGGTCGTGATGCCGGAAAGTTGCCAGCCGCCGAGCACGGTGCGCAGAAACGCGCTTGAGTCGTTGCTGAAGTAAGGAATTTCGTAAACGTAGCTGGCGCTGAAGACGTGCGGGCGGGAGGTGCGTGCTTCCGCATACTCGGGCCGCAAATCGAGCGGGTTCTGCGGGTCGTCAATCGCATCGCGGTCGTTGGTCGCATCCACCAGATTCTTGCTGAAGGTGTAAGACGCCGTCAGCGAGAAGCCGTTACCGAAACGGTAGTTGAAGGCTGAGAGCAGGCCGTGATAGCGCGACTTGGCGCTCGAATCAATGTAGGTGATTGTGCCGTAGCCGAGGAAGGGGCGCACGATGTTGCGATTGCCCGTGCCGACGGCCAGGACATCGTCCGGCTGCGGCAGGTTGATGTTGCGACGACGAATCAGGTGGTCGCCTTTCGTTCCGACGTAGCTGACATCAATCACCGCGTTTTTGAAAAGCTCGCGCTGGATGCCGACCGACCATTGCTGCACTTCCGGCGTCTTCAGGTCGGGAGCGGTCGTGGAGAGCGTGCGCACGGGAAGCGCGCCGAGCGCACCGCCGGACGGGCTAGCCAGCGTGAGGCCAGCGCCGGTAAATGTCGCGCGGTTGTTATAAGGCGGATTGACGAAGGAGCTTGTTTCAAAAATGCCGACGAGCGTTTGGTCATAATAGAAACCATAGCCGAGGCGAACAATCGTCTTGCCGCTCTTGAACGGGTCCCAGGCGAGACCGACGCGCGGGCTGAAATTATTTCTATCCGATGGCGAGACAGCCTCACCGAAGCGCGAGGTTGAACCCGCGACGGCGATGCCGTTAAGTTCGTTGCCCGTGCCGCGCTGAAGAGAAGTACACGGCGAAATGGCCGGCGGCACAGCAACCGGAAGACAAGCCGGCACAGCGGCCAGACTATAAAGCGACGGGTCGAAGCCCGTCAGCACGTTGTTCTTGTCCTTGACGGGAACGAAATACTGATAGCGCACGCCGTAGTCCAAAGTCAGATTGGGACGAATGCGCCAAGTATCTTGCGCGAAGAACTCGCGCCGCCCGAAGCGCAGGTTAACCGTTACGTCAAACTCATCTTCCTGATACTGCGACGGACGACCCACCAGATAATCCGCGAGCGAGGAGCCGGTTTGCGTGAGCGCGACGGTGCCGGATGTTCCGCGCGTGGCTAAAGCATTAAAGGTGAAACTGCCGCCGGTGATGTTGTTGGCGTTCTCGTCCTTGCTCTCAAACGAAACTTCGCCGCCGAACTTGATGGTGTGGTTGCCACGCGACCACGTGAAGACATCACGGGCGACATGGTTTGTGTACTTGATGTTAAAGCCCTGCAAGCCTGCGAGGCGGGCGATTGTGCCGTTGCCGCTGAAGTTAAGCTCAGGGATGGCGTTGTTGTTATTTTCGGGGTAGAACTCCGGTATCAGAGTACTGCCCGCATAATCGGAGCGCCGACCGCGTCCCGTTAGTTGCGAACCAATCAGGTTGCCGGAGAAGTTGTAAGTCGCTTCATTGACCATCGTGGGCGACAGAATGCTGGTCAAGGAGATGGCTAGAACGTGCCCGGGAACGCGCGTTTGCGTCGTCGAAATGTCGGGCAGCAGAACGTTGTTGAAGAGTCCGCCTGATTCGACGGTTTCGCTCAGGTCGTGCGTGTAGCGACCGAAGAGGCGCTGGTTATCGCTGAAGTTGTGGTCGATGCGGATTGATTCCTGCCGCGTGTTGTTGACGTTGAGCGGCGTGAAGGTGAAAGTGTTGACGCCCGTGTTGGGTAGCGGATAGCCCGTCAGGAGCGAGAGCGCGAGCGGGCTGATGTCGCCGGCCGGAATAATATTGCCGACGTAGGCGCGCCCATCCGTCGGGCGAAAAATCATGCCCGAACGAGACTGAACGACGTTGCCGTTGGTGTCTGTGACGAACAGCGGGGTGGCCGTGACGGTCGTGCCGCTCGTTCCGTTTGCTTGACGATAAAGCAGCGCGCCGAGGTTAGCCGAGAAATCGCCCGTGCGCTGGGTGGCGGTCGGGACGGTGCTGCTCGCATCAGTCGCACCGCGAATGATGCGACGCACCTCTTCCGAGAAAAAGAAGAAGGTCTTGTTCTTGGCCTGATAAACTGACGGGCCGCCTTCGCCAAAGCGCGGCAGCGTGACGGGGCCGCTCAAGGTGCCGCCGAAGTTGTTATAACGCAGCTTCGGCACGCGGGCGCGCAGCGTTCCGTCCGCGTTGCGGCCCAAGCGATTATTAAAATAGGTGTTGGCGCTCAGGCGGTCGTTGCGGTTGAACTCGTAGAGCGAACCGTGAAACTCGTTGCCGCCGCCTTTGGTGACGACCGTGACTGCGCCGCCGCCGGAGCGTCCAATCTCCGCCGTGTAGTTTGAAGTTAGAATCTTAAATTCTTTAATCGAGTCAACGGTGGGCGTCGAGAGCAGTGTGATGTTTGAGCCAACGTCGGTGTTGGAAACACCGTCAACGAAATAGTTGACGGCGTTGCGGCGCATCCCGTTAATCGAGATGTCTGCGCGGCTCGTCAAACCGAAGCTCGATTCATCGTCGAGATTTGAAGTGACGCCGGGCACGAGTTCTGTCAGCTTGAGGAAGTTGCGATTATTGAGCGGGAGTTCGATGACCTGCGTGCCTGAGATGAGTCCTTGACCCGTGGGGCTTTCCTGAATCAGCGGGGCTTCGTCAACGACCGTGACAATCTCATTTGGCGAGCCGGCCTCCAAAACGATTTCGACGGGGCGGCGGTCTTTCGCGTTTAAGGTCAGCGTTTGCACGTAACGCTTGAAGTTGGGCTGTTCGACGCTGACATCATAAGTGCCGGGCACCAGCGACGTGACCGTGAACAATCCTTCCTCGGAAGCCTGCACGCGGCGCTCTGTCGCCGTATCTTTATTGGTGACGATGATGGTCGCGTTGGCGATTAAGCCTCCGGTGGAGTCTGTGACTTGGCCGGTGATGGTCGCAGACGTCTCTTCCTGCGCGTAGACCGTGCCGCCGAAGACGAGGCAGCAGGCGAGCGCGAGAAGCAGACCGCACAGCCCATTTCGAAAACGGTGTTTCATGGCGTGATTCCTCTTTTTACGGTGACAGGTGGAAAGCAATCGCTCATCTTCTCGAAAAATATCTCTGGCGCGCCAGCCCGGCCTTGCTCGCCCAGGCTTGAGAGATTAGATTTCAAGTAAGGAGCGTCAAACCGACAATTACTGTGTGCGGCTTATTCAAGACACAGCGCCGCTTCAGCGGGTAACTCTTACCGAAACCTTATACAACGCCTTTCAGACAACAGCAAGATTTATCTACTGCCAAGTCTCTACGGCTGCTACAGACGCCGGAGCGGTTGGCCCGGGTGCGCTCCCGTCATTTGTCCTTCGGCCACGACCGCTTCGCCGTTGACGATGACGTAGCTGATGCCGAGGGGAAATTGATGCGGCTGCTCGAAGGTCGCGCGGTCAATAATGGTGGCATCATCGAAGATAACGATGTCGGCGGCGAAGCCTTCGCGCAGCAGTCCGCGGTCGCGCAGATTAAAGGTCTGGGCGGGAAGCGAAGTCATCTTACGAATGGCGTCTTCAAGGCTCAGCAGCTTTAACTCGCGGACGTAGCGACCGAGCACGCGCGCGTTGTTGCCATAGCCGCGCGGGTGCGGCATACCTTCGCCCACCTTTCTGATGCCCGAATCGGAAGCAATCATCGTGAACGGCTCGCGCATGATGTTCTGCACGTCCTGTTCGCTCATGCCGTGATAAACCATGCCAGCGCCGCCCGCCATATACATCTCAAGCATCTGCTCAATCTGGCTCTCGACATCTTTTTTGCCGCGCACCTCTCTGGTTATCGCGGCGATGGATTTACCGTTAAACGACGGGTTGGGTTCGTAAGTAGCAACGACGGCGTAATCGAAATCTTTGAAGCCGCTCTCTTTCTGCGCCTGCTTCACCTCGCGCAACACGCGCGCCCGCACCCTTTTATCCGCCAAACGCTTCTTGCCTTCCTCGCGCCCGCCTTCAAGGAGCCAGCTTGGCAGCCTTGAATCAAGCGAAGTCGAAGAGGCCGGATAAGCATACTGGTCAACCGTCACGGCCAAGCCCCGGCGCCGCGCCTCGCGCACCATCTCGATGGTTTGCGGACTTTGGCCCCAGAGCTTACGGCTGCTGATTTTGAAATGAGAGATTTCGACGGGCATTCCGGCCTGCTCGCCGATGTGCAAGCTCTCGCGAATCGCGGGGACGACATCGTTGCCTTCGTTGCGCATGTGTGTGGCGTAGACGCCGCCGAAGCGTGCGGCGACGCGCGCCAGAGCGACGACCTCATCCGTCTTCGCGTAAGTTCCGGGCACGTAGATGAGTCCGGTCGAAAGCCCGACCGCGCCGTCCCTCATCGCCTGCTCGACAATCGCTTCCATGCGTCGCAACTCTTCGGGCGTGGGCGCGCGATTTTCCAGCCCGAGCACGTCTCTGCGCACGGAGCCATGCGCAATCAGCGTGGCGATATTGGCCGCCAGCGGCGTCTCTTTAATCTTGCCTAAAAACTTCGCGATGTCGGTATCGGAAAACCCGCAGTTGCCCGTGACGAGCGAGGTCACACCCATCCGCACGAAGTTTTCAGCTTCAGGGTATTGATAAATGCTCTCGACGTGCGTGTGCACGTCTATGAAGCCGGGCGCGACCACCTGCCCGCGCGCGTCTATCACGCGCGCGGCTTCACCCACGTTGAGACGGCCGATGCGCGCGATGCGCCCGTTCTTAATCCCGATGTCGGCGCGAAACCAGGGATTGCCTGTGCCGTCAACGACGCGCGCGTTTGTCACCAGCAGGTCGTAAACCGGAGCGACCGCCGCCGACGTTTGCGCCTTCGGCAAGAGCGGCACACTGCCGCCCGCCAGCAGGACAATGATGAACAGATAGAACCAACGATAGTGCATGATAATGATGACCAAACCTTGTTCTGTGTAATTCCGATGCTCTCGCTCTAAGAGCGAGACGGCTTAAAGAGTCGGGGGGGGGGGGCGGCCCCCGGGGGGCAGCCCCGCCCGGGGGTGTGATG
>CAZEZJ010000020.1:12899-26620 GCA_964516695.1 uncultured Blastocatellaceae bacterium
GCGCGGGGGGGGCCCCCCCGCGACGGGTTTAGAAGTTAAACTTAATGCCCAACTGAATTCTCCGCGAACTGCTGTTGATTTCCGATGAAGCGTTGGGACGAATGCGCCCGAAGACGGCATTGGGCGTGGCGCCCCCTGTGAAGCCGGGCGACTGAAGGCCGATGCCGCTCGTTGCGGGAATCGGAAACTCGAACGAGGGCGTGTTGGTTAAGTTGTTGATGTCGGCCCGAAATTCGAGGTTGCGCTTTTCGCTGATGCGAAACTTCTTGCGAATCGTCATATCCAGATTGAAGAAGGTGGGGCCGGTAAAGAAGTTGCGGCCCGTGTTGCCGAGTTCTCCTGGCGCGGGCGTGGAGAAGAGCGCGACCTGCTCGGGCGTAAAGATGAAGTTGTTGCCTCCGACCTCTACGACTTGGCCCATGTTGGGCGTGCAGCCCTGACAGTTGGCGGGCGAGAGCACGGCATTGCTCAAGGTAAAAGCTCCGCCGTAGACCGTAAAGGCGCGACCGCTTTGCCAGACAAGGGAGTTTGCAATCTCCCAGCCGCCGATAATCTGGTTGACAAAGCCGGGCGCGTCGCTGAAGAAACGACGGTTGCGACCGAACGGAAGGTCATAGACGAGATAACCCTGAAGGGCGTGGCGGCGGTCGAAGTCGGAGCGGGCGTAATTGAGCCGCCGGTTGCTCACGTCAAACGGAGTGTTCTGCGCCGAAGGCGAAGCGTTCGTGCCCGACGTAGTGCGCGCAACGACCGTAAAGGCCGGGTCGAAGGAACGCGTGTCCATGGCCTTGGCGAGCGTGTAGGACAACTGCATCAGCAAGCCGCGACTGACGCGACGGCTGACCTGCAATTCAAGACCGTGGTAGGTCGAAAAATCGTTACTGTCGATGACGTTTAAGCCGCCCGTGAACTGCGAGTAGGGCTGCAAGAAGGAGGGGCTAAAACCGTTGGCGACAATCTGGCGCTGGCCGCTGACCACGCGCTGCGACATCAATTGCGCGGCGGAAGCGACCGAGCCTTGATTAAGCTCGGAAGAAAACGTCGTGCGAAATGAAGCCGAGCCGGCGTTGTTGGCGGGGTTGCCGGTAAAGAGCGTGTTAGCCAAACAACTGGTCGTCGCCGCGCCGCTGCGAATGGTATTGAAGGCGGCGAGGAAAGTCTCGCCGGGGCAGCGCGCGTCGGCCGCGAAGATGTTGACTTGATTCACGTCGTAAGCGCCGAAGAGGCCGACGCCTTTGCGCCCGATGTAGTTAGCCTCAAACACGAACCCGCTGCCGACCTCGCGCTGGAAGCTGACAGACCATTGGTTGGTTTTCGGAAAGCGCGTCGAAGGATCGAAGACGGTCAGGCTGTTGGTTGAAAAAGCCGTCGGCTGGCGCAACGCGGCAGGCGTCGTTGGCGGTGTGAGCGCCGGAATGCCGAAGCGGAGGCGACGAAGCTCGCCTGCCGGAAGTGTGGCGCAATTCGATTCATTGCAGGCGAGTGTGGTTCCCGGCGTGTTCGGGAAGATGGCTGACGAGGCGATAAAAGTGTTCATGCGGTCGTAGGCCAAACGATAGTTGGCGCGGATGGATGTCCGACCGCTGTTGAAGGGGTCCCAGGCGAAGCCGATGGAGGGCGCAAAGTTGGTCCAGTCGTCGTCAAACAGCTTGCCCTCGACGAAACGGATTTGGTCCGTGGGCGGCTCACCGAAACGGATGGGACGGTCGGGGCGCAGGATGATGTCGTCTTCGCCCGAGCGCGGAGACATCTTCGGCTCCCAGCGCAGGCCGTAGTCAATCGTCAGGTTCGGACGAATCTTCCAAGTGTCCTGAAAATAAAAGTCGTACTCGTTGTACTTCGAGACGTAGAGAAAGTGTGTTCCAGGGTCGGCGTAAGCCCCGTCCGATTCGGCAACGAAGGCGCGGAAAATGCTGCCGTAGCGACCGAGCAAATCGTTGATGGCTGATTGCAAGTTGTTCCGGTCGGCGGTCGTGATAGCGTTCGCGCCCGTCGTGGCCGGAAGATTAAAACTGGCGGGCACGGGGTTGAGCGTGCGCGAAAAGTTGACCTGAAGATTGATGTTGAAGCCCGTGCCGCCAACGGCGCTGCGAATGTCGTCGTGCGTCTGGAGGCGGATGTTCATGCCGCCGCGGAAAGTGTGCGCGCCCTTAACGAACGTAATGTTGTCCACAAACTGATAGGTCTTAATCTCGCGCAGGTTGTCAATCTGCGGCACGATGCCGAACGGGTCGCGCGGGAGATTGAGGATAAAGGGCACGGAGGTCGGGTCAGGATTGGTAAAGAGAAAACCAAACTGATTAAGCCCGACGACAAACTCGTTGGTGATGAGCGGCGTCGGCGTCCAGCGATAATTGAACGCGAGGTTCTTCGGGTTGCGAAATGTGTCGGTGCGATTAAACTGGCTGTCGGGGAAAGACCTCAGACCGCCGTTGCCGTTATCACCGAAGGTGTTTTGCTCGCCCTGCGCGTAACGCAGGTAAATGGTGTTACGTTCGTTGAAGGCATGGTCTATCTTGAAAACGAAATCATATTGCTTCTCAATCTGCGGCGCGCCGAAACTAAAGCCTGCGGTGTTAAGCCCGTCGCCAACCGTGAAGTTGTTGGGCAAGGGCGCGGCCTCGACGAGCAGGCGAGTGGTCGGGTCAAGCCCGCAATTGGCAGGCTGCGTCAGGCACAGCGGGTCGTTGGCAACGATGTTATAGGTGCCGACGTTGACGCCGGGCAGGACGTTGCCGCTGGCGTCAACGGTGGGGTTCGCGGTGCCCGCCGGAGCATTGGCCGCGCCGATACGATAGCGAAACAATCCTTGCCGCGCTTGCGCCGTGTAGACGGTGCGGGTGACGAGTATGGATTGCGTCGCGCGCAGCAGTTGCAGGTTGGTGAAGAAGTAGGTCTTCTGCTTGCGCCCGTCGTAGCCGGGCAGGATAACGGGGCCGCCAACCGAGCCGCCGAAGATGTGCTGCACGAATTGTCCCTTCGGACGATTGTTGAGATTGTTTTCGTACTCGTTGGCGTTAAAGGCCGGGGTGCGATAAAGCTCGAAGAGCGTGCCGTGAAACTCGTCGGTTCCAGAGCGTGTGACGAGCGAGACCTGCGCGCCGCTGCTGCGTCCGAGTTCGGCGGTGAAGTTGCTGGTCACGACCTGAAACTGCTCGATGGAATCGGGGTTTGGCTTGAGCGGCGTAAAGTTTGAGCCGCCCGCGCTCGATTCGTTGATGTCTATGCCGTCGAGGGTGAAATTGAAGGCGCGGTCGCGCGCGCCGTGCACGTGGACGTTGCCGCCCGTGTTGCCGCCCGTGCCCGCCCGCCCGTTGCCGATGACGCCCGGCTGCAAGGAGACGAATTGCAGCGGATTGCGCCCGCGTTCTCCCACAATCGGCAGGGCTTCGAGAGAGCGCTGCTCGACCGTGTTGCCAAGATTGCCGGAGCTACTCGTCTGGACCAGTTCCGCCGTGCCGACGACCGTGACCACGTCATTGATGCCGCCGACTTCGAGCGTCACGTCAACGGTCGCGGGCTGGTTGACGTTGACCTGGTTTGCGGTCGAGACGAAGCTCTTGAAGCCTTGCTTCTCGACCCTGACCGTATAGACGCCGACCTGCACGGATTCAAAAACATAGGTGCCGGTTGAGGTGGTCTCAGTGTTGAAAGAAACCTTTGTGCCGTCGTTGGTGAGGGTCACGGCTGCGCCGGGAACAACCGCCCCCGAAGGGTCAACGACCGTTCCGGTGACGCGCGATGCCGACCCCTGACCCATTGCCAGCCCAGTGACGAAAAGCAACAGCAGGAGACTGAAAGCGAAGTGTGGAGGTAAGTTTCTTTTCATGTTCTCGCTCCTAGTTTTCAACGATTCGGGCATTTCGAGCGCGAAGCTTTCCGCCGAGAGCAATTCAGGGCCGAGCTACCTCTTGCACTTGAGGAGAGGCGTCTTAATCGCACGCACCCATCTTTCGAACCGGAAAGACCACGAATGGAGGTTCGAGTTGAAACCTCCTGCTAAATTTTATTGGTAATGACGACTGGAAATGGACGAACGCTTCCCCGTGATTCAAGGCTATTGTAGGTGTTTTTCGGTCAATAAGTGAAACTAAAAGATTTTATCGTTGAAATAACTTCTGCTGATACATGGACGAGCCTCCAGGCACAGGACATCAGGCACTTGAAACCCTCGTTTCAGCCAACGCTCTGCCAAGCGAAGATGAGACCCGCGAAGCTAAACTTCCAATGCTTTTCAATTGTTGCTCTGACTGGCCGGAGCAGTATATCCGCCGCCGATTAATCCGGCAAGCACAACATAAATTTTTCCAGACTTAAGCCAACAAACGCAGAGCAAGCAGCCCATGGCTCTTTTATTTGTAAAGCAAGGCCCGCGTGCGAGCGCGGCGAAACTCATTGAGGGCGGGCGCCCAAGCGAGCGCTATCTCTTCGGGCGCGTCGGCGCGTTTGACGCGTTCGAGCGTCTGCGCATTGACGAGCAGGCGCGCGTAGTCGTCCACCTTCCACTCCGCCGGATAGAGCCGTCTTAAGGCCACGGCGATTTCCAGCCCGGCGAGCACGGGCCGAAACTGCGCGCGGTCTGTGATGATGATGTTGATGCCGCCGCACTCTTCGTTTTTGAAGACGGAAGCTTTGGGAGTAAAGCGGACGGGAACGAAGCGGACGCCCGGCAGCCCGCGCTCATTAAGGAGCGCAGCGAGGCGCTGGCCGTCGAGCCACGGCGCGCCGACGAGTTCAAACGGCGTATCAGTTCCGCGCCCGACCGAAACGTTCGTCATCTCAAGCAAGCCGATGCCCGGATAAAGGGTCGCTTCCGTCAGGCTGCGCATATTGGGCGACGGGTTGACCCACACTAGGTTGGTCGCGTCGTACCACATCGAACGGCGGTAGTTTTCCATCTTGACGATGCGCAAATCGCAACCTATCTTCCGCGTCTCATTAAAAAGGCGCGCGATTTCTCCGATGGTCATGCCGTGCCTGACGGGGATGGTGTGATAAGCGATAAAGGAGAGCTTGTCGGCGTCTGCCACAGGCCCTTCGACCTCTACGCCGCCGATTGGATTCGGGCGGTCTAACACGATGACGGGGATACGCGCGCGGGCCGCTTCCTCCATCACGTAGCCGAGCGTGGAGATGTAAGTATAAAAACGCGTGCCGACGTCTTGAATGTCAAAGACTATGGCGTCTAGGTCTTTCAAGTGCTCCGCTTGCGGGCGACGACTCTCGCCATAGAGCGAATAGATTGGAAGATTCGTGCGCTCGTCCTTCGCGTCCGACACTTTCTCGTCGGCTGTGCCGCGCAGCCCGTGCTCCGGCGAGAAGAGCGCCACGAGTTTGACGCCCGCAGCCTTATGCAGCACGTCAATGGTTGATTTACCACTGCGGTCGCGCCCCGTATGATTCGTGACCAAGCCGATGCGCAGACCTTTGAGTTGCGTGAATCCGTCGCGCGCCAGCACGTCAATGCCTGTCAGCACTTGTGCGTTGATGGGCAAGGCGGAGTTGGACACGGCGGTGGTTGGCCCAACACCGCTCGAAGACATGCGCGCCAGGCTCGTCAGAACTTCCGCGGCGAAGCGCGCAGACGCATCGCGCACCTGCGCGACGGGCGCGTCAATCACCGCCGACGCGACGATGGAAGAGATGCGCCCGCGCAAGCTCGCGACATCGCCCTTGCCCTCTGGATGCAGACGATTACTTAAAAAGAGGACGAAGGTTTCGCTGGCCGGGTCAATCCACAGCGACGTGCCCGTGAAGCCCGTATGACCAAACGAGCCGGGCGGGAAAATGTCGCCGCGATTAACGGCGAAGCTGCTCGTCATATCCCACCCGAGCGCGCGTGCTTCGCCTTCATCCGTGATAGCGCGCGGGCGCGTCATCATCGCCACGCCCATCGGACTCAAAATGCGCGCGCCGCCATATTCGCCGCCGTTCAAAATCATCTGGCAATAGACGGCCAAATCGTCCATGGTGGAAAATAGTCCGGCGTGGCCCGCGACCCCATTCATGCGAAAGGCCGTCGGGTCGTGCACGCGCCCGCGTAACATTTCGTTGCCGTTCGCCTCATCCGCTGTCGCGCCGAGCCAGTGCAGCGCGCCGCGCAAGGTCTCGGTCGGAGCGATGCGGCGCAGGATTTCCTCGCGCGGGCGAAACGTCGTATCGTTCATCTTCAAGGGAACGAAAATATTTCTGCGGGCAAACTCGTCGAGCGTCATCCCGCTCGCGCGCTGCACGACCTCACCGAGCGCTATGTAATTAATGTCGCTGTAAATGAAACGCGTGCCCGGCGCGCTTTTGAGCGGCTCGCGATAAAGGCGCGCCATCGCTTCATCATAGCCGGTCCATTTTTCTCTCAAATCGAAGTCGGGCGCAAAGCCCGCGCGATGCGTTAGCAGCATCTCGATGGTGATGCGTTCCCGGCCCTCGCCCTTGAGTTCGGGAATGTAATCCGTGACCGCATCCGCCAGTCGCAACTGCCCGCGCTCAACCAAAATCATAATACTGGTCGCTGTGGCAACGACTTTGGTCAGGCTGGCGACATCGAAGATGGTATCGGTCGTCATCGCCTCACGCGACGGCGTGAGGGCACGCGCGCCGTAAGCCTTGCGCCAGACGACGCGGCCGCGCCGCGCCACCAACACCACGGCGCCCGGCGTCTCTTTCTTCGCAATAGCCTGCTCGATAATTTTATCGAGCGCAGCCAACCGCTCGGCAGACATTCCGACCGCCGCCGGAGCAGCCGTCGGCAGATTCGCCGCTACAGCCTGCGCGCCGAGAGAGAGCAAGAGCAGCAGCGCGGCCGCAATGCGCGAGAGCGATGAGACGGACGCAGGGCGGCGCGAGCGTGTGGCGAAGAAACCGCGAGCGGAAAGCGTTGGTTGATGAGCGATGACTCGCGGAGAAATTCCGCAGCGCATAATCGAGGTGTTCATTGAACGGATGTTATGTCCCTACGATTCGATATTTGAAACTTGCCGGACCAGTCGAGATACGTCCTGTTGTTCGTCCGAGTTCGCACGTTGAGGCTGATGCTGTCGCACCTTAGCGCGCAGCAGCAGCGCCTTGGGCTTGCGCCTTCAGTTGAATTCCTGTTCCGCGCGCGTAGCCGGACGGCAGCGTAATGGGCAGCTTGCCCGTGATGTCGCTTGCGCCCAAGAGAGCGCGGGCAGCAGCCTGCTGCAAGCTCGGCATGTCGCCGTAAGCGACCATGTAAGTTTGCAGTCCTGAAAAACTTTGCAGCAGATACGGATTGCCGAAGCTGATGCCGATGACGGGAGCCTTGCGATTGATAAGCGCGGAGAGCGCACGCGCGCCCGGCTCCGGCAACCCGACGCTGCGCGCCTGCCCTGAGCGCACACGCCCGTAGAGCGAGGCAATAACAAGGTCTGCGCCCTGCGCCTTTTCGAGTGCCAGTTTGACTTCCGTCTCCGGCGAGCGTTCGTCGAGCACAATGGTCTCAACGCGGCGGCCCGCACGCGTCATCGCATTGACAAACGAATTGGCGATGTAGAGACGGTCATCGCCATTTGTGATGGCGAGATTAAAGATGCGCGCGTCGGGTTTGAGCTGGCCGAGCGGCAACAATCGCGCGTCGTTGCGGACAAGGGTAATGGCGCGGGCGGCAATCTCGTTTGACAATTCGACCGCCGCGCGGCCAGACACGCTCGTATCAATCTGCTCTATCATTGTGAGCCGCTGCTTTGTCAGGCCCAAGTCATATTTCGCCGCGAGAATTTTTCGGGCCGATTCCTCGATGCGCGCTTCGGTCAAGCGCCCCGCGCGCACGGCTTCGCGTAAGCCACGCACGGCAGCATCCGGGTCGGAAGGCTTGAGCAGCATGTCGGCGCCCGCCAGCACGGCGCGCACCGCCGCCTCATCCTGCTTGAAATAGAGCGTCAGCCCGCTCATGTCGAGCGCGTCTGTGACGATGAGTCCTTCAAATCCGAGGTCGCGCCGGAGCAGATTTCCGATGACGGGCGAGAGCGTGCCCGGCAAGCTGGCATTCTCGACGATGACTTCCGAATCCGTGTAAGAGGCTTTCGTTGACGGGTCGCGCGGCAGAGGTGCGATGCTGGTCGAGTCAAGCTGCGGCAAGCTGATGTGGGCCGTCATCACACCGCCGACGCCTCCCTTGATGGCCGCGCGAAAAGGAATCAGCTCTATCTGTTCGAGACGCGCGAGCGGGTAATTAATAATCGGCAGGCCGCGATGCGAATCAATGGCTGTATCGCCGTGGCCCGGAAAATGTTTGGCGGTGGTGATGACGCCTTTGCCCTGCGCGCCCTCGATGAAGGCCGTCACGAAGCGCGCGACCTCGGCAGGGTCTTCGCCGTAAGAGCGGACGTTGATGACCGGGTTCGCGGCGTTGTTATTAACATCAGCGACGGGCGCGAAAATTTGCTGAACACCGAGGGCGCGCGCCTCAAGCGCCGTAATCTCGCCCTGGCGGCGCGCGTAATCTGGATTGCCGGTCGCGCCGACGGCCATGTTCCAAGGGAAATTGATGGTGTCGTCAAAGCGCATTCCAGCGCCGGCTTCCAAATCGGCGGAAATGAGCAGCGGGCGGCGCGCCAACTGCTGCATCCTGTTCACCAGCATAGCCGATTCGTAGACAGGGCTTTTGAAGATGATGATGCCGCCGACGTGGTTTTCCACCACTTGACGACGCAGCGCACGAAAAGCCTCGCTCTCCTGATTGAGAAAGCTCGCGTTGATGCCGACTGAAATCAACTGCCCGATTTTTTCGTCAAGCGACATCCGGCGCAGCTCATTGTTGGCCCACTTGAGAGCATCACGCGACGGGCGACGCGGATACTCGGACGACGAAGCGGCGGCAGTTCGCATCGCCGTTCCCATCACCGCCCAGAGCACCGCGAACATTAGCAGCAGAGCGAGCGCGAGCCTTGATTGTCGTTGCAGGCGAATGAATATCATCATCGTTTACTAATCTGAGAGCTACAAAAGTTCTTCGACTGCCGCGCCCGGCGCTAGTTCGTCGCGTCGCTCTTTGGGCGCTGGCGCGAAGGCGAAGCTGGCGAGCCAAGCGACCAAAAAGGTCGAGAGGCTACCGATGAGACCGTACCACGTCCAAGCGATTTTTGTTTGCAAATAAATGTAGAGCATTAAGGCGATGCTGGCGGCCATGCCAATCAACGCGGGCGGCTCGGAGACGCGGCGCAGGAAAGTTCCCACCAGAAAAACGCCGAGCACAGGCCCATTAATCAGCGCCGCGACGGAGAGCGCCGTATCGAGCGCCGAACGATTGCGATGGCGCAAAAGGAGCGCCACGCCTATCTGCACAGCGCCCCACAGGAGCGTGAGCCAGTGTGAGACCTTAAAGTAATGCTTGTCGTTTTCGTTTGGCTTGAAAGGCTTGTAGAGGTCGTTGACGGCGGTGGCGGCAATCGAATTGAGCGACGAAGACATGGCGGCGGCAAAGATGGCCGCGACGACAAGGCCGGAAAGTCCGGCTGGAAGATGCTGCGTGATGAAGTTTGGGAAAACGCGGTCGCCGCCCGTGAAAGGCGCTGCCGAGCCGGCGGCGAGCGTTGCATAGCCAGCGTCCGTGTACGGATGATAAAAGGCGAAGAGCAGCACGCCGATAAAGAGAAAGCCGATGAACTGCCCGAGCACAACCGCGCCGGATGAAAGAAGCGCGGCGGTGGCGCGGCGCGGGCTATCAGTGCAGAGGTAGCGCTGCACCAAGTATTGGTCCGTGCCGTGCGTGCTCATGGTCAGAAAGCAGCCGCCGAGCAGGCCCGCCCAGAAGGTAAAAGTCTTCGTCAGTGTAAACGAGAAATCAAAGAGGCTGAATTTACCGTATTGACTGCCAGCAGCCAGCGCCGCGCTCAAGCCGCCTTCCGTCGAGTTAATGATAACGATGGCGGCGGCCACAGCGCCCGTGATGTAAATGCCTAGTTGGACCACTTCAATCCAGATGACGGCTTCCATCCCGCCGAAGTAGGTGAAGATAATCATCACGACGCCGATAAGGATGATGGAGGTGATGATTAATGTCTCGGCGTTAGTGCCCGGTTGAAAACTGGTGTAGACGGCGGCGAGCACGATGGCTGTTAGCAGCAGTCGAACGCCGTCAGCGATGTTACGCATCACGACGAAGAGCGAGGCCGCCAGCATCTTGATTCGGCCCCCGAAGCGACGGTCGAGCAGTTGGTAAACCGTCAATAGCTCGCCGCGAAAGTAGGACGGAATGAACAAGAGCGAGATGACGACGCGCCCCAGCATGTAGCCGAAGACGAGTTGCAGGAATTGAAAATTACCGGCGGTCGCGTAAGCGATGCCGGGGACGGAGATAAAGGTGATGGTCGAAGTTTCGGTCGCGACGATTGAAGCGCTGATGGCCCACCACGGCACAGTCCGGTCGCCAAGAAAATAATCGCGCGTCGTTTCCTGCTTGCGTGCGAACCACGCGCCCAGCACAACGACGCCCGCCAGATAGCCGAAGATGATGGCTAGGTCAAGCGCTTTCATCAGAGGTCAGATATTAGATGGCGGATGCGGGAAATTGCAATCGCGGACAACTCGCCTCAGCTTCTTTAGTTGCGCGCGAGATTTTCGACTGCTTGCGGCACAACTCCGTTTGACTCTGCCAACGCGTGCTCGGCCTCATCGCGCGTGCATTGTGTCCGGCTCATCACCAATGCCGTGCGCAGAACATTTCCCGCCGCCTCCAACGCACGCTCGGCCTGCGTTTCATCCAGCCCCGTTTCCGTGCTGAGAATGCGCACGGCGCGGGCGCGCAATTTCGTGTTGCGCGCCTGCAAGTTTGTCATCCGATTGCCCGAGACGTAGCCGAGGCGAATCATCGCGGCGGTCGAAAGCATGTTGAGCACCATCTTCTGCGCCGTTCCGGCTTTGAGCCGCGTCGAGCCTGCGATGACTTCAGGACCAACGACCGCGACGATGCTCACGTCTGCGACGCGCGTGATTGCTGAATCAGGCACGCAGGTCAGAGCGGCAGTGAACGCACCCAATTTGCGCGCGCGCTCCACAGCGCCGACAGTGTAAGGCGTTCGACCCGAAGCGGCGATTCCGACCACTGCATCACGGCCCGTCACCCCGCGCGCCTCTAGGTCAGTTACGCCCGCAGCAGCGTCATCTTCGGAAGCCTCAACCGCACGATGCGTCGCATCATAGCCGCCCGCGATGATGGCCTGCACCAATTCCGGCGAGACGCCAAACGTCGGCGGGCATTCCGCCGCGTCCAACACGCCGAGCCTGCCGGATGTTCCCGTGCCGACGTAAAAGAGTCGCCCACCCGCGCGCAGTCGCTCCACAATTCCTTCAACCGCACGCACAACCTCCGGCAAAACGCGCTCAACCGCCAAAGCCACACCCGCGTCCTCTTCATTCATCAAACGCACGATGTCAGCAATCGGCAAAGAACCAATCCCAGTTGTCCGCGGATTCTCTTGCTCTGTAATCGGAAGATCCATAATAAAGTGATGAGTGATGAGTAATGAGTAATGAGTTAAAAGAAAGAGGTTCTTCGCTCATCACTCATCACTCATCACTCATCACTGCTTTAAACTGCCAACGGCAGATGATGCAGTTGCTCGCGGGCCATGCGCGCGGCGGCGATGGCTGGCGAGAGGCGCGGCGGCGCGACGAAGGCGGCGGGCGCGATGCGCGCAATCTCTTCGCGCAAGGGGTCGAGCACCAAATCGCCAGCAGCGAAAACGCCGCCGACGTAAGCCACTTGAAACTTCTCGCGTCCCATTCGTAGCTCGCGAACGACGGCGGCAGCCGCCGCTCCCAACTCGCGCCCGGCAGACAAAACTATGCTGCGCGCAAGCTCATCATTATTCTGCGCAGCTTCGATAACGTGACGACACAAACCCGCGATGCGGTCATTCGTCATGCTCGGAGCGTAAATCGCCAACGCCAACTCATCCAGCGTCGCGGCGTTGAAGTAGCGGAGCGCGGCCTCCGTGAGCGCTGTTTTTGGCCCGCGCCCGTCCGCTCCTTGCGCGACCGCTTGCAGAGCGCGCCGCGCAATCCACGAACCGCTCCCCTCGTCGCCCATCAGCGGCCCCCAGCCGCCGGAGCAAAAGTGCGTCCCGCGCGGGTTCGTACCGCAGCAGACAGAGCCTGTGCCCGCGATGACGACCACTCCCGGCGCGCCGTCCGTTGCGCCAAAGAGCGCGATGTCGGCATCCGTCACGACTTCGAGCGAGTGAATGCCGAGTCCGCTCAAAGCCTCGCGCATCCGCTGGCGTAAGTCGCCGCGCCTGACGCCCGCCAACCCGACCTCCGCCGCCACAATCTGCGCGCGCTCGACGGCTGCCGCCGCACATGCTTTATCAATCGCTTCCTTGACGGCGGCAGCGGCATTAACGACGCCGACGCGCAGCGGGTTTGACGGCCCGGCCACGCCTTGACCGAGCACACGCTGGCGGCTATCGGCGATAACGGCGAGCGTTTTCGTGCCGCCGCCATCAACGCCTAAAACCAATTCCCGTGCGGTTCGCTGTCTGCGGGGACTCATCAAACTCGCAATCCTGTTCTTCGACTCCATCTTAAAACCACCACCACTTCCTCATTCTTCGCGCGAGGCCCACGCGGCCTCTCGACCTACCAATGCTTATTGTAGCGCCTCGCGCCATATAATAGAAACTAAAAGAATTTATCAATACGATAAGAATCGGTGATAAAATGGCGACGATGGAAATCCGCCAACTCAAAGCCTTTATTGCCATTGCCGAGACGGGAACGTTTACGGCCGGCGCGGCGCGCGTGCACATCACCCAAGCGGCCATCAGTATGCAACTCAAGCAATTGGAGCAGGAAATCGGCGCGCCGCTTTTCATACGCGCGCCGCGCCGCGTCATCCTGACGGAAGCCGGTGAAGCGCTGCTCGAACGCGCTCGCGCCATCCTGCGCGAGCACGACGCGGCGCTGGCCGAGGTCGCGGAGTTGGCCGGAGCGGAACATGGGCGCTTGCGCATCGGAAGCGCCTCCGCGATGGTCGCCGCCGACCCGCTGCCGCGTCTCCTGAAGGAGTTGCGCGCGCGCCACCCGCGCGCAGACGTTTCTATCTCTTCGGGGACGAGCGAACTGCTAGTGCGCCAGATTTTAGCGGGCGATTTGGACGTGGCTTTTGTTTCCCTGCCCGTCGAGACGCGCGGCATCCTGACGGAAGTTTTAAGCCGCGACGAATTGGTCGCCATCGCTAGCCCGCGTCATAAGTTGGCGAAGCAACGCGTGGTGTCTGCCGCCGCGCTGGCGAAAGAAAAGTTAATCTTGGGTGAAAAGGGCGGCAACACGCGCCGCTTGATTGACGAGTTTTTCGCGGAGGCGAATGTACACCCGACGATTATGATGGAGCTGAGCAGGCTGGCGGCCATCAAGCGGATGGTCGAAGCGGAGATGGGCGTTGGCATCGTGCCTTGGCAATCCACGCGCGAGGAAGTTGAGCAGGCGCGGCTGGTCACATGGTGGATTGAAGGCGCTGAGATTAACTGGGAACTCGGCCTTGCCAAACTGAGCGGCGGCTACGACTCGCCCATCTGCCAGACGTTCATCAGCCTCTGCCGGCAGTTTTTCACCAGCGCATCGCCGGCTTCCGCGCGGCGACGCAAAAAGCGTTAAGAGTCTTGTATGTCAGCGAGCGCCGCGATTAGCCGCTCGATTTCGTCTTCGCTATTAAAGAAGTGTGTGGCGACGCGAAAGCCTTGCGGTTTTTCCGAGACGGCGATGCG
>CAZEZJ010000021.1:0-3478 GCA_964516695.1 uncultured Blastocatellaceae bacterium
ATTTGGAACGCCCCATCGCCGTCAAGTTGTTGCTGCCGGATTTTACTGCCGATGCGGACGCGCTCGAAAGATTCAGACGCGAAGCGCGCGCCGCCGCTCACATAGACCATTCAAACGTAGCGGACACCTACGACTACGGCCTGTTGCCCGACGGTGGCGCTTACATCATCATGCAACTGGTCGTCGGCCAGACGTTGCGCGAGTATATGGATGCGGCTGGCGCACTTCCCTTCCTCGAAGCCATCAACATCTCAAGCCAGATTGCGGCTGGAATTGAAGCTGCACACCGGCGCGGAATCGTGCATCGCGATTTGAAGCCGTCGAATATTATTCTCGCGCGCGACCATCAGGACGAGTTGCAGGTGAAGGTCGTAGACTTCGGCGTCGCTAAGCTCAAAGAGCAGACGACGACCGGCGCTGGCGGTTTGACGGCCTCCGGCTCTTTAATCGGCACACCGCGTTATATGTCGCCCGAACAATGCTCCGGCCACGGAGCGGACATACGCTCCGACATCTACAGCCTCGGCGTGATGCTCTACGAGATGTTAACGGCGACCCCGCCGTTTGATGCTCCGACGGCGACCGCCATCGCCGTCAAGCATATTCAGCAACAGCCGCCTTCATTAAAAGAGTTGCGCGGCGATATTCCTGATGTGCTGGAACAATTGGTGCTCAGAACGCTCGACAAGAATCCTGATGCACGCCCGCAGACGGCCTCCGAGCTTGGGCGCGAGTTGCGGGAGATAGCCGACACGCTCGAATCGGAAGAGACTTTGATGGGTGTTTCCAGCGCCGGACTGTCAACCGCCGCGCGACGGGCCACGGTCAGTTCAAATATCGAAACCAACCCGAACATCGACGACCTGAAAGAGACCGGAAGAGCAGGCGCGCCGACCAGCGAGCATCCAATCGTTGACGCTCCGCCCAGTGATGACGCTCCTTCCGTCGAAGGCTTCGCCGCGCCGTTGGAGACGATGACGGAAGTGGCAACGAAAGTCGCGCCGCGGCCAAACGTAGAGAGACAAGCAGAGACGCCCGCTTCACGAATCGAGCCGGTTGAGGCTGCACGAATAGCGAATGATGAAAGAAGCGCTCGCCCTTCTTCGTCTAGAGCGCGTTCGCCGCTGTTTCCTTATCTGGTCTTAGCGCTGCTGCTGTTCGGCCTCTCTTTTGGCGCGGTCGCGTACTGGCTCATCAAACGCAACGGGCCGCAGGACACGCCAAGTGAGAGTCAAACTTCCGCCGCACGGCAGACGAGCGTTGAAAAAAGCGCGGGCGTTGATGCCGACGCCGCGAAGAAGGACGAGAATAAATCCGCCGCAGGAAACGATAATGCTCTTCAACCCTCAACCTCAATTGATAGTCAGGATGCGCAAACGCAATTACGTGCGGCGCTGGACGAATGGGTGGCGACGACAAATGCAGGCGAATTGACGCAGCAGATGAATCTGTATTTGCCCGTGCTCGAAAGGTTTTACCAGAAGCGCAATGTTTCGCGCGCCAGCGTGAGACAGGAGAAGGAGCGCTTTCTGGCGACGCTCTCCTCGTTCAGCGTCGAGGTCAGCGAGCCTCAGTTGACACTCAACAATGACGGGCGCACGGCCACGACGCTCTTTCGCAAGAGCTACACTGCCACAGGCGCGCAGGCGCGAAGCGGAGAGGTCTTGCAAGAGTTGCGCTGGGTGAAAACTCAGGCGGGATGGCGCATCAGCAGCGAGCGCGACATGCAGGTCATACGCTAACCAGCGAAAAAAGAGATTTTATAGTAAGAGAAGCTGTGGATTGATGATGAGTCAATCCACAGCTTCTCTTTCGTCAGCTTAGAGCCGACTAAGGTTATTGAGGGATGTAGGTTGCGGGCAGCGGTAGGTCGCCGGACGCGCCCCAGTTGTGCACGGTGATGGAGTTATTGCTGCTGTTGATGATGTACCAGTTGCCTTCCGATGCGCGGAAGACGGCGATGTCCGTCTTGCCGTCGCCGTCGTAGTCTCCGGGCACTAACTTGTCTGTGCTCAAGCCCCAGTTGCGCACGGTGACGCTGCCGGTCTGGCTGTTGCGTATATACCAGTTGCCATCAGAGTTGCGGAAGACGGCGACATCGGTTTTGCCGTCGCCATCGTAATCCGCCGGAACGGGCCTATCGCCGCTTTGTCCCCAACCCTGCACGCTGCCTGTGCCGGTCTGGCTGTTGATGACGTACCAATTGCCCTCGCTGGCACGCCAGACGGCGATGTCCGTCTTGCCGTCGCCGTCGTAGTCGCCGGGCACGGGCAAATCTCCCAGAGCTTCATTGCCCCAGAAAACCTGCGGCAGGTGAGCGCCGCCTTGCGAACTCAGCCGGATAATCCAACCGCCGGTGGTTCCGCGCCAGACGGCCACATCCGTCTTGCCGTCGCCATCATAATCCGCCGGCACGGGTGTATCACCCTGATTGCCGTTCTCTTCGACGCGGCCCGTATTGGTTTGGCTTTGAATGATGTACCAATGGTGTTCTATCGAGTTGAATCTGGTGACGGCGATGTCCGTCTTATTGTCGCCGTCATAATCGCCCGGCACGGCGTCGTCCGTTTCGAAATCGCCCCAACTCCTCACGGTGACGGTGTTGGTCATGCTATTGCGAATGTACCAAGCGTTGTCGCTCGGACGCCAGATGGAGAGGTCCGTCTTATTGTCGCCGTCGAAATCGGCGCGCGCTTTCTGCGGCGTTCCGCCCGTCGTGCCGGTGAAGGTGAAATAGGAGACCGGCATGTCGTGGTCGGAGATGCGTTCGGGACGATTAAAGTTATTGCGTAGTGTGCCCTGAAAGTCGCCGTTGTTGCGCGCGATGCTGATGCGGCTAAAGAGGGGCAGCAGCGCGTTGTTCACCAACTCGTGGTCGAGAGTTTGCGCGTTGCCGTCAAAGGTGAAGGTGTAACGCCGGTCGGCAGGCAGAAACTCTATCAAGTTGGTCAAGTCAGGATTGACGAGGTCGCTGCTCGGCAAGACGACCTGATTGGGCGGCGCGGGCGTGCCCTTGATGGTGCCGATAACGTCAACGTAGCCGTCGTTGAACTGAAAAGCGTTCATGTCACCGACGACGATAATTCGCTCGGCCGGGTCTGTGGTCTGTCTGGACTGAATCAGGTTTGCCAGAAACTCCGCCTGCGCTCTGCGCTTGGCGCGAACGCGCGGGCCATCGGTCGGGCTTTCGATGTCTGTCAGAGAGCGCAGGTGATTGACGATGACGGTAATCGGTTCCGTGCCGCCTGCGGGCTTATTAACAGTCGCACGCAGGACGAGCGGCGGGCGGTCGTTGAGAATGGACGTTGTGCCATTAGGCTCAACGTAAGTAGTCGTCTTGCCAAACTGCGTAACGTCAACGACGTTGACGCGCGCCGATTTGACAAGGAAGCCGACATCAATGCCGCCCTGGTCGTTGCCTTCGACCAAAAACGCCTGGTATGCGGGATTAGGGTCGCCAGCAGCCACCGCATCGCTG
>CAZEZJ010000021.1:3488-14782 GCA_964516695.1 uncultured Blastocatellaceae bacterium
AACGGCCTGCAACGCAGAGAGATTTTCCATCTCGACGATGCCGATAATGTCTGGCGTGCGCATCACGTTGCGAATGGCGAGCGAGGCTTTGTTGAGTCGCCCGTTGAAGGCTGCGGCAGTCAAGACGACATCGCCGCCCGGGTCATCCACAGTGTCGTAGAAGCGCTGCATGTTGAAGGTGCCGACGGTAAACTCGCTGGCTGTCGGTGAGGGCACGGGGATGGCGGCGGGGATTCCGCCGCTCACGCCGGGCGCGGGCGTGGGGTCGGGCAAGATTGTGTATGTACGAAACGCGTAATCGAGCGGCCCCGTGATGTTTGTGATAACCGCTCCGGTCGAGACTTCGAGCGAGGTTGAGCCGGGCTGCGCGTCGCTATCAATGCGCAGACGTTCGGGGTTGGCGTCGAAACGCGGGACATTGGGCGGAGGCGTGCCCGAAGGAGAGGGCGTCGGAACGGGGTCTGGAACTTCAATGCCGGGTTCGCGGAAAGGACGCGCGATGCCTGTGATGACACCGTAGAACGTGCCGTTGGTCGTGGCGGTAGCATTCGGCTCATCAATGCTGCTCTGCGTTGGCGAAGTGGCGGTGAGCGAATTAACGCGCACGCGCATCCCCTCGAATTTTTCGAGTTGCTCGATAGAGCCTGCGGGGTTGGTATCGGCGGTGGTCAGCGTGACGGGCGTCGGGAGCGGATTGCCCGTTGAATTCACGCTGATGGTGAGCGGCGCGACGAGTTCCGTCTCAGGCGGGCTGTTCGGGTCAGCGCCGGGTCTGAACTCTGCGACTGTGCCTGTGACAGTGACTTGATTGCCAACCGCAGCCGAGGCGGGAACGGGCGTGCTGCCGCCCATGAAGACAAGTATGCCTTGAGAAGTATTCGGGTCTGCATCGGCGTTTGCGTCCGCCGTCTGGATAAAAAAGGCGTTGGCAACGCCGCTGTTGTTAAGACGAAGCGCTGTGACGATGCCGGAGACCGTGACGCTTTGATTGACGAAGGGCGAAGATGTGCCGTTGCCCTGCACGTCGTGGATGGCGAGACCGGCAGCCGATTGAACAGTTAAAGCGATGTTTGTATTGGCCGTGCGCGCTTCGGCATCCGTGATGGTGACGGGAAGGTTCTTAGCGCCCTGCGTTGTATTGGCCGCGACCGTGGCGCGAAACGCGAAGACGTTATCGCCAGCCGCGCCGTCTTCATGCGCGCCGTCGTCAAACAGAGTTTGCGTGGCGGAGCCGCCGATTGAAGTCAGATTGGCGGTGACGCTGATACCTGTGCTGGGAGGGTTGCTGCCGGGCGTGACGGTGACGGTCAGCAGGGTCGAATTGCCGGGCGCGACCGTAGACGGATTGGCGGAGCCGACGCCCGAAGGGTTGGTCGTGCCCGTTCCGCCGCTCGTGATATTGATGTCGTCAACACCGACCCACTCGTCAACGCCGACGGCGTTCGAGGTGATAATGCGCACCTGCAAGATGCTCTGATTGTCGGCTGTGACGGGCAGGGTGACGCTGACGGGCGTGACCAGCGTGGCCTCGCTCGGGCCGGTCGTCGCATCTGCGACAAAGCCCGCCGGGACGTTCGTGTAAGCGCCCGTATTGCCGACGCGAAATTGGAGCGCGACCGCCTGCACAGCATTGTCTGTGACGTCAATGTCGCGCAGATTGTAGGCCACGTTGATGTTGCTCTGGCCCGTCGTGTTCAGCGTGATAACGAGATTGGGGAAATCGCCTGTGCCGGAGCCTTGCAGCGCGACGACTGGATTCGCTATTCCGTCAAACTCCGTGACGCCGCCGCTGTTTACGTCCATGCCGTTCGGATCGCTCTTATTGGCTGTAACATCCACGACCCCCGAGAGGTCTTGCGTGACCGTTTGCGGGTCAACGCCCGTTCCGGCTGTGGCATCGTCGCCGCGATAGCCGATGATGCCGGGCACACCTGTCCAGTTGTCATCGGCGGTGATGAGACCTGCGTTCGACCAGTTTTGCGTGAACGGTAATGTTTGGGGAGTGGTGTCGGCGTAGGCCACAGGGAGAAGGAGGAAACCGCTGTTAACCAGCAACGCCGCGATGAGTGCAATCGCAGAAAAAGCGAACAGATAACGGCGCACACGCAGAGAGACCCGCCGGCCACGAGATAATCCAATCACGATGGGAACCTTTCTTAAGTAGAAATTAACGGATGAGCGTCTTACTTTGCAGGAAAACGCAATAGTCAGGGGACAGCACAGACGTTCAAACAATCAGCAGAAAGCTTGAAACGCAAGCAGTCGCTCGTTGAAAGAAGGCGGATTGTAGCATCCTTCCGCGAAATGTGCATCTTTTGTCGTGTGACTTTTCCCTTAACAATCAAGCGCCGCTCCAAATGGCTCACAGCGGCATTTGACGAGCGCCTCTTGACGCGGAGACCGCAACCTTCAAGCGAGACCTTGCGCCTCACCGGATGAGCTTGCTGCGGCAAGTGCATGGCAGGGACGGGCGCGTTCGGAGCAGAGTAAACGGGTGGACCTTTGCTTGTCAACGGTGCATCTTCGCCGCCCCTCATGCATGTAGATAACCACCAGCAAGCGTCGCGCGACGGCAAGGATGTTGCAGGACAACGGGCGTCCGTGATGTATTATCTGCGGCAGTATTTTGCATCACCTGCCTGGCCAAGAGTTGAGCGGAATGCCGTAGAGCTTGCGTGAGGCAGTCGGACGAAAGACCGGGGGCGAACTTAGCCGCGCGGGATGTCGTAAGAACGTTGAGGAGGTGAGACAAGATGTATTGTTCATCATGCGGGACGGCGGTGACGGCGGGCGTGACCTACTGCAACCATTGCGGGGCTAAGGTGCGCAAATCAACAAGTGAGGGCGCGGGCAATCAAGCCGATTCGTTCCCCGAATCCCTCGTGTGGGCGATAGCAGCAGTCTTCATCGTCGGCATCGGAAGCATCATCGGTCTAATGGCGGTGATGAAGGAAGTGCTCAACTTCAATAGCAGTCTGATTATCGCCATCACACTGCTGAGTTTTCTGCTGATGTTCGTGGTCGAAGGCACGTTTATCTGGCTGTTGTTAAGCCGCAGCCGAAGCGGCGCTCGCGAAACAAACGACGCCGCAAGCTTAAAAGAGCTGACGACGAAAGAGCTTGACGCGGCAGAGGCGCGAGCGTTGCCCGAAGCAATGCCGAGCGTGACGGAACATACGACGCGCACGTTTGAGCCTGTTTACCGCGAGCGAAGCTTATCGAAGGAATAGTAAGGAGAGATGCTCTATGCAGTGGCTCTTCCTGATAGCAGCGTTCTTGGGCGCGTTGCTGCCGCTCTCGTATTTGATGCCCTTTCTGGCGGCCAACGGCCTAGACTTTCCGCTCTTCTTCAAACAACTCTTTCAAAACAATATCTCAGCCTTCTTCGGCGTGGATGTTTTCGTCTCGGCGCTGGCGCTCTGGCTCTTCGTCTTTTCTGAAGGACGACGCCGCGACATGAAGCATCTGTGGGTCTACGTGCTCTGCACGCTGCTGGTCGGCGTCTCGCTCGGCCTGCCTCTGTTTCTCTTCTTTCGCGAACGCAAGCTTGCTCGCTTGCAGCAAGCATCGTGATGCTCTTCTCAAGGAGAATTTTTGGATGATTCGCGCAGAGACAACGGATGACTACGCGGCTGTTCGCGAGGTGAACGAACAGGCGTTCGGTCGCGCGGGCGAGGCAGACTTGGTTGAGGCTTTGCGCAGAAGCGAGCGCCCTTTTATTTCGCTCGTCGCGGAGATTGAGGGCCGGATTGTGGGTCATATCTTTTTCAGCGAGGTGTCGATTGAGTCAAAGGATGAGGCGTTTACGGCTCTCGGGCTAGCGCCGATGGCGGTGTTGCCTGAGTTTCAAAATCAAGGCGTTGGCTCTCAATTGGTGCGCAAAGGATTGGAAGAATGTTTGAAGCGAAAGCACGATGTGGTGGTCGTGCTCGGTCATCCAGAGTATTATCCGCGCTTCGGTTTTATTCCGGCTGCGCGGAAGGGATTGAGTTGCGAGTATGACGTGCCGGATGAGGCGTTCATGGTAGCGGAGCTAAGAGAAGGCGCTTTGTCGAAACGCAGCGGAGTAGTCAAGTATGGCCCAGAGTTTAGTGGTGTCTAACGTGTGAATTGGCAGAACGCGCAGCACGAGTTATTCAAACCGGCCCCGCCATGTATGCCTTTCAATATCTTTCCTGATGGTCAAGTTGAATGCTCATACGCCGATAGCAGCTCAATGTCAGCATGATATTAACTTCGTTATTAAAACAATTTTTCACTTATAGTATGTAGGTAAACTACACTCGCTTCCGCTTTTAAAAGCTTAGTGGAGAATGCGACATGATTGACCCTGGCCTTCTTGCTACCATCGCGGGTGTGCTCGGCATCTCGGTGAAAGAGATGCTCCAATCTTTAGACTCGGCGCGCAGCAAGCGTAAAAGAATCTCCGACCAAGCCGCTGCCGCCACGCGCATCGAGAAACTCAATCAGATTGCTGCCGACGGTCTTCTCACTCAAGCGCTGTCGCGTTATTACACAGTCGAGAATCTTCAAACGGGCAATCTTCTGCGGTATGTCTACTCCACCAACGGCGTGAGAAGAGATACCACAATGGCCTACCAGCAAGATTGGATGAATCTGGATGTTGCCTTAGGCCAGCGAGGAGAGCAGTGTATTCTCGTGGAGGCAAAATCAACTCACAATAAAACATCAAAAGCGAGAGTCGCTCATCTCATCCAACAGATAGAACAGCAAAACGTCCGAATTTGGGATGCTCCCATCTACCGACTAATGGATGTGGCGTTTAGTAAGAACAGGCTTCGCGCTTCTTTCGCGGTGGATGAATTTTTACGCTTCCGCTTCACTATCGGACTTTTGCAAGATGAGCTCATAGAAGCTCTCATTAATACGGATTTCAATTTAGATAAGGTGCTGTCTCATCGCGGGCAAAGATTACCGCTACGCAACGAAAAATTACCAGATGGGAAAAGCATCATAGATTTCAGTAACAGGATGTGCGCGGGCGGGATTTCCACGCTTTTTGCTATGGCACGGCCTCACCCTTACAACGATTTTGTGATTCCCGTTCAAAAAAGAGCCTCCAATGTCTCCGATAGTCAAGGACTCTTAAGCCCGATTCCCAGAGCGTTCCATCAGCCGATGGTAGATCATTTATCAGAGTTGAAGCTTTCATTCTCAGTATACCGTGAACTCTACGAAGAACTCTTCGGGGGAATTGAAGGCGAAGAGAATGTCAAACGATTGAAGCCGGATTGGTGGCTTCATAACTCCAAACCGGTTCAATGGTTCTATGACCATAAAGGAGCTTATATCTTTGAATGTATCTGCTTGGGGATTGACCTTCTATCAGGCAACTATCACTTCGGCATTGTGCTCGCGGTTCGCGATGAAAGCTTTTGGAATGAATTTGGGCATCTACTGATAACCAATTGGGAGGTTGCAGACTCGGGCGGAAAACTTGTCTCTTCTAAGAATTACAAGCAAGTGACAGAGTATGCGCTCAGAGTTGATTGGACCGAGGACATCTTCATCTTTGTAGAGGGCCTTCGACATCTCCAAGCAATAGAACCCAAGAGATTTAATATCCCCACCTTTGAAGTGCTGCCCCCATCGGATGATATTAATCTGACATGATGACGAGAATGCTTAACCAGTTAATGAGCATGAAAGTCCTTTCTTCATTCTAAGCAAATGAAAAGAACCCGGCCTCCTTTATCAGGGAGACCGGGTTCGAGGTTCGCGTTGCCAAGAAAGAGATTACTGAACCGAAACGTCGTCCACACGGAATGACGTCGGCAGAGTAATGTCGTTTGTGCCGCGGAACTGAATGCGGACTGTCTGTCCGGCCCAAGCGCTCAAGTTATATGGTCCTCTCAGCACGTAGACTCCGGCGGTGCCGCTGTTCTGGTTGCTGAAGGTGGTCAGCGTCCCCAACAGTGTGCCCGCCGTATTGCGCACTTCGATAAAGAGCCGGTCATAAACGGCTGAGCCTGCCGCCTCGCTGGTTGTGATGTTCAACCAGAAATTGAGGTTTGCGCCGCCGCTCGGAATCGTGACCGTCTGGTAGAGCGTGCCGCTGGAGCTATTGACCGCGTTGAGAATCGCGTAGCCCACGCCGCTGTGCGGATAGGCTCCGGTGCTGTGTGTGACCTGACCGGAGATAACCCACGAAGTCGTGCCGCTCTCGAAGCCGGGGTTGAGAATGATGTTACCACCACCGCCGCCCGTGCCCGCCTGGGTCACAGTGAAGGTTTGACCGGCGATGGTCAGCGTGCCCGTGCGCGAAGTGGTTCCGGCGTTGGCGGCGACGGAGTAGGACACCGTGCCGTTGCCGGAGCCGCTGCTGCCGCCCGTGATGGTAATAAAGGAGGCGTTGCTCACAGCCGTCCAGGTGCAACCTGCTCCGGCGGTGACGGTGACGCTACCCGTTCCGCCGCCAGCCGCGTAGCTGGCGCTGGTCGGGCTGATGGAGTAGGAACAGGTGCCGCCGCAATCCGACGGAACGTCTGTCGCGGCGGTGTGCGTCGTGCCGTCGTTGCCGACAGCCGAAACGCCCATACCGTGGCGCGCGAAGACCGTCCAGATGGCGCAGCGGTTGGCCCCGCCGTTCAAGTTCTGGTCGGCTTGGATGATGCCGTCGCGCGCGTTCAAGAACGACGGGCGGGTCGGCGTAAACTTCATGCCGTTGAGCACGATTCTATCCGTGATGGTTGCGCCGAGCTGCGTGCGCAAATCCCAGAGCGTCGCGGCCCAGATTTCGCCGTCATTGTGGACTGCAAAACCTTGGTTGCCAACATCAGCATAAGAGTCGTGTATCGTGTTGGCCGGAACGGTGTAGGCTGCGCGGCGAATGCCGTTCGGGTTGCCGGTTGAATATTCACCGACAGCGCCGTCGCCGTTCAGGGTAATGGCCCAATAGTCAGACCAGCCTTCGCCCATCGCGCCGGACTGCGTACCGCTCAGAGCCGTGCTGCCGTTGCCGATGAGACGATTCGAGATGCCGTGGCCGTACTCGTGGAAGACCACGTCGCCGTCCATCGAGCTATCGCGGTCAGGGTTGGGCGAAGTGAAAAGATACTGCTGCATACGCGGGCGCTGGCCGTCGGGCGGGGTGGCAAAGTTGGCGTTGTTGGTGCCTGAGCCGTCCTGCGCTTCGGCGCGGACGGAGTCGTTGCCTGTGCCGCCGCGTCCATAGTTGTTGGTTTGGAAGTTGCGCGCCGTCTCCGTGAATCCTAGATTGTAGGAGAAATCGTGCATGACGTTGTTGTAGTAGAAGAGATTGGTGACGACCGCCGCCTGCTGCGTGCGCGGGTCAACGGTGGTCGAGAACGGGAACGTGAAATTCTGCGTTGACGAGAAGGCGTGGCCGTTTGAGAGGCCAGTCGTGTTGTTGGCGTCGGGCGCGTTGTCGGCGTTGGTGTCCAGATAGGCTTCAACGTTGTTGCCCGTGGTGACGGTCGAAGTGCCCATCCAGCCCGCGCTGGTGTTGATGGTTGTGTCGCCGACGAAGGAGACGAGTTGGCGCGCTCCCTTGTCAGGAGCTTCGAGGTAGACGGTGCCTTGCGCCTGATGCGCGTACAGGTTGTGCCGCAGAAGAAGCTCGCCCGTGTGCGCGTCAACGAGAAGTTCATACCACTCTTCAGGGCCGACTTCGGCGTAGACGTGCCAGGCCAGATGCGCCTTGTCGCCAATGCGCACGACGTTGAGTTCCGAGAGCACGTCCTCAAACTCCATCCCCAAGGGGTTGGCGAACGAGGAGTTTTCGCTCTTGTCGGAGCGCTGGCGTGTCATAGCGAAAGACGGGCTGACTGTTCGCCCGGCATATTCGAAAGCCTTGGCGATGCCGCGCGTCTCATTCAAGGAGGGCTTGAGCTTGACTGCCTGCCCATTGATGAGAAAACCCTCGCGGACGTTGATGACTTCGCCAAACTTATTGACCACCACCGACACGTTGCCTTCGAAGACTTTGATTCCGCCGATGGTTTGAGCGTAATCAAGGAACGTGGTGCCATTATCGTTGTCTTCTTTGTGGAGTTTGAGTTCGTTGACGGCCGCCTCCGAGAGAGCGAAAATCTCGGCCTGTGATTTCAGGAAATTGCGGGCAGTGTTATCGGGCGAGTCAGACTGCGCCTCCGAGAGCGCTGCTCCTTCAATGAAAAAGTTTTTCATCGCGCCCGCTTCGTTGACTTCGGCCCGAAGTTTTTCCGCGGCTTCATGGCTGAGCTTGGCGCGGAAGTTGTCAACCGCCGCGGCCCGCTCTTGGCCCACAGCATCCATACCGGGCGCGCCGCTACGCGCGGCGGCGGATGGACTGAGGTCAACATCTCTGAACTCGCTTTTTCCGGCGAGTCGAATATCGTAGTTAGGAAGGGTCACACGTTCTGTCCGGGTCGGGCCGGTGGAAACGCCCTGTGGCTGCGGCGCGCGGGCCGCATCAGACTTTATTAAAGGGAACATCGACGCGACTGCCAAAATCACGCCTAGCAGTCCGATGAGCAAACTCTTACGCATTCTTCTATCCCTCCGTTAGGTGTTGGTTGAGAATAAGGCAAAACAGTTCGTCCAGTAGATTCACAAGGTGAAGACGCTGCAAACACGTCTGAGGACACCTTGCGATGATGGCCGATGGAGGATTGCCTTAACGTTACTATTGATGCGCCGCACGGTTGCGCCGCACATTACTGTCCTATGTTGATAGTCGTCGGCCCCCGGCACGAACGACCACCCGAAATGAATACGTTGTGTGTCTCGACCAAAGCTGATACCAGCTTCAGTTTGCGACACGTGATGGAGCAAGCTCTTGTCTGGGCGTAAGGTGAGGTTTTGGCAGCAACTCGCCGCCCTTGTCTAAGAGTGGGAACTAGAGTAACAAATTCGCGCGCGATTGTTAAGGCGCGAGCGTGAAAGTTCGTAGAGCGGGCCGACACTTTGTAAACGCCGAGCAGTTTGTGGTTCATTGAGAACAGGCGATATTATCTTCGGCGGATGAAAGGGATGCTGGCGGATTATTGCTGCCGCCGCAAGGTCAAAACAGATGAATAATAAAACCGGCAACTCGAATTGGCTGCGCCCGACTTTAAGGATGCAACTCTCTGTCACGTGTCTGCTGATTCTGACGCTGGTGGCTGTCGCTTCCGCGCAGACTCCAAGGCCAACGCCGCCCGTTATGGGCGAGACGATGTGGCGCAATCAACCGGCGACGTCGGAAAGGATGCGGCAGCGAATTGATGAAGCGGCTGTGAAGTATCAGTCTTACGCACCGATACCGCGCGTCGTGTTCTACGACATCGGATACCCGCACAACGCGCAGGAATACACAGCCCTCGATGGTCATGCCGTGATGATTATCACGACCCTTTCGCAAACACGCGAGGAGTTGCCGCTCAAAAGAGTCTACGTGCTGTTGGACGGCGCAGAGATTAATCTGAAGTCACTGAAAGCCGTGCTCTCGGAGCAAACTGGCGCTGACACTCAAACGGTCAAAACGTTTGGCGCTTATCGCGCAGACACGCTCTACCTGTTGCCCGTGCATCTGCGCCTGAAAGCCGCGGAGGTGCTGGTTGATTTCGCCCAAAACAAGTCTGCCTTCAAGATAGCCGTCTTCGGCACGGAAGTCTCTGCGGGCGTCAAGAGCTTGCCCATCAAGCCACCCACTGGAACAGGCCCGACGGCAAGCGCGCTGGAAGGCTTCATCAAGCGTGAGTTTCCGGGCTTCTTCAAAGACTAAGCCACACCCTTTGAGAGCATTCCCTTTCATCGTTGTGTGCGACCTTTGGCTGACGACCTCACGACAACCCGTGTCGAAGTGAAGCTGCCTAACAAGCCGTCTACCCCGACGGCTTAATAGCTTTCGAGTATTTCATCCATCCTCTTTAAATATGACAGAAGGTGTCTTCAAGCTGAGCGCATACTCCGGCTTGTGAGATTCTACTAAATGGAGCGGAGGTCTATGATGCAACCATTGAAAGACAGGATAGCTGTGGTGGCGGGGGCGACGCGGGGCGCGGGGCGCGGCGTCGCGTGTATGCTGGGCGAGGCTGGCGCGATTGTTTACTGCACGGGGCGCAGCGTGAAGGGTGAGCCGCCCGCAGCGGGCGTTCATGCCGGGCGGCCTGAGACGATAGAGGAGACGGCAGAAATGGTGACGGCGCGCGGCGGCACAGGAGTTCACGCGCGCGTTGACCACACGGATGAGGCGCAGGTGGCAGCGCTTTTCGAGCGCGTACAGAGTGAGCATGGACGGTTAGACGTGCTGGTGAATGTGCTGGGCGGCGACACGCCCGCCGAGTGGCTGCCTTTTTGGCAACTCTCGCTCGACAAGGGGCTGCGCTGGCTTCAGCAGGAGGTCGGCGCGCACATCATCACCGCGCGCTACGGTGCGGCGCTGATGGTTAAGGGCAAGCGCGGCCTCATCGTCGGGCTAACCGACGGCGACACGCTCGACTATCGCCAGAGCTTGTTCTTCGACATGGTCAAGATTTCGACCATCCGGCTGGCCTACGCGATGGCCGAAGAGCTTTACAAACACGGCGTCGCGTCAATCGCACTGACGCCCGGCTTCATGCGCACCGAATGGATGCTGGAACACTACGGAGCGACCGAAGACAACTGGCGGGAAGTCGCAGAGACGAACGAGGAGGCGCGTCGTTTCGGTTTTATCTCATCGGAGACGCCCAACGTAGTCGGGCGCGCCATCGCAGCGCTCGCGGCTGACCCGAAAGTGTTGGAGAAGTCGGGCGGCGTCTATGCTTCTTGGAAGCTGGCGGACGAGTATGGCTTCACGGATATAGACGGCAGCCGCCCGCGATGGGGAGAGTTTGCCGCGGAAAATTTTAAGGAGATGCTGGAAGCGCCGACGAAGACCGGACTGGTGTGGAAGATTGAACGCGCGGCGTAGCCCGCGCGAGCAGCGCGGCGCTCACGCGCGAAGCAAGCGAGCTAGAGGTGAATGTGAAGTGAGCATCCGGCGGTCATACTTCCCTGCCAGGTTCCGCTCTTTCTGCAAATGAAAAGGACTGAAGGCCGGGAATCATCCCGGCCTTCAGTCCTTGTTTACTAGTCGCTCTGCGCAGAGCAGTGGTGCTGATGTGAGTCAGTCAGACCAGAACTCTTATGGCACAGTTCCCGTCGGGATATACGCATTTGGAACGGGCAATTCGCCGGGCGCACCCAGAGTAAACACAGTGACGAACGGAGTACCGTTGCCGCTGTTCAGGATGTACCAGTTGTCTTCGATGGAGCGGAAGACTGCCACATCGTAACGGCCATCACCATCGTAATCGCCGGGGACAGGG
>CAZEZJ010000021.1:14809-26237 GCA_964516695.1 uncultured Blastocatellaceae bacterium
AGCTCCCCAGTTGCGAATGGTAACACCTCCGGTGCTGTTGCGAATGTACCAGTTGGTGTCGCTGGTGCGGAAGACTGCGATGTCCGTCCGCCCGTCGCCATCGTAGTCAGCCGGGACGAGACGGTCGCCGCTGTTGCCCCATGCGACGGTCTGGGTTGATGGAATGCCGTTGCTCGGACGAATGTGCCAGATGACGTTTCCACCGGAGACGCGGACGACCACCAAATCAGTTTTGGCGTCGCCGTCGCCATCGAAATTCGGCACGGGAATGTCACCGAATAGACCCCAGGCGCGAGTTTGCACGCCGGAGAGGCTGCCGAGGATGTGCCAAGTGCCGGTCGTAGGACGCCAGACGGCAATATCGGTTTGGCCGTCGCCGTCGTAATCGCCGGGCACGGGGATGTCGCCAGCCGCGCCCCAGTAGGTGACCGTCGGCGTGTTGGTCGAACTGCGAATGATGTACCAGTTATTTTCGCTCTCACGATAGACGGCTGTGTCCGTCTTGTTATCGCGGTCGTAATCTCCGGGCACAGCCACGTCGGTGAGGCTTGCGTCGCCCCAATCAACGACGGTTTTTAGGCTATTGCCGAGGCTGCTCTGAAGAATGTACCAGTTGCGGTCTATCGATCCCCAGACGGAGACGTCCGTTCTGCCATCGGCGTCAAAGTCCGCGCGCTTGTTACGGACGGGCGCTGAATTACCGGCGTTGCAGACATTGAGCGGAGAAGCGCTGTTGCGCGGAGCGGGCGCGGCAACGAAAAAGTCTTGGCTGTTTTGGTCTGTGTCTTGACAGCCGCCGCCCATGCGCTGGTCGGAGGTCGTGTTGCTGATAATCGGGGCCGGGGCTGCGCCCTCAAAGCAGATTGGCGGAGTAAAATTAGGCGCTCCGCTATTCCCGTATCCGACAAAATCAACGGAAGCCAGTTGAGTGGCGCAACTTGCACTGGCTGGAATCGCCGTCGTGCTGTTAACGACGGCAACTCTGCCGGTCGTGGCGCTCATCGCGATAGTTCCAGTCGCATTGGGCGTCGGCAATGCGACACCATTAGCGCCGCCGCCTTCCTGCACCAGAAAATATTGGCCCGGTTGAATGAGACAAGGGCCGGTGGGGCAGATGGGCGTGACCTGAAAAGCGCCCGTGCCCGCCGCCGAGTTGTACTGCACGGACCAACCCGTGACATCAACAGCAGTATTCCCGCGATTGAACAACTCTATAAAGTCATTGGTAAAGGGAGCGCCCGCGTTGCCGCCGCCGCCGTAAATCTGGCTGATGACGATGTTGGGCGAAACGGCCTCGACGGACCGGGGCGACGTGATGGCAAAATAGCCGAAAGCTGCCGCTGTGATGAGCAGCAAGCTCATTATTTTTACTCTGGGCAGAGCAAGGTAACGCATTATTTGTTCTCCTGAAAAGGCAAGATGGTTGGTTAAAGAGCGTCGGGCGCTTGTCAGCCCAGACAGTCTGCAATTGTTATCGAATACCGCCGGGGCAGTTTTCTAAAGGGGAGAAAGGAAAGTAACACTTTACACACTTGAGCGTCAATCGTTCGCTTCCGGTTCGCGCATTAAATTTTCATAACAAAACGTGCGCCCGTTGGCTCGCTCAAAACGCTTCAGCGAAAAAGGCCGAGAAGCGATGCATCATCCGACCTCTCAGCCTTTTTCTTTAGTTGCAGCTTCGCCGGCAGTTACTTTGTTATCAACTCGTAAACAAAGCTACTGCTTTTCGTCCCTTGCGGGGACGAGCGGCAATATCGGGTCGGTAAAAGTATATTCCGGCAGATAAGCGAAAGGCACGGGAGTATTTCCGAGCAGATAGTCCGTCACGATTGTGTTGTCGGTGCTTCTGAGGATATACCAGGTGCCTTCCGAGCCTCTGTAAACCGCGATGTCAACTTTACCGTCGCCGTCGTAATCGCCGGGCGCGGGCGTGTCCCACGAAACCTCGTTGCCAACCTGCGTTGTGCCGCCGAAGTTGCGCACCACCACGCCGCCGCTGCTGCGACGGATGTACCAGTTGCCTTCCTCGAAGCGCCAGACGGCGTAGTCCGTAATTCCATCGCCGTCATAATCCGCCGGAACCAGAGTGTCCGTCTCAGCGCCCCAATTCTGAATCGTGAAGCCGCCGCTGCTTCTCTTCACGTACCAGTTGCCTTCGTTGCGACGGAAAACGGCGACATCAGCGATTGTGTCGCCATCGTAATCGCCGGGCACAGGCACGTCGTTCGCGCCGCCCCAGTTGCGTATGATGACTTCGTTGGTATGGCTCAAGATGATGTACCAGTTGGCGTCGGTGCCGCGATAAATAGCAATGTCTGTCGAGCCGTCGCCATTGTAATCGGCCTGCGCGGGGTCGCCGAAGCCCCAGTTAACGACGCGGACGGTGTTGGTAGTGCTCTGGATGATGTACCAATTCTGCTCCGTGTCGCGGTAGATGGCGATGTCCGTCTTGTTATCGCCATCGTAGTCGCCGGGCACGGCGATGTCGCCTAAGCTCTGGCGTCCCCAATCAATCTGCGTTCTGAGATTGCCGTTGGAGCTATTGCGTATAAACCAGTTGCCATCGACCGCATCCCAGGTGGAGATGTCCGTCCGGTTGTCGCCGTCGAAATCGGCAATCTTCGGCAACCTGGCGATGTCGTTGCCGACGCTCGTGTCGGCGGGCACGCCCGCGTTGCGGAAGCCCGGCGTGCCGTAGGAATTAGTGTCAACGACAAAGCGCGCGCCCGTGTCATTGTCTTTGAATGCGGCCAGAGTATCTCCGGTCGGGACAAAACGAGCGACGGAATTGGAAGGCATCGAAGCGCTGCCGTTGATATTGTCTGTGTTGGTGGCGGTGCTGTTATCGCCCCAGGTCGCGCCCGCAATCAGGCTGGTGTTGTTTCCGACGAGCACCTGGTCAATCAGCGTTCCGGCGGCACGCGTTCCGGCGTAAAGCTGCAAGTTGTCGGCGGTCGCATTGTCAATCGTGCCCGAAAGGGTGAGGCCAGGCGTCGTGCCAACGATGAGGACGAGCCTGTTGTTGAGGTCAGCGTGGGTCGTATCTTGGGTCAACACTTGCGAGCTGGCGGGCGGCGTCGTGAAGACGATGACGACGAAAGTGCCTTGCGGGACGCTTGCCAGATAGGCGTCATTGGGAAGCGTCACGTCGCCTGCCGTCGCACCTGCGGCAACGGCGCGGCTCGAAGCATCCGAGAGCGTCCAGCCCTGCATGTTGACGCCCGCAGGATTCGTCACCAGCAGTTCGACGTATTCTTTCCCGAAGTTTGAATTCACAGCAAACTCGTTGATGATAACGTCATCCTCGGCCTGCGCCATCGCGCTTTGTGGCGCTGAAAAAGCGACGCTCAACAAGAGCGAGACCGCGACCATCAAACAGAATCTAAACAGAGATTGCATCTAACATTCCTCCTTGTGAAATAACCTATAAAAGAATTGGGAGACGGGAGTGCGCCCGTAAGCCCTGCTTTTTAGGCGCATTGCTTCGCAGGCGGCTCAATGGTTCCTCGGCCTCTTTAATTACAGGCCGGGTCGGGAGCAAAGTATTCGGGCAGGTAAGTTGCCGGCAGCGGAACACCGTCCCAGAGCGAGAGGAGCATGACGCCGCCATCAGAGCTGCGGAGGACGTACCAATTGCCCTCATGCTCTCGATAGACGGCGACGTCAGCGCGCCCGTCGCCATCATAATCGCCGGGCACAAGCTGGTCAGGCACGAAGATGTTTCCATTCCGCGCGTAGCCGCCCCAGTTGCGCACCACGACGCCATCCCGGCTTTGGTTGATGTACCAGTTGCCTTCCTGTAGACGAAAGACAGCGAAATCCGTCTTCCCGTCGCCATCATAATCGGCAGGCACTAGCTGGTCGCCGCTGCCGCCCCAATTTTGCACCAGCACGCCGCCCGAACTCTTGAGCACGTACCAGTTGCCTTCGCTCCGCCGGAAAACGGCGAGGTCTGCCAGCCCGTCGCCATCGTAGTCTCCGGGCGCGGCCAAATCATTGAAGGCTCCCCATTGTTGTTCGCGAAGCGTGGAGTTTGAGCTTTGGCGAATCCGCCACATGCCGGTGGCCGAGTTGAAGAAAGCAAAATCACTTTTGCCGTCGCCATCGTAGTCGGCCTGTACAGGGTCGCCCGGGCCAGCGAAAGTCTGGATGACCACAGTTCGGCTCCTGCTTCTGACGAAGAACCAGTTGCCGTCTACCGGACGATAAAAGGCAATATCGGTCGCGCCGTCGCCGTCGTAATCGGCAGGCACTAGAATGTCGCCGGCACAGTAGACGCCCAACTGCACCGGATGTCTCAATTCACCGTCGGAGCTTTGCAGGATAAACCACCGTCCGCTGTCTGGGTTCCAGAGCGAGGCATCCGTCTTCCCGTCGCCATCAAAATCCGCCACTTTAACCGCCGCCCGCGCCGAGGACACACACACACCGGCAAACCAAACGAGCGCACACGTCGCCAGGACCAGACACTTATAAGATGATTTCATGGAGGTAACCCCTTCCTTGAAGTAGTTTCGGTTGTCTCGGTAGTGATGCCGAACAGGAAGGGGGTGGTCCTACGACATTGTAATGGGTTCTGAGCAAACCATTGTGCGGGGTGTCTGAAAGCTAGCACGTGCAAAGCATTCCGTCAATCGCTTTTTTACGCATCCGAATGCGACAAAAATTCCATACCTTGAGGCGCGTCTTTATGAGAGTATGCAGGGCCAGAATTAAGCTGCAATACTTCTAAGAGGAGCATGATGGCGGATACATCCAAGATAACGGCCTACAGCGCGCTGAGCGCCTACGCAGGTGAGGCGGATGAGTTAAACGTTATTATTGACACGCCGAAGTGGAGCCGCAACAAATATAAGTTTGATGAAGAGCTTGGACTTTTTAAGCTCGGCGGCGTGTTGCCGGCGGGCGCGGTCTTCCCTTTCGATTTCGGCTACATTCCTTCGACGCTCGGCGGCGACGGCGACCCGCTCGACGTGCTGCTCTTGATGGACGAGCCTGCGTTTGTCGGTTGCCTCGTCGCCGCACGCCTCATCGGCGTCATTGAAGCAGAGCAGACGGAAGACGGCGAGACGACGCGTAACGACAGGTTGATTGGCGTCGCTTCCGCCGCGCGCACTCACAAAAACGTGCGCTCGCTTAACACCTTGGACGATGTTCTCCTTGACGAGATAGAGCATTTCTTCGTCTCGTACAACGAAGCGAAGAACAAAATCTTCAAGCCGTTCGGACGCTTCGGCCCGCGCCGCGCACTTGAACTCGTGGCCGAAGGCGAAAAACTATTCAGGCAGCAGCGCCGGAAACAGGCGCGAAAAACAGGAAAAGGCGGGAGCGTTAAGAAAAAAGGCTAGAAATTTGAGGTAATTAACGCAGTTGATGAGGTTTGCGCAAAGCGAGCCGTTGAGAACGGAAGGGCGAAGAGTGGCGCGAATGAAGATAAAGTATTGACTACGGCCAGCAAGAGTTTTAAGCTCACGCTATCCTACGTTCCCGTGTGAGAATCCGTCCCGCGGCTCCGGCTGAGCTTTAAGTGATGCACTACACCTTGATTACTTTCGTCTTTGCGCTCGCGCTGGCCTGCATCGCCGGCATGGAGTTCGTCTATCTGAAATTCTACGAGGCTCAGAATCGACAATTGAAGCGGCGCGTCAAGGAGCTTGAGCGTGCGAACGCAGAGCTTTCAGGCGAACTGCAACGCGCCGAAGAGATGTTGGGTGAATATGAAGACGAGAGCGAGGAAAGCTGGCCCGAGTTGATTGACGATAATTAAGCTTGCGCACTTCAAGCTGCGACTTTCAGCAAACTGTCGATGACAGGGCTGCTTTGCTCAGCAGAGCGCTTATCTCCGCATAACCTTTGCGCCGCGCTATCATCAGCGCTGTCTCGCCCGCGCGATTTCTTTGGCTTATGTCCGCCCCGGCATAGAGCAGCAACAGGCTCGTCTCCATATTCCCTTCGGCGGCAGCTTGCATCAACGCGCTCCAACCATCGTAATCCTGGCTGCTCACGTCTGCCCCACGTTCTATCAGCAACCGCATCAACTCTACGTCGCCCAACACGGTCGCAAATCTTAAAGCCGTCCAACCCTGATTATTAAGAGCATCCACCTTCGCGCCTCTTTCGAGCAAAGCCTTGGCAATCTCTGCGTGTCCTTTAACAACAGCCATCATCAAAGGACTCCATCCGTCATCAGTCTGCGCGTTCACGTCAGCGCCTTCGGCAATCAACATGGAGACCGCCCGGCTTTGCCCCTCGCGCGCGGCTTGCAAGAGCGCGCCCGGCCGACCTTTTGCGCCGCGCGAAAAACTCTCAAGGCTTTCGACATCCTTGGCTCCGGCGCTCAAGAGCAGTTTAATAATTGAGTGATGCTTCTTCGCCTGGGCGCGGCTTAAGGGGGTCAGGCCGACGTGATTGCTCGCGTTAACGTCCGCTCCCTGCTCAATCAACCATTCCACTATTTCCAGATGCCCTTCGCCCGCCGCGAACATCAGCGCCGTGTGGCCGAACATATCCGTGTCGTTGACGCTCGCGCCCGTCGTTATCAAAAGCCTGACGCCGGAGAGGTCGCCTCTTGAAGCCGCTTTCATCAACTCCGTGATTCGATTACCGTCTATTGTTTTCGATTCTTCCATGCGCGAGGCGTAATTGTGGCGGAAGTTTTTAAGTTATAGTTTTTGCAGCGAGAAATTATCCAGCCAGAGCTTGCCGAAGATGGGACAGGGTTCATTCGCGCAATTCTCCCTTTGGAGGCCGATGAGGACGGCGCGCGTCTCGCCGGCGGTAGCAAACTCCAACGAATAATCCTGCCAATTGCTGCTGCCCTTCGGGAGCGGTTTTGACTGCGCGAGAACGCGATTGTCCGTGCTGCTTTTATCGCTGATGACGATGAGCGGCAACGCGCCGCTGACTATCTCCTGCGTGCGCGCGGCAAAGCTCAAGCGGTAGCGCGCGTTTGGTTCGACGAGGACGAGTTGCGATGCGACGGGCGCGCTTGGCGGCGAGTTGCCGTTCCAGTCTAAACGCAGCGAATGAGCACCCGCTCGCGGCTCAACGGTGTCGAGCGAGAATTTCAACGTCGCCACACCGCGCACAAACTGCCAGCCGAAGCCCGTCTCGTCGAGGCTCAACTGGCTCTCGAAACTGCCGTTGGTGATTTGCGCCAGGCCGCCGCGTGGAGTTTTATCGTCGCCGCCAGCGGCGGCCCAAACTTCAAAAGCTTCCGCGTAGCCTTTCGCCGCCAGCAGTTCCTGGATGAGCGTTTGGCGGTCTTGCTCGGAGAGAGGGGCGGCGGCGCGATAGAGATTGAGCGCGATAGCGGCCTGCCCTTTACGCGCGAAGAAATGTGCGAGCGCGACGCGCCAGTGTTTATTGTCTGCTTGAACGAGACGCTCTGTGGCGGCGGGGTCTTTGTTTGACGCGCCCCAAGCGAGGTCAATCATATTCGGCAGAAACGTCGGGTCGGAGAGCGCGGCGCGGCGCATCTCTCCGAAACCCTCATCGAATTGTCCGGCTCTAAACAACACGTTGCCGAATTGCCAGCGCGGCTGCGCATAGAATGGGGCCAGCCGTACAGACTCAGCCAAAGCCGCCAGAGCGCCCTTCTCATCGTCCGTCTGGTCGCGCGCATTGCCTAACAGCATCCACAGATAATAGTCGCGCGGGCGCAGCGCCGCGGCCCGTTCATACTCCGCCAATCCTTCGGGTTGAAGGCTCACACGCCACAGCACCAGAGCGCGTCTAAAATGTGCTTCAGGGTCGTTTGGCGTGAGCCGAACGGCTTGGTCGGCGGGCGATAGCAGCGGAGAGGAGGTGGCCGTTGTCGCCGCCGCATATTTGGATAGCAGCCTTGAAAGTCCGGCGCGTCCGGCCATCCAAATTCCCCACAGGCAAATCAACAGCCCTAGGGCGCAGACGGCGGAGCGAACGATTCTTTGTGCTGAAGCAGATTGGGAGAGCATAAACTGTAGGGCAGTGTAACAGCTTTGCTTCTTGAACGACGAAGAAGCGTCTTGCTCTTTTGAGCCTGACTCTGAAAAAGCGTGCTCTTCCATGATGGAAGAGCACGCTTTGGAAAAGAGAAACGCCGAGCGAAGCGCCGCGAAAGGCGCAGCTTATGGCGTTGAAGGGCTGGGGTCGTCGCCTCTGGTAATCACAATGGGGATGATAATGGCAGCGCCGATGCCAACTACCAGCGCGACTGTTCCGGCAGTTCCGAGGCCAAACGCACCGCCACCGCCGCCGCCTCCCGCAGCCGCGCCGCCGCCGCCCGCTCCGGCTCCGGCATTGGCCGCCGCACCCTGATTAATAATCGGGTTGGGCGCGCCCACAGGGAAACAAACATCGAGCGGAACGCCGCCGCCAGCGCTGCTCGTCGAGCCTTCGTCCTTAATCGCCACTCCCTGCTCGGTGGAGATTTCGCCGCCCTTGCCCTTCTTATTGCGCAACACGGTGCAGCCCGAAATCAGTCTTAATTTAATTCCATCGTTGTCATACTGAAGCTCTAACTTCGTGTTCGGAGCCAGGTCAACGCTGCCGAGCGGGCCAAGGTTAATGGTTGCGCCGACACCGTCGCCGGTCTCGATGGTCGCTCCGGTCAGGATGCTGGCTCCTGTGGAGGCGCTCGTGCCGTTGACCAACACGGATTGGTTGCCGCGCGTCACGAGTTTTCCGGTGGCCTGCGGAAGCAGACTGTTGGCCGCTTCGGTTTTCTTAACGACGGAGGGGCCAGCAAAGGTCGTATGAACATAAACCTGTGCCAGAGCGAAGGCTAGAAATAGCGCGAGAGCTTTAAAGGCTTTTGGGTTTTTGAGATGCATGAGCTGGACTCCTTCAGTGGTGGCCGCTTCTTTTAGAACTCGCTCGTAGGCTCGAACAGACGGGCGAACGGGGGCTTCAGTGTACCGCCGCACTCTTCCGAGGGTCAATGATTTTCGGCAATCGCGAGGGTTAGTTTTTTGGTCAACCCGACAAGCGTGCTTGCTGGCAGTCATCAGTTGCAAGCCTTTATACAAGCCAAGCTTATTTCCCGCGCGGCTTCTTGTTTATCAGTTCATAGAGCGTGCTGGCGAGCGTCGGGTTCAGCGTCTTCAAAATATTATACTGCTCCAGAGCGCCGTTTTTATTTCCGAGCGTTAGCTGTGTAACACCGAGGCTCAGGTGCGCTTCCGCATAACCAGGCTTGAGAGCGATAGCTTGTTTGAATGAGGCGGCGGCTTCTTGAAAACGATTGCTCTTATAGTAGGCGTTGCCCAGATTGTTGTGAGCTTCGGCCTCCTGCGGATTAAGTTGGACGGCCTGCTTGAAAGATTCGGCGGCGTCGGCAAACTGCCCTGCCCTGTAATAAGCAGCGCCTAGATTCAGATGCGCCTGTGGGAAAGAGGGCTGAAGCTGAATCGCTTGTTTGAAAGAAATGATGGCCTGCGGAAAATTGTTTGCGCCGACGTAGGCGCGGCCCAAATTATAGTGGGCCACCATGTAGTCTGGCTTCAACTCGACCGCACGCTTGAGCGTCTCGACGGCTTCCGCATGACGTTCGGCCTTGTCATAAACATACCCGAGGTTGTTGAAAGCCTTGGCATAATCGGGCTTGAGTTGGGCCGCGCGCCTATAGGCTTCGATGGCAGCCGGGGCTTGGCTTAGTTTGTCGTAAGTGTAGCCCAGATTGTTGTAGATGACGGCGTTATCCGGCTGCCGTTCATTCGCCTGCTTGAAGGCTGCGAGCGCTTCATCGTACTGGCCCAGATTGTTGAGCGCGGTGCCCAGATTATTGTAGGCATCAGAATAGTCAGGCTTGAGGCGGATGGCTTCCGCGTAAGAAGCTTTCGCTTCGACGTAGGCGGCGGTCATGTAGTAAGCGTTGCCCAAGTTGTAGTGAGCATCGCCAAGACTGTCTTTCAACTGAAGGGCCTGCTTGAAGGCTTCGATGGCTTCCTTGTAGCGTCCGGCAGCATAGAGGGCCGCGCCCAGATTGTTTAGGGCTTCCGCATCATTGGGCTTGAGTTGTAAGGACCGCCTGAAAGCTTCCGCTGCCTCCGCATACTTCTCTAACTTGTAAAGCGCAGCGCCTAGATTGTTGAAAGCAAGAGCGTCTTCGGGTTTGTAGCTGACTGCCTTTTGCAGCGCGCCAGCCGCTTCCGTTGACCTGCCGATTTGTTGATAGACGTAACCCAGCTTGCCGTACAAATCCTTAAGGTCGGCCTTCAAGCGGATGGCTTCCTGGTAAGCTTTGGTCGCTTCCTCGTATTTAGACAAACTGAGTTGGGCATCTCCGAGTCCGTTATGGGCTTCGGCCCAGCCGGGCTTCAAGCCAATCGCCTGGCGAAACGCTGCCGCTGCCTCCTCATACTGTTCGAGATGGCTCAGAGCATTTCCCAGATTGAAATAAGCATCCGCGTCCGTCGGGTTCAGACTGATTGACTGCCTGAAAGCCTGCGCCGCCTCAGCGTAGCGGCCAGCATTGAAATAGGCCACGCCTAGATTATTCGTCGCCACAGCATGAGTGGGCTTCGCTTGCTTGGCCTTCTCATAAGCGGCGATGGCTTCGACGAATTTACCTAAATCATAAAGCTTGTCGCCCTGCGAGCTATAGGCTTCGAAACTGGCTGTGGCGGCGTCAACAGTGGCGGGGCGAACGGTATCGGGCTGCTGTTGAGTGGGTTTGGGAGTGCGTCTCGGAGTATTTCTGGCGACCTGTTCAATTTGCGTTGGACGTTGACGCGCGGTTGCCGCCGGAGCAGTCAGGCGATTAATGCGCACGATGAGCAAGGAGCTTCCGCCGGGGAGGTCGCGCACGCGCGGTGGGCGTTTCAACGAGACGGATGCGCCGCCAATCAAATCCTGAGAGACCAGCAACGAAGCTCCGCCCTTGAGGTCTTGCGCCAGCAAAACAATCAAGCCGCCGCCAAATAAATGCGAGGCCAGAACCAAAACACCCAGGCGCGCTAGGAAAGAGCTTTTATTCATCGCATCAACTCCGTCACACAGAGACAAGCGGCGAGGGGCCAACTTCTTCTGTTACGAGAAGGAGCGCTTCAACAGTAGTTAATAACTAAAGGAACACTTCCGTCAACATGAATGATTGAGAGCGGCGAGCGCTCTTTGAGACTCAGTAGCCGGCTGAAAGACGTTGCCCGCTTCGTTCTTTGCCACGGCTGCTCTCCGCATGGTCGCGCATCTCGGCGGTCGCCAGCACGGCGAGCAAGACGAAGATGAGCGCGTTGACGGTGACGTGTAATCCGAAATCGAACAGACTATGAACGCCCACGCCAAACAGACCGACGAGCGCGCCGAAAGAGGCCGCGCGACGAAAATTATCAGTCGAGTTTAATTGCACCCGCGCGGCCTTTAATAAAGCGAAGATGAACCAGCCGCAGAGCGCGAGTCCGATGAGACCGCCGCTGGCTAGTATTTCGAGATAGTCGTTGTGGGCCTG
>CAZEZJ010000022.1:0-12046 GCA_964516695.1 uncultured Blastocatellaceae bacterium
CGGGCTGGTGCTGAAGCTCATGAGTGGCCTGCAACTCGTGGTAGACGGTGCGCCCTTGGATTTGTCAAAGACGATGGCCTACAAGGGCATGATGTACAGCGACGTGCCGAACCTCGCCTCGGCCTTCGGCTACACGAACGCCTCCTGGACTCTCAAGTGCGATCTCACGGCCGAGTACGTCTGCCGCCTCTTGAATTACATGGACCGGCGCGGCTACGCGCAGTGTACGCCGCGGGTGAACGACCCATCTTTGGAGGAAGAACCAATAGTAGACTTCACCTCGGGCTACGTGCAGCGCGCGCTCCACACGCTGCCGCGCCAAGGCTCGAAGACGCCCTGGCGCCTACACCAGAACTACGTGAAGGACCTCTCAATGATGCGGTACGGGCGCGTGGATGACGACACGATGGAATTCAAGGCGGCACCGCGCACGCGCCGCGCCGAGGCGGGGGCCGCCGAGCATGGCTGAGCGTATGCGGCTCGGAGGCCGGACTGCCGTTATCACGGGCGCCGGGGGCGGCATCGGGCGGGCGATAGCAGTGTCGCTGGCGCGCCGTGGTTGCCACCTCGCCCTGGCCGACGTGGACGAAGCCGGGATGAGCGGCACGGCGGAACTCGTGCGAACTCACGGCGTCCGTGTGACCCGCCATCGCCTCGACGTAGCCGACCGCGAGGCAGTGGCTAACTTTCCGAGTCTCGTCACAGCCGAGCACCCGTGCGTTGACGTGCTCGTCAACAACGCGGGCGTCGCCGTGGGCGGCACGTTCGAGCAGGTCTCCGAGGAAGACTTCGAGTGGCTTTTCGAGATTAACTTTTGGGGCGTGGTGCGCATGACGCGCGCCTTCCTGCCGTTGCTGCGCGCGAGCGGTGACGCGCGTGTGGTAAACCTCTCAAGCGTCTTCGGCTTGGTCGCGCCGCCGGAGCAGGCGGCATACGCGGCGAGCAAGTTCGCGGTGCGCGGGTTCTCCGAGGCGCTACGCCATGAACTAGAGGGTTCGGGCGTTGGCGTCACGGTCGTCCACCCCGGCGGGGTCGCCACCTCTATCTCCGAGAAGGCTCGCGTCCCTGCGGGCGTCAGCCCGGAGGAGGTGGAGCGCCGCCGCGAGCTGTTCCGTAAACTGCTGCGGCTACCCCCGGAGGTAGCTGGCGAGACAATCGTTCGCGGCATCGAGCGTCGTCAGCCGAGAATCCTCGTCGGGTCAGACGCCAAGCTCCTGTCGGTGGTGGCGCGCCTTCTGCCTGTATCCTACTGGAAGGTGCTCGCGCGGAGGGTGGCTAAATGACGCTCGCTCTTCGGCGTCCACGTTGCTGAAGTGCTTGTAGGAATGCAGCCGAACTTTGATTCCACCAACGCCGTTGCTTACCAACAGCCACGGTCGGCTGCATCCCCTTGCTTAGGCCGGCTGTGTAACATACACCTCCGCGCCTATAGGGACATCACCTTTAGAGAGGCTGGCATCGCCAATGAGTAACCCTGGTTTACCATCAAGTGGAGACGGGTTGGTCATCTCTACGCCCTTGATATGCGTAATCAAGCAGGTGCCATCCGGCTTCTTTAACTCTAGCGCGTCGCCGCTCTTCAGAGGCACGGCCCAAGGCTCGACAGGAACAATGACCACGCCCCTGCCAGGGAGCAGGAACACATCGAAGACTCGACCGATGAGAATCCGTTCCTTCATGCTCGTCTGAGACCGACGCCCGAATTAAACGGCGCGCAATCAAGATGGAGTATAACAATCAAGCTCATTGCGCGCGCCGTTTGCATGATTTGTGTGGCGGCTTCGCCAGCGGAATCGGTTGCCGGTCTTACCCTAAAACCTCCCGCATTACTCCCGCCAAATCGCGTACCGCGCGCTCCCCGTCGCCAACATAAGCCGAGCCGTGCATAGGCGCAATCGTCCGTGGCTTGAGGTCAGCCAGTTTTTGCAAAATGCTGTCGGTGTTTTTCGTATAGGGCATGTAGTTGGCAAAGAGACCGGCTTGATAGTCCACTAAAGTCTTGCGCACTCGCTCTATCACATCAAACTCGGTTAGCGGTTCGACATTCCCGTTCTGGTGAAAGAGGTCTGAGGAAAGCAGTGTGCCGTTTATCTCCTCGAACAGGAGTCCCGCTTCCCAACAATGCGGGACGTGCGGCGTCTGAACGAAACGAAAACGATACTTGCCCGTATCGAGCACCGCGCCATCTGCCATTCCCAATGCCGGGCGGATGGCGAAATCATTGATGCTGACCAGCGCCCCGACCACGCTGCATACTGGCTGTGCGGCGGGAGCTATTTGCAGCCACTCATTCAGCGAGCCACACTCGTCGGCCTCGAAATGGCTGAATCCGACCCAACGCAGCCGTGAAGGGTCTATAAGACTTGACACTGCTTCGAACACTGATGGGAACAGGGCCTTCATTCCCGTGTGAAACAGCAACGGCTCATCATCTTTTACTAGGAATTGGTTAAATTGCAGGTCGATTTTCGGGACGTAGGTTGAGATTCGATATACGTCGGGGGCTATTTCCTCTATTGCCATTATCATTTCTCCTCGATTCAATCTCCAACTACTAACGCGAAATTTCGACGGGAAATAAATCACCTCTCGCCATTCTCCGAGAGGAAATCCAAGATGCTATCGTGGCGTTGGGTTGAATGAGTTGTTATACGGCGGCTTGAGCTATCCGTATCCTCCCTCCTTAAGCCATTCATCTTCGGTCAGCCATTTAACATCGCTGATGTCCTCACTGGCTTTCAAGATTGCCTCAATGGCCCCGCATAGCTCAGCTATTTCTTCAGTGTCCGTTTTACCGACGAGTCGCTCGATGACACCGAGGGTCGAAAAGACTCTCACTGACAAGTCACCCACCTTCTGGTCATAACCCGCCTCGAAGCCGAGCGCCCTGCCATCACCCTTCACTGTACGGTAGATAGTGAAACCTTTAAAAACTTCCGCTGGCGGCCCGACCTCATAGCCCATTTCCTTTAAGCGTACGGTAAGATAATCCGACAACTCGGATGCGACCTTGAAAAAGCTGTCCATGCCCGACACCTCTTCGTGGATGAAGCGGGGCGCTCGGAAACTAAAAATTGTTCGTGTCATTTCCATTGATTCAATAAAGCTCCGTTAGGTATTGCCGAAACGTCGGGGCTGATACGCATAACGCCGGAATTGAGCCGCGCGGCAACAACGGTGCTACCGGCAAGTCTAGCATGACAGCGATGCTCAACACGCGCCGGGTTGAATGAGTTGTTGGGCTGCGTCTTTACGACCATGCCGCTTGTTGTAGAACGATGCGATAGCCATCTGCATCTTCAAACGTTTTCCCTCGCTGATTCCAATAAGGATTATAAGAGGCTACAGGCTGGTAGCCATGTGCAATCATGCGAGCAACCGCTCGCTGCCAGTCGTCCAATTCAGGTAGATAGAAGACCAGCAAATTCTCTTTTGAAGGTGCGCTCGCAACCCGATGACCTCGATGATGAGTGAATTCTAAATGATAAGCCAGATTGGCATGACCCAGCATGACCCCGTTAAAACCAGCATGGTCTTCAAATGAACCTATTACTTCGAAGCCCAGCCCGTCGCGGTAGAAGCTAACTATTTCCGGCAGGTTGTCTGTCGGACGTGCGATTCGCAGATGCGCTTTCTCAATAGTCGTCATAATTTTATTCATCATAGCTAATCGGAAAATGAACTGAGCCGGTACTTATTCCTTGACGACTTACGGCGCGAGCGGATACTCTGCTTTTCCTGTTCACCGGCTATCCTGCGCTTGAAAGTAGACCTCATGATAATTCCAGTTCTGAAACCCGTCGTCAAATGTCTCTTCCTTTTGCTATTGCCCGCAGCGGTTGTGCTCAGCGCGCCCGCCGCCCTGGCCCAGGAGAATCTTCCGGCGAACGGCAAAGCCGTCTATGACCAACTCAAAGCGGCTGCCTTGATTGGCGGTTCGGCGGAAGCGAAGGGACTGGTGCTCAAACGCGACCGCGCCGTGATGACTTTTGACGGCATCTTTTATTTTGCCGCCCCGGTCGAGGGCCGCGTCACCGGCGCCGTCTTCATCGGTCAGGGCAGCTTTCGCGCAGGCGTTCCGCCCAACGAGTTTGAGAAAGATAACGTGCGGCGCTTGCTCGGTGACGACCTCGTCGATTCGGATTTTAAGACGGCGGTGCTCAGATTCACCGACGATACTTTCGAATTAATCGGTCGCAATCGTCAAGAAGGGGGAGCCGTCAACGATAAGGCGCAAAAGCTGGCGTCCGAGTTGGATGCACGTCTGCTCAAAGAGACCGGCGCTAACCTTTCGGCCCGTCTCGCGCTGTCTATCCTCAACGGCGAACAGCCCGGCTTCTTCTTCGCCACTTTTGATGGCGGCAGACGCAACCGCTTCAGCTTCGTGCTCGATTATCAGGGCCGCCTCCCGGTCGCCAACTTCAATCTCAACGGCGGCGAGAAAGGTTTGATTTTCGCTTACGAGGGTGAACTCTTCGGCAATGACATCTGGATGGCCTTTTATGCGCTGGCGGATTACCAGCGCAACTCTGTGGAGTATTCGGATGTCAATGACCAGATTGATGTGACGCACTACCAGATGGATTTAAACTTGCGAGACCCGAGCAGCCGTCTGCAATTGGTTGCGCGGCTGGCGGTGCAAGCCCTTCAACCCAATCTACGCGCCGTCTCTTTCCGCATCGGAGAATCGCTTGGCGAAAATGAGAGCCGTCGCTTGAAGAAGCAGATGCGCCTTAAGTCTGCCCGCTTTGGCAGAGCCGAGTTGACCGCGCTACAGGAAGATTGGGAAGGCGGGCTGACGATACTCCTACCTCGCGCGGCGCAGGCCGGGGAAAAACTGGAACTCGAACTCGTCTTTGAAGGCGACTTCATGTACGACGCTCGCAGCGTCAAAGACTGCTTCTATCCGGCTTCAAACACCACCTGGTATCCACGCCACGGCTATCTAGACCGCGCGACCTACGATTTCACGTTTCGCCACCGCAAGAACCGCCATATCGCCAGCGTCGGCCAACGACTCGGTGAAGAGCCTGACCCGGAGGATAAAGAATTAGCAATCACGAAGTATCGAATGCAACACCCGGTCGCGCTCGTGACGTTTGCCTTGGGGCCATTTGAACGCCACACGCAGATGGTGAAATGGGAGAAGGGCGGGGAGCCGATTCCCGTCGAATTCAATTCGCTGCCCGGTTCATATCTAGCCATCAAGGAAGACTTCATCCTCGCTGAGCTTGATAACTCGCTGCGTTATTTCAGCCTGTTGTTCGGTAAGTATCCGTATCCGGTTTTCAGCGCGGCGTTTCATCCCTTCGGCTTCGGGCAGGGCTTTCCGAGCCTGCTGATGATTCCGGCGACAGACCGCGCCAATAAACAGACCTACTCTTTCATTGCACACGAGACGGCGCACCAGTGGTGGGGCGATGTCGTCACCTGGCGCTCCTACCGCGACCAATGGCTGAGCGAAGGCTTCGCTGAATATTCCGGCGTTCTCTATACCGGCGTCAGAGCGAGCGTCGCGGCGCGAAATGACTTGATTGACGAGATGCGACGCTCCTTAAAAGACCCGCCGCTGACAATCTATGGGCCGGGAAAGGGCAAGCTGGCCGACGTTGGGCCAATCATCCTCGGCCACCGGCTCAACACCAGAAAGACCTACGGCGCGTATCAAACCCTCATTTATAACAAGGGCGCGCTCGTGCTGCGAATGCTTCACTTTCTGATGAGCAATCCTGCCAGCGGAGACGACCAGGCTTTCTTTGCGATGATGACGGATTTCGTCGAGCGGTATCGCGACCGCTTTGCCTCGACCGACGACTTTCGCGCCGTCGCCAACGAGCACTTCGCCAAAACGCCCATCGCACAGAAGTACAAACTAAAGAACCTCAACTGGTTCTTTAGCCAGTGGGTCTATCAATCCGACCTGCCTTCCTATCAGTTGGAGTATCAACTGCAAGACCAGCCGGACGGTTCGGTGATGGTGAGCGGGACTGTCACACAGGAGAACGCGCCCGCCAATTGGTTCATGCCGCTGCCGCTGGTGATGACCTTTGGTGAGAAAAAGTGGGCCAGCGGCACCATTCATGCCTTTGGCCCGAAGACGCCCTTTGAATTCAAACTTCCGATGAGGCCGAAAAAACTGGAACTTGACCCTGGCAATTGGATACTGTCCGAAAAGACCTCGACCAAAGGCCATTAACACAAATGACAACGTCCTATAGCGTCAACTGCGGCTGACCCTTTAGACGATGATTCATCAGGAATCACTCCAGCTCTTCGTTCTCGCCAACGAATTCAAGGAAGGTGATTTGCTCGTCGGCGGGACGCGCGACGAACGGGTGCGTCTTGAGGCGCGGGCTGTGCTTGGTTCGTTGCGGCTGGCAGAGATTAACCAAAGCGTATTTCTGGAAGACGGAGTGAGCGAGGCGCTCGCGCGTTCAAGAAACCTGCGGCTGGCGGCTGACATCTCTCACCTGACCGTCGGCCAACTCAAAACTCTGCTGCTCAGCGCGGGCGGGGCCGGTTGGGCGCGCCGCTATCGCGACGGGCTTTCAAGCGAGGTGATTGCGGCGGTCGTCAAAGTAATGACGAACGATGAACTCTCATCCCTTGCGCAAAGGCTCTTTAATCCGCTGCCGGGCGAAGGCATCAGCCTCGGCTCACCCCGCCACTTAGGCTCTCGCATTCAGCCAAACAGCCCCGGAGACGATGAGGAAGAGATTCTCCTCTCCATCCTTGAGGGCCTCGCTTACGGCTGCGGCGATTGTATTCTTGGAATCAATCCGGCGGGCGATGATGTGGAAACCATCATTCGTCTTGAAGAACTCCTTCGCAGCGTCGTCAAACGTCTCGAACTGCCCGTCAGATATTGCGTTCTCTCAGACATCTTGAAGCAGGCGAGCGCACGCGCGCGGACAAAAGTGGATGTCGGCTTTCAAAGCTTGGCTGGCACTTCCCATGCGCTCGCCGGAATGGTCGGGTTGGATGCGGACGGCATCCTCGAACTGGCGCGCGGCTTCGACGGTCTCTACTTCGAGACGGGCCAAGGCGCGGAAGTCACCAACGGAGCGGCCGAAGGCATAGACATGCTGACGCTCGAAGCGCGCACCTACGGCGTCGCCCGCTACATTCAACAGCAGACGGGTGCCTGGATGATTGTCAACGATGTCGCGGGTTTCATCGGCCCGGAAGTCTTCCGCACGGGTGAGCAACTCCTGCGGGCCTGCCTTGAAGACACGGTGATGGCTAAGCTGCACGGCCTGACGATGGGGCTTGACGTGTGTTCGACGTTCCACATGGGCATAGAGCCTCGCGCGCTGCGGCAGTTAACCGAGCAGATTGTGAAGCAGGCAGCGCCCGCATACCTGATGGCCGTCGCGGGCAACACCGACCCGATGCTCGGCTACATGACGACCTCCTTCCGCGAGCATCCGCGCCTGCGCCGCCTGACCGGCAAACGGATTTCCACCGCCATGCAGGGAAGACTCGCCGCGCTGGGCGTGATGAACGAGCAAGGCGAATTGCGCGAAGACGGCCCCGGCCCCGATGCGCTCTACGCGCTCTACATGAAAGCGGGCGGCGACACGCGCTCAAGTGAAACATTGCGTCAGGAAGCGACGAAAAAGCTCAACGCTTTACGCCAGCGCGGTTATGACCTCGGTTACACGCGCAGCCAGTCAGACGAAACACCGCCGGAAATTGAGTCTCGGATGGAAGCCCTCTACCAGCACGCACGCCGCGCGCTCTACTCAACGATTGACGAGTCAGTCATCAAAGACGCCTCCCCGCATTTCCTGCGCGTCCGCACTCGCGCGCTCGACAGAGAAGAGTATCTCTCTCATCCGCCTGCGGGCGAACGCATCTCCGATGAAGACATTGACCGTCTCAAGACGCTCTACGCTACGCGCCGCCCGCGGGTGCAACTCGTCATCTCGGACGGACTCAACGCCAACTCGCTCAATGAGAACTTGCGCGCGTTACTGCCGCGCCTGCGACACGAACTGAACTCGGTTGGTTGTCATCTAGGCGAAGTGGATATTGTTATTCAAAACGGGCGAGTGCGCGCCGGATACCACATAGGCGCGCTCACCGGCGCGGACGTTATCGTTCATCTCATCGGGGAAAGACCCGGCACCGGCCTGAACACTCTTTCAGCCTATCTTACTTATGGCCGGGATGCTGTGGGCCAATCGCGCTGGCGACCTGAGCTTGACCATTCATGCACGACCGCCATCTGCGGCATACACCCGCGAGGTAAACCACCCGCAGTCGCGATTGCCGAGGTAGCGCGTTGCGTCAGGTTAATGTTTGAGCGGCGCTGCTCGGGCGTTGCCCTCGGATTCCAACACTGAGCCACTCTGCGGGGCTGTGTTGCGAAAATTATGTGAGGGCGCGAAAGCTCACGAAGTGAGTTTCGCTAGGCGGCGAGTTGGATGGGTGAGACACATTTATTGAGCAGGGGGTTGAATAATTCAAGAGCGTTTATTCATTCCACTTGAAGATTTATGCACGACCACGTTTCCACACACGTGAGAATGTGGTAAATAAAGTGCATGTCAATAACTCCTGCTGCCGCATCGGATTCCGCGTCTCAACCGCCTGCTCCGCCAGCGCCTTCGCGCTCGTGGTTCAAGCCTTCGCTCGACTGGCTTCTCATCTTCGTGCCCGTTGCCATCATCCTGCGCTTCGTGCCAGGGCTTGATAACCCGACGGCGCTGTTTATCGTCGCCTGTTTGGCAATCATTCCGCTGGCCGGGTGGATGGGGCGCGCCACAGAGCATTTGGCCGAGCATCTCGGTCAGGGAGTCGGCGGCCTGTTGAATGCGACCTTCGGCAACGCTGCCGAACTAATCATCGCGCTTTTCGCGCTCTCGAAAGGTCTGGACGGAGTCGTCAAAGCCTCAATCACCGGTTCGATTATCGGCAACATCCTACTCGTTCTGGGGCTGTCGTTCTTCGCGGGCGGCGTGAAGTTTCGCAAGCAGGAGTTCAACCGCACGGCGGCGAGTATCAACGCCACGGCGCTCACGCTCGCCGCTATCGCTCTCATCATCCCGACCGTGTTTCACCAGACGGCAGCCGCCGTGCCCGTCGCCCATGGCGGGTGGACGCCCGCGAAAGAGCAGAGCTTGTCGCTCGCCATCGCCATCGTACTCATTGTCACTTACGCGCTGACCCTTCTGTTTTCACTCGTCACGCACAAAGAACTGTTTGTCGGTGAACAATCGCACGGTGTCATTGCCGAAGTCGGGAAAGAACGCACCGAAGCTGAAGAGCATGGCGTGGGGTGGTCTGTGGGCAAGTCCGTCACCATCCTCCTCGTCGCGACAGCCTTTGTGGCGCTCGTCTCTGAATTTCTGGTCGGAGCAGTCGAGGGAGCGCGTGAGACCTTGGGCCTCACGGAAGTCTTCGTAGGGGTTATCGTCGTCGCGATTATCGGTAATGCCGCCGAGCACTCTTCGGCCATCCTGATGGCGATGCGCAACAAGATGGACTTGAGTATGGGTATCGCGCTCGGCTCAAGTCTGCAAATCGCCCTGTTTGTCGCGCCCGTACTCTTGTTTGCCTCTTACCTGTTCGGTCGCCCGATGAATTTGGAGTTCACCATCCCGGAAGTCGTGGCCGTGGTGGCTTCAATCATCATCGTCGAGCAGATTAGCAGCGACGGCGAGAGCAACTGGGTCGAAGGTATGCAACTGCTCTCGGTCTACGCAATTCTCGCTATCCTGTTTTACTTCCTGCCCGATACACACCATGCTGCAACCGCCGTCCCCGACGTTATGCCGGCTGCTGTGCCCGCCCACCCTTGACGCAGCAGTCGCAGCAGTAGTCGCGGCGGCGCGCATTGTCAAAATAGCGCCTCAGGTTCGCGCTCGAAAGCATCAAAGCGCGGGTTGCCTCAGGATTTCAGCCAAGGCTTGCAAGCGGGCTGAGTCTGCCGCACTCTTCGTCAGAAGAGCACTCTTCTCTAACGACGGCGCGAGGCTTCTTAGTTTTCCGCGCTCGCTTCGATTCAGGTGTGAACTCTCTGCTCTTTGAATCGCCTGCCGCAGGGCTGCGATGCGGCCGGAGGGCAGAGCTTGCGAACGCTCAAGCTGGTCAACGTAGGCCTTTGCTACGACTAACCGTCTGGGCCACTCAATTTTCTCCTGGTTCTGCACATTCAATTCGGCCACCCGAACCGCTTTCGCGGCGTCAATCTCGTTCTGCGTGAGGTGCTGCGTCGGCGTCAGCTCAAGGATGTCCAGGCCGCGCGCAATCTCTGACGCGTAAATGCGGCCGTTGTACCAGTAAGCGGACCATGCGCCGCCCATCATCAGTATCTTCGAATCAATCGGCCCCCGGTCGAAATAGGCAATCTCAACCGGACGGTCCGGGTTAGTGAAGTCCATGACGGAGATGCCGCCCTGGTACCAGGCTTGGACCTTGATGTCCCGGCCGGGAACCGGAACGAGCGAGCCGTTGTGTGCGACACAGTTTTCGCTGTCGCCCTGCGCAGCCGGCAACTTGTAGTAGCTCGCGAAGCTCAGCTTGTTATCCGCCAAGCGGAAAATTGCGTTGGCGCCCCATTTGTTCGGGTCGTTCGCGCGGCAGCGCGCACTCATTCCGCCGCCCCACTCATCTGTAAACACGACTTTCTTTCCATCGTTTGAAAATGATGCCGAGTGCCAATACGCATAGTTTGGGTCGTTCACCGCGTCTATGCGTTTTGGATTGACCGGGTCTTTGATGTCCAGCAGAATTCCATTTCCCGAGCAGGCGCCCGCCGCGAGTCCGATTGCTGAGAACACTGTAATATCGTGACACTGGTTGGTGTCGGCCGGTTTTCCGTTCCCGTCGTGTGAGCCGCCGTTATTCAGACCGTTGATAACACCCGTCCTCGGGTCCATAAACACTCTAGGACTCGACACTACTTGAGCGTTTTGCGGCGTCGCCAACGGCACCTTAATCACCTCTATGCGAAAGAGCGCCGTATTTGCATTCTTGCTCGGAGGCTCAGCCGAGCATCCCGCCAGCTCTTCGCCTGGACGGACAAAAGAGGTTCCAGAGACGTAGATATAGACGTTGTTCTTATCGTTCGGAGAGACTACCAAAGTGTGCGTGTGCGAGCCGCGGCAGGTTTGCACCGCTGCCACCTGCTTCGGATTCCTAATGTCCGTGATATCGAAAATCCTTACTCCGCGAAAGCGGTCTTTTTGTGCCACGGGCAGCGTCGGCTTGTTCTCTTGTCCCGCGGCGGGCAAAGGCTCGGGCGGAAAACCCTGCGTACTGCAATCCAGGCGACCGTTCGGCATCTCGACAGACATAAAGAGCAGGTTCTTGTGAACAGACACGTCGCCCTGCCCGCCCGGACACACTATCGACGTTAACAATCTGGCCTTCGCCGGATCGGAGATGTCAAAGATGTTGACGCCGTAAAAGTTTCCCATAAACAGGTGGTTGCCTTGGAACGCAAGGTCCGAGTTGGAAAAAGCGAGTTGAGCCATCAGCAGTTGGAGAGGCTTTGGCATCTTCGAGGAGTCACCGACGCCGATTTGACCCAGCGTCTTCTGCACCTTCGGATTATCAGGATCGTCGGAGCCGAGTTGAAACGCGTCCGGCTTTTTGAGCAGCATGAGGTGCTTCATGCCCATCGCCGCTTCGCCCGCGTTATACATTCCCGGCGACAGACGGCTGCGCGGGTCGCTTGTATCTGAACCCGTCATCCCCGCCGGTAGCGGCGGCGCCGGTTCAAGAGCAAGCGGATTCCCGTCGCCTTGGCCGGCGGGTTTGGCTTCCGGCGTCTTCGCGGACTCGGGAGACGGCGGGGCCGTTTGTGCCAGCGTCCCGGCTGCGAAACACGAGCACAAAACAAGGGAAGCTGTTAGTAAACGCAAAGCGGTAGTGTGCACTCGACTCATCGTTTTTCCTCTACAGGTTTTTCACCCAGAAGGGTTTGCATAATCCTAATCTCAGCGCGCTGGCTGCTGTCAACATCCGTTGCGAAATTGAACAGTTCGGCATCCTGCCCCGCGCCCGCCGTATCGAACAAATCATTTACCATCACCAG
>CAZEZJ010000022.1:12056-13621 GCA_964516695.1 uncultured Blastocatellaceae bacterium
CCTTTGCTTTTCTTAAGGCGTCCATCTGCTTCTGGGTCAGCATCCCGGGCATGAGCATCTGATGGCTAGACATGTCGTGGCCCGGCATATTGTGGCCCGGCATTTCAGGCATCGGCGGGTGTACCGGCTCTCCCCTGGCTTCGAGCCACCGTTTCATAAACTTCATTTCCTCTGACTGTGAATGGCTAATACGCGCTCCGAGCAACCGGAGTTCCTTGTTCTCCGTATGCGACTCGATGAGCGCCGTCATCTCAACCGCTTGCGCGTGGTGCATAATCATACCCTGCATGAACTCCACGTCCTTCGGTGAACGCGGCGGCAGTTGTGCCCTCGTCGATGGCGGCAGTGTGCGGGTCGGCTGGCCCGGCGCACCGGGCTGCACCACAACCGGCGGCGCTGGAGAATCAGGCTGCTGTGCGCAGATTGGCAGCGATAAGAAACACGTAAGAACACCGATAGCCATCAGCCCGCTTCGCGGCGCTCGAACACTGATGACTGACCGCAGCCTAAGCCCGGCGCTGAAAATAAACGACTGCATCCGCGTTGATTGAGCAAGCATTGAGCGGGTACCTTACCATAAAAAAGACAGGCGCTACCATGGACCGCTGGGCCATGCTTCTGCCCCGTCACCAAGTCAATATTACGCTTGAGATTGAAGAAGCCGTCGTAGCAATCTTTACAAAATCCTTATAACTTTTATGCCATCCTAGGCCTGCTTGTTTATCCCTGAAATAGCATCGGTCCGCCTCGGTGCGTGCGCCGTCGCTCGAAGAGCCGTCGGCATGTTTCTTGGCCATCTTTTTCACTGCGGACGAACAATAGCTGTTTTGGAGGATAAGTTTATTCTTTTCGCTTAGGATAACTATGGCCGCAACAGCTTCGACAGACATTCACACCACCATCACCGACGAGCACGGGCATCCGCATACCGCCACACCGCGCGGGCGCTATCTGGCTATCCTTTCGCTGACCGCGCTCGGCATCGTCTACGGCGACATAGGGACCAGCCCGCTCTATGCGATGCGCGAATGTTTCCACGGCCCGCACGCAATCGCAGCCACCCCTGCTAATATCTTCGGCGTGCTGTCGCTCATCTTCTGGGCACTAATTCTTATCATCTCGATTAAGTATTGCATTTTCGTCCTGCGCGCGGACAATCGCGGCGAGGGCGGCATTCTGGCCTTAACGGCGCTGGCGACGCCGATTAAGATTGTGAGCAAATCGGAGCGCAAGCTGCTCGTCGTGCTGGGCATCTTCGGCGCGGCGCTCCTGTACGGCGACGGCATCATTACGCCCGCCATCTCCGTTCTGGGTGCCATCGAAGGCTTGAACGTAGCGACGCCGCTGTTCGCGTCTTATGTGGTTCCGATTACGATTGTCATCATCGTCGGATTGTTTCTGATACAGAGTCGCGGCACGGCCAAAGTCGGGCGCTTGTTTGGACCCATCATGCTCGTGTGGTTCGCCATCATCGCGTTGCTCGGCATCATGCAGGTCGTGCGGCATCCGTCTGTCGTCGCCGCTTTTAATCCGGTTCACGGCGTCAATTTTTTCCTGCGCGAGGG
>CAZEZJ010000022.1:13631-17247 GCA_964516695.1 uncultured Blastocatellaceae bacterium
GAGGGCTGGCACGGTTTTCTAGTGCTCGGCACGGTCTTTCTGGTCGTCACGGGCGGCGAAGCGCTCTACGCTGACATGGGCCATTTCGGTAAACGCCCCATCCGCATCGTCTGGTACGTCGTCGTGCTGCCCGCGCTCCTGCTCAATTACTTAGGGCAGGGCGCGCTGTTGATTGAGAATCCTGCGGCCGCCGAGAATCCTTTCTACAGGCTCGCGCCCGAATGGGCTTTATATCCGCTCATCGTGCTGGCGACGTGTGCCGCCATCATCGCTTCGCAAGCTCTAATCTCCGGTGCATACTCCTTGACGATGCAGGCCATTCAACTAGGATTTATGCCGCGCCTGAAGATAGAGCACACTTCTTCGACCGAGATGGGGCAGATTTATATCCCGGCGCTCAACTGGGCGTTGATGATAGGCTGCATCGCGATTGTCGTCGGCTTCGGCTCATCGAGCAATCTGGCGGCGGCTTATGGTGTCGCCGTGACGGCGACGATGGTGATTACCACCATCCTGCTCGGCGTCGTCGAGCGTGATAAGTGGGGGTGGAGTCTGGCTTTGACGCTCGGCCTCACGGGCTTTTTCCTCGTCATTGACCTTGCCTTCTTCGGGGCAAACATCATCAAGATTCCGCACGGCGGTTGGTTTCCGCTGGTCGTCGGCGCGCTCATCTTCCTGTTTATGACGACGTGGAAGAAGGGCCGACGCATTCTGGCCGCGCGCCTTTTGTCGCGCGCTCATCCGATTGAAGACTTCCTGCGCGACATCGCCAAGAACAAGCCTGTGCGCGTGCCCGGCACCGCCGTCTTTATGAACGGTACGGCGACGGGGACGCCGCCCGCGTTGATGCACAATCTGGAGCATAATAAAGTCCTGCACGAGCGCGTCGTGCTGTTGACCGTGCAGACCAGACAAGCGCCATACGTGGAGGCGGAAGAGCGCGTGAGGATTGAGGCGCTCGGCCATGAGTTTTACCGCATGATTATCAACTACGGATTTATGGAAGACCCGGACATCCCTGAAGTTTTGGGAGAGCTGAAGCCGCCCGGCCCTGTGTTCGACCCGATGAACACGACCTACTTTCTCGGTCGTGAGACGGTGATGGCGAGCAAGACCCCGGGTATGATGATTTGGCGTGAAAAGCTCTTCGCCTTGATGTCGCGTAACGCGTCGTCTGCTACCGCTTACTTCTGCCTGCCGCCAAACAGGGTGGTCGAACTAGGCTCGCAGGTCGAGATTTAATGTCCATCGCCTTAGAGATGAATCAGCAACCGCGCATCCTTGTCGTTGACGATGAGCCGCAGATAGCACGCGTCTTGCGCACCGGCTTGAAGACTCACGGATATGACGTGCGCGTCGCGGCGGATGGCGTGTCGGCCCTGGAGACCTTTGGCGATTGGCATCCTGACCTCGTGGTGACTGACCTTGCGATGCCGAACCTGGATGGGCTGGAACTCTGCCGCCGTTTGCGTGAACTCTCACAGCTACCCATCATCGTGCTCTCCGTTCGCGGCGAAGAGAAAACCAAGGTCGAGGCATTGGACGCGGGCGCTGACGATTACGTAACCAAGCCGTTTGGCATGGACGAACTGCTGGCGCGCGTGCGCGCACAACTACGAAGGGCCTCCAAGCCCGCCATCAGTGAAACTTCTTCAACCGTGTTAGAAGTCGGTGATTTCAATATTGAGCTTGAATCTCGCAGAGTCTTCGTTAGAGGCTCGGAAGTTCACCTGACGCCCAAGGAATATGACCTGCTCGTTCATTTCGTGCGTCATGCGGGCAAGGTGCTCACGCACCGCAAGCTGCTCACAGCCGTTTGGGGCGGCAACTACACAGAGCAAGGCGAGTATCTGCGCGTGTTTGTCGGGCAACTGCGGAAAAAAGTAGAGCCGAACCCTTCGACACCACGATACATTCTGACAGAGCCTTGGGTCGGCTATCGTTTCAACCCGGATTCATAAACAGACTTTCCCCTTCCTCTCCCTTCATCTTTACAAACTTTTTATAAACCCTTTACGCCATCCTTATACGCCGGGGCGTAGTATCAAATTGGCCGGAGCGAAATCTTAGGGCTTTGACAATTTGTTTGCTGATAACCTCGCAGGCTTGAAGGGAAGAGGCAATGAACGCGACCTTTCAAGGGCGCGGAAGCAGCAGCTTGGCTTCCGCGCTCTTTGTCGCGCGTAGACAAAGGAACGCTGATGAACATGATATACGTCTTGCCGAAAAATACGCTCGGGGAGGAGCTTTATGGAAGAATCGACCTCCTTATCAGAAAGAACGGACGGGCCTGGGCTGCCATCGGTGCCACCTTCGGGCTGGCCGGTGGGATGCTCTCGATTATCCTGGCCACGCTGTTGTGGGCCATCGTCACGCTTCTTGTCTCAACCGGCCTCGGTTCATTCCTAAATATTTTAGAAACCGTGTTTTTCAGCCTGTCGCTCCCGCTGCTGGCACTCGGCGCATACTGCCTTGACCTCTTAGAGAAGAGACCGCCCATCATTCCGCTGTCGGCTAAGACTCAGCCTACAGGTTCCAAGAGCCTGCCGCGCTTTCAACCGCGACGCCCCCACCAAAACTAATTAAGGTCTGTTAAGCGGCCAGCTTCCGGCATACAATAGCCGGCGTGTGGAGAAAAATGTATGAGCAGAGGCGAACGGGCTACCTGGTGGCGGTGGTGTGCGTCGCCGCCGTGACGGGCATCCTCAAGCTGTTCGGTGAACACGTCAACTCAACGACCGTCGCGCTCAATTTACTCCTCGTCGTGCTTTTAGTCGCCGCCGGGTGGGGAGCACGCCCCGCCGTGCTGGCATCGCTTTTGGGCGTTGTCTGTTTCAACCTCTTCTATCTGCCTCCGGTCGGAAGGTTGAGCATCGAAGAACCGGATAACTGGGTCGCGCTCTTCGCCTTTCTCGTCACCGCCGTAATAGCGGGGCAACTCTGGGCACGCGCGAAGCGGCAGGCCGAAGAGGCCGACGCCGCGCGGCGCGAGATTGAGCGGCTGTACACGGAGCTTCAGGATGCTTTCGAGCGCGCGAGCCAGGCTAAAGCCTTGGAGCAGAGCGAGCGTTTGAAGTCTGCGCTCTTGGATGCCGTCACGCACGATTTGCGCACGCCGCTGACATCCATCAAGGCGTCCGTCACCACACTGCTCGACGACCCGCCTTCTCAAATTAATGAGGAAACGACAGGGGCGCTTGACGCGGAAGGTAGACGAGAGATGTTGGAGGTCATTGACGAAGAGACTGACAGGCTCAACCGCTTTATCGAAGGGCTGATGGAACTGGCCCGCATAGAGGCCGGGGAGATGCACCTGCGCCGGCGTTGGGGTTCAATCGAGGAGATTATCTCGGCTGCCCTGGAGCGGGCCGCGCCGCTCGCACGCGAGCATCAAATCAAGGTTAAGCTCGATGACGGGCTGCCTCCCGTGCGCGTGGACGATAGGGCCGTTGCCGAAGTGGTTTACACGCTCGTTGACAACGCCGCGAAGTATTCACCGAAGGGCACGAGCATTAACGTCGAGGCGAAAAGCACGGACGGTCAAATGATTCAGTTGAGCGTCGAAGATGAAGGCTCCGGTATCCCCGCAGACCTGCGTGAGCGTGTCTTCGATAAG
>CAZEZJ010000022.1:17257-26190 GCA_964516695.1 uncultured Blastocatellaceae bacterium
TCCGGCAGGCATCAACCGTCCGGCTCTGGAATGGGGCTAGCCATCGCCAAGGGAATCGTCGAAGCGCACGGTGGGCATATCTGGATTGAAGCCTCACACGGCAATCGTGGGAGCCGCGTTCGCGTCACGCTCCCCGTAGGCGACGAGGGCGAATCCGCTCTTGCAGTTAACGAAGTGTCAAACCCCGCCGCATGAAGCATTCTACCGAATCGGAGAAGACCGGCATGAAAGAGATGCTAAGGGCGCGTCCGGTTGAATGAGTTGTTAAGCCGTTTCTTCCTCCACGTCAGGGACGTTGGTGTCGAGCTTGCCTTCCTGTAAGGCCGCTCTGGCGTGCTTAGCTAACTTCTCATAACCGGAGCGAATGCGGTCAAGGTCTTTCTCTTCTAATTCTTCCAAGTCAAGAAGAGCATTGTGCGCGCCTTCGATTGCGCGAATCAACTCATCAAGTTTTACCTGTATGGCTTCGGAATCGCGGTTCTGCGTGTTTTGGATAAGAAACACCATGAGGAATGTGACAATTGTGGTTCCGGTATTGATGACTAGCTGCCAGGTATCACTAAAGCTGAACAGTGGGCCTGTCAGACCCCAGACGAGAATAATTATAACGGCTATGGCGAACGTCAGAGGTCTGCCCGTTACCCTCGCCGTCCATTTCGCAAAGTGCATAAACCATGACGTGGACTTAAATGGTCTCATTACTGTGCTCCCGCGGTTATAGGATTTGGAATTGAACACTCAAGTTAGAAAGCCTTTGCTGCTCATTAGTAAGAACAGAAATCAATTGTGAACAGCCTACCGTATCCGTTCCAGCAGCACGCCGTAATTTTCCGAGACGAACTGACCCCGAGCCTCAGTCTTCTTTACTAACTTGGAGTCGCCGGAAATGAACAGAGCGCGAACGTTGAACCCCTCCTTCGCCAACTGGTCAAACACCTTCATCGTTTCTTTCGACGACGGCGCGAGGTCTGTCCGCACCTTCTTCTCCGCTGAGTCTGCCGCCGATTGAAGCTCAAGCCTGAGCACCCTGTATTCGCGGCGCTGGCCGTCGTCAACCTGCTTTTGCTCAAAGACCAACTTGGTTTCATCCCCATCACGGTCGGGGTAGACCATCTGAAAAGCCGCGCCGCCCGCTTGCAGCTTCGCCAGTTGTTTCTCGAAACTCTTGTCTTTCGCTTTCAACCAGACATACGTAACCGGTGCCGCGCTTTCGCCCTGCCTGTACATCAAGGCGATTCCGTATTTAATCAGAGCCAGGCGATAACCTTGTCGCCCCAGTTCGTTGACCTTCTCCGGCAAGTTGTCTCGCTCCCAGAACGACGAAGACCTGACGACCTGTATCTCCGGCTTATCAGCCGGGCGCTCATCCCGCTCTGTCAGCCGCTCAATCAGTATCTCGAAACGGGATAAGACCGCGGTTGGATAAAAACCGGCGGACAGACTTTCTTTGACATCGGCGGTCATCTTATCTGCGTGCGGCTCGTGGCGCTGCCATCCGTTGCGCGTCCCGCTGTAGACGAGTCTGGGTTCGCTCCTTTTCTCGACGCCCTTCTTTCTTTCGAGCAGAAAAAAATCTCTGTAGTCGCAGCTCTCAAAGTAGTTGAATGCTTCGAAATCCGCCGGCTGACAAGAGCGATAGATGAGAGAATGATGGGCAAGACGAAAGCCCTGTTTCGCCAATCGCGTATACGTCCCCAGGAAACCGTCCTTACGGTGTTCGAGAATGCTGGCCGTTTCAAACCAGGCATACTCGTACTCGGCTTCATCAAACTTAAGGATAGCCACCATGCGGTCTACGGAAGCGACGAGCCGGTAGCCTTGCGCTGCGGCCTTGTTAATCTCCTCTATAAAATTGTCATAGGCCGCGTGTCTTGTCCGGTCTATTTCCGTCTCTGAATCTTTCCCCCTCACATAAGTGAGTTTTCCGTCGTAGCCCTTGGTGAAGACGAGTTTGTATTTTTCGACACTGAGGTCTGGAACTGATTTTGACTTAACCCCTGACGGGTCAGGCGGCGCGACCTGTGGGGTCGGGGTTGGCTGCGGCGTTGGAACGACTCTCCCTGATTGCGCCGCAGCGCTGAAGGCCAGCGTCGTCAAAATGATGAACGAAGACAAAGAAATCGTCTTGGCATAAACGGTCATTCTCATTTTCATCCCGTGTATGGAGCATGATAGTAAAGGAAAGCACTACTTGCTGTTTCCTCTTCACTATCAAGGAGCCTGATGTTTAACTGCAAAGATAAGCGGCAGAACGCCCGAATTGACGCGGCGGGAAGAATCAAACAGAGCGTTCAAGCCCGGCGAATGAAAATCAAGCTCAATCCGCTCGCGTCGAACGACTTGTTATGTTAAGCGCGTGAATCAAAGCTTTGTTGCTGTAGGTTGCTTTTTCAAACTCGCGTATGTTGATGGAAAGAATAGACACGTCAGGAAACATTTCGTTTAGTCGTTCAATTATTTTTCTTGAGAGGTTCTCTTTTTGTGCGGTGCTCCTGCCTTCCATAATGTTTCCGAAAATGTGTATGAAATCTCTTTTGCCTTCTCCCAACTTAAAATATTGAAAGGGGCGAAGCCTAACTTTAATATCATCTACCGCAAATAGCCCTGTTGCTGCGGCCGCATCATAAACCGCCCGCATTATTTCCTCGGGTGATTGTTGCTCAATGATATTTTCCGAACAGTCAATTATGAAGTGTGGCATTGTTGCTGACCTCGCTTTTCCCGCCAATTTAATTGTTCTAAAACTAATGGAACGACCTCTCCCAGTTTAGTTGTGAGACACGTAGCACACGGAGAATCATCTGCGTCTTTTCTGTCTGACGGTTACAGGTTGCCAATCTGCTCCATCGTAAGAGAATGTGATGGGAATCTTTGGGGAGGTAAGTTTTTTAGGATCACCGTTCACAACCGTTGCATCTCCGTATAGGCTCCCCTTCAGTCCACGCATTGTGACGTAATAGGTGTTGTTTTTATATTCTGCTGTTGCTTGTCCCAGAGGACTACGTGTTATCCAAACACTTCCACTCATGCCTATCTTTTCGATGACATAAAATTGGCCAAGCGGCTTCAAGTTGTTATCCGCGTATTCGTATGCGTAATTGCTGTCAAAGCTGCCGTCGCCCGCCGACTGTGAAACTATAATCAATATTTTATTCTGCCCAAGAAAAAACACAGGCTCTTTAATGGCAGCATCACTATCGTTCGCGGCCTTGCTGACCTCGCTCGCCGTCCCTCCCTCTTCTCTGAGGATGAGGAATATAGTTTGTGTTGCGCTGTCTTCGGATTGCCGGTCTTTGCGGGCCGCCCCGATAACAAAATAGAAATTGTTTGCATTCCCCAATTTGTATATATCAATGACGATTTGGGTCAGGCTGTAGTGTTGCGTGATATATCTGACAAGCGCCTGCTCAGTTGATAGCGAGATGCCCCGTTCAAAGTTAACTGATAACTTTTCTTGTTCGACATCGTGTTCGGTGCGCTGCATTTGTGGAGCATAGCGTCTTAATTGTTGAGGCCCATTCGCTCCCGCGCTTGATGTTTGTGCAGCGGTCAAAGCCGGAATGAGTAAGAAGGATATTAGTAAGAGGAACCGTGTCTGTTTCAAATTCTTCTCCTGTCGAGATGGCGCGCGTCGCGCGAAATTTATCACTGATTCTGCAAATAGTAACTTATTTTCAACGGAGGCTAAGCGCCCGACGCTGGAATTGACCCGCGACGAGTATGCAGCCTCAAAATCTCATTTAGACGGACAACCATGAAAGACATGCTGTCGAGGCGTCCGCGTTGAATGAATAGTTGGGCGGCGCGTTACCTTGCGAAATGTTGGAGCATATATCTATCCGGCTTTGATGAAGGTTTCTTCGTTAATCTCGCCTGCGACTATTTCAGCAGTAAAATAAGCCTCAACACGAACAGGCTTTCCCGCCATGCGCCGCAACATCACAATCTGCCCCACATGCGTGAGCGCATCACCTATTGGTCCTTGAATAAGTTTCTCTATCGGACAAGCCAGCGGCGCGCCTGATGCCAAATATGAATCAAACGCTTTCACAGCGGAGAAAAACCTCGCCACCTCTTCTTCCCAAGACAATGGGTCAGACGATAAATAAACCAACTCACCCTTAACCAGATAAAGAGAGCCTTCAAGTAAGTCGCCAATGTGGGCTAAGAGTTCCCCTGGTGTGCGCGTCGTTTCATTAACGCGGAACACGGCGAAATTCTCGGGAGCCTCCGCAATAGCTAAGCCGCCGCGATAGGCCACCGTAGCCACCACGTGACGAAATAATTCACGCTTCACATCTAAGGTCAAATCTATGGCCTCATCTTTCAGTCATCAAATTTATTCGCACTAGAAGCCGCCCCAAACTTGAATTAACCCGCCGCGCAGACAGCGCCGCGACGGACGAGTTGAGATGAAAGGCCGGCTGGCTCGCGGTCGGGTTTGAATGAGTTATGAGGCCGCGGCCTATCCTATTACCGCGCCCCAGATAAATCCTTTATACCAATTATCATCTTCCGCCCTCTTTCTAACTATCTCCAGCTCACCGCCATCAAACCACGTTCCACCACACTCGGAACACCTATCAATCAACACGATGTCAGCAACTAAAAGCTGCTGCATCTCCGCTCCGTCCACCGGACACTGACGCTTGGTTTCCTTCTTAGCATGAAGCTGATTAAGACACTCAGGGCATAACAGATTTCCTTCCGTGGTGGAAGTCATCTGCTCCCATTGATAACCGGCACCACAGCGCGAGCAGTAATAATTATTAAACAAAGTGAAGATGTCCTTTCTGTTATTTAGAATCGCGCTTGCATTTGCATGAGTTGTTAGACGCCCCCTTGCTGCCGCTACTGTTGCCGGATGCGATTTAATTGTGAAGCTACAACCTGCCAGCGTCCATCCTGCTTGACATAGGTATTCGTAAAACGAACCGTACTGTTCTTTTCGATAATATATCCGACTGATACTGCCGCGGTCCCGTAAATCCTGATAGTGGATTCTCCAATTCTGAATGGAGATGTTGGGTCGGTGATATGGTCAGCAATGATATTAGCTCTTTTTTCAACTTTATTGAGCACCTTTCCATTGCTATGCGTAATCGTGAAATCATTGGCAACAATTCGGTCATAAGCCGTCATATCGCTGGTAAAGTATGGCTCAATGAGCCATTGGCGCTCCAACATCTTTATTTCTTCCGCGACTCTTTTGTTTTGCTCTATTCGCTTGTTGCTTGTTTGACCGTGAGCGACAAGAGAAGGCGCTGCCATTATCAGTAGAGTAATTGTAAGTAAATACCTCATCAATTCTATTGCTCCTTATATCAAGTAAAGCCCGAATTAACCGGGCGCAAGCTGAGACGTTCAACATACGCCGTCATCAAGAATGATGACAAGCATTCAAAAGCGCCTATGATTTTCCTGGCTTCGTTCATGCAAGCCTTAGCTTTCTTGATTAATGCGATGCGTGTCTAACGCTGATGAGGTTGGAGAGGGATGAGTAGCGTTGTGTTTGGTTTCCTTGCTATACAACAGAGCCGGTGACGTGCAGACGAATACCTTGGAAAATTGTCGGAAGTCGGATGGCCGGCTGCCTAAAGAATCCGGTGCTTGAGTTCTTTGCGGAGCGGAGTGGATTTCAAAAACTAGATTTCAAAAACGAAGCGTTTTCCTCATCTAACGACGGCCGGTAAAATATACCTCTCCATCATGCTGTCCGCCTGCGGGTGTTGATACCATTTATTGTAGGCGGTGGCGGTTATGACGACGACTAACGGCTGGTCTTTGAAGATGAATATCTTGTTGCCGCCGTTTCCGGTGGCGTAAAACACTTCATACTTTTTACCTTTGACGCTATAGGTTCTGTTCCAGAACAAATATCCGTAAAACTCGTTGTCACCAAACGGCAGCTTTATTTGTTTCGTCAAACTCTTCTCCGCCCAATGCCTCGCAATGATTTGCTTCCCCTGCCACGTGCCGCCATTTTTGTAAAGCTGCCCAAACTTGGCGAAATCAAGCGCACTCAGTTGCAGACCGCCCGCCGTGCTCGGCACTTTCAGCGGCGTGTATTGCCATTCGTATTTTATAATACCGAGCGGCTTGAACAGTTTTTTATCGGCGTATTTTTCAAATCCTTCGGGGACGGACTTGTTGATGATATCGCCCAACAGAACGACCCCGGCGGTAAAGTAATTCCATTTTTCACCGACCCGCTTTTTATCGTCCATCGGCAAATCCAAAGCGAATTTAATCCAATCAGCGGTCGGGTACATATTTTCTTCATTGCCGCGAGAGGTCTCGTCAAAATCATCGGCATCAAAACCCGAACTCATCGTCAGCAAGCTTCTGAGCGTCACGCTCTCTTTTTTCGGAGAAGCGTTGGCAAAGTTTCGCAGGTCATAAAAATCCTTGAGCGTTTGGTCCTCGCTCTTGATGTGACCATCGTTAATTGCAATACCCATGATTGCCGAGGCGAAAGATTTACCGACCGAGCGCGTGTTGTGCAAGGCGTCTCTCGCCGCCCCGTTAAAATATTCCTCGATTAATAGTTTGCCGTCCTTGATAACGACGAGGCTCTTGATTTCCTTGTAAAAGTTTTCGGCAATTTTCCGTTTGAGTTCTCGGAGCTTCTCTGTATCGTAAGAATCTGTAGAACTCTCCCATCCGCTGCCTGGTTTGATGGGCTGAATCGCCAAGAGCTTTTCATCGGTTTTCGGTTTTTCCGTCACCATCAATTGCAATTCGCCGGCGGCAATCAAATCCCCGACTTTGAGTTCGTTAGTTCTTAGATACGGGCGCAGTTCTAATTTGAGCAAATGCTTTCCAGCGGTCAGCGCTTGTTCGCCGCCGTTGAGCAGGAAGCGTTTCCAAATGATGCTTCCACCTGAATCAGGATTCGCCGGATTGATAAAAGAGACGCCGAAGATTGTTTTCGTGTTTTTACTTTCCGCGGGAATCATGGCGGGGTGAAGATTTTCCCGATGAATCAAAACGCCGTCCACAAAAAACGCGAATTGGTAGTTGCCCTTTCGGGCGAGGTCGTCAATTGGCAATTCGGGCGCGAGGCGGTGCAGATAATTCGTCAGCGAATTTCCCATGAAGGCCCTGATGCTGAAATCTGCTGTTTCTTTCAACTCAAGAGTTTTCAGAAAATCCGTTTCCTTGTAGCTCTCAATGGCGACAGGTTTTGCCGTGAAGGTAATCCTGCCGAGATTCGCACGGTGCAGAGGACTCGTTATGCCTTCGCTCTTCACGATGTCGGTTTGCCCGAAGACAGTACCGGAAAGGAGCAAGAAAAAAGCTGTCTTGACCCCCAAGACTCCCGCCCATTTAGAAATTTTCATCTTGGACCCTCCCACGAATGGAGCCGCTAACAATCGGATTGCTATTTTATTTTAGCGCGGAACATAGATTCCGGTATCGCCACATCGAACTTGATGTCCTTTACGCTGTAAACAATATTGCCGAGTCCGGGCACCCTCATTTCTATTCTAAAGGGCATTATCGTGCCGTCCACAGTTCTGTAGTCGCCGTAAGACTCAGCGATGCCGTTTGGTGTCTCGCGCCGGAGCAAGAGGAAAGATTTCGTCGAAACGTAGTCAGTGACAGGCATTCCCTTCTCCGGTGTTTTCACAACGATGTAGGCATCTTCATCGCCTACTTTCGAGACGCCTTTGATAATCACCGTCTTGAAGAGCGTCTTCCAATTCAGCAGCGAGTAGAAGTCAGACGCAATCTTCATGTCTTGTAAACGGTCTCCGACGGTCGCCCGCGAAGGCAGGAAACTCAACTCCGCCCCGCCGCTCTCGCCATCGAAATATTCGTGAGTCGTCCCGACCTTTCTGCCGAGCGCGAAAAGCGTCACGCTCTCCGACCACGCATTCGGTGCGCGGGCGTGAATAGTAGACTCGCCGGTCATGCCTTGTTGCTCATAGTCCAGGGCAGCGGTCGTGACTGCCGACTTGTGCTTGCGGAGACTATCCTCGCCGCCAGCGGCGTTAATCATCTTCGCCATTAACTCGTCAACCGTAAAGGGGGCAACAAAGGCTGCCGTTGGTTGTGGCGTCGCAGCAGAACTCGAAGAAGCGCTGCCACCGGCGAGGTTCGCTTCCGGTTCGCGCTTGCCGACAAGGTTGGTCCAGATGGCGTCCTCTACCGCGCCGCGCGCGAGAGGCGAGACGGAAATATTAGTCAGCAGCGCGAACCCCAATCTCTGGTCCGGCATGAGCACAATAATCGAGTTGTAGCCTTCTGATGCGCCGGAGTGGAAGATGACCCTGTGCCCGTTCCAAGTCCCTCTGGAAGACCATCCGAGCGCCCAGTAGCCTGTCGCCCCGAGTTTTATCTGCGGAGTGAGCATCTCCTTGAAACTTTTTTCGGAAAGCAGCCGCCTGCCGTCTATCACGCCTTCACCCAACATTAGCCGCAAGAACTGCGCCATGTCCCTCGCGTTCGAGTTGAGACCGCCGGAGGCGGAGATGTTTGAATAATCGTAGAGCGGATACCTTCTGACTCCGCCGGGCGTGCCCGTAGATTCGTAGCCGAAGGCGAAGTCCGCGGACCGCTGCAAATCGCGCGCGGACAGATTACTAGCTCTCATGTTGAGAGGCTTAAGGATGCGTTCGGCTATCACCCGCTCATAGGTCGAACGCTGCGCTTTCGCGACGACCTCACCGATGGCGCTGTACATAGGGTTATTGTATTGAAACTGCTCCCGTAGCTTCGCCGTCGGTTTGGCGAGCGCGATGACCTGGACCATCTCGGTGCGGCTGAGCGCACGTGTCTGCCACGTGAGGTTCGCGCCGGCAAGCCCTGTGCGATGACACAGCATGTCGCGGATAGTCACTTTCGCGTCAATCTCAGGATCGCGGAACTTAAGGTAGGGGAGAAACTTCTTCGGTGAATCTTCGAGAGAAAGCTTGCCGTCATCAACG
>CAZEZJ010000023.1:0-9150 GCA_964516695.1 uncultured Blastocatellaceae bacterium
CGCCAGATTCAGTTCAACGGCGCGTCGCTGCTCGACGCCGCCCGCATCAAGGCCCGCGAGTTCGGCGGCGCGACGCGCCAACTCGGCCCACGTCAGCGCGCCATCATTCGCCAGATGCCACAGCCCTCGCTCGTCGTCAATCAGCAAATCTAGACAGGCATGAACCAAATCGGGCACATACGTCGGTGAGACCACGGAATCCGAAGCAGCGATGAACGATTGCCCGGCGCTCAAGGCGCGCAGCGCAAGGGTGACAAAGTTATACTCATCCCAAGGGCCGAAGAAGGCGCTGGTGCGGACGACGAGCGCCGCCGGAGACGCTTGCAACACGCGCGCTTCGGCTTCCGCTTTGCTCTGCCCGTAAATATTGAGCGGAGCGACAGGGTCGCTCTCAACATAGGCGGATGATTTACGCCCATCGAAAACCAGGTCGGAGGAAAAAGTCAGTAGCTTGATGGCGCGCCGGGCGCAATGCGCGGCGAGAGTTTGCGGCCCCTTTGTGTTTTCGCGAAAACAGAGTTCGGGTTCACGCTCCGCATCATCCACACGAACATAGCCGGCAGCGTTGATGACGGCCCACGGCTCAAACCTGTCGAGAGCAATCTCAACTGAGATGGAATCAGCGATGTCCAACTGAGAACGCGTGAGCAGGCGATAGGCGAGGCCGCGCGCCTCACAAGAGCGCGCGAACGCGCGACCGAGCGTGCCGCGCGCGCCTGTGATTAAAACCGGCGCGGATGTCGCGGCGCGGATGTCCGTTTCCGGCTCGCACGATGCGGGCGGTCGTTGCGTATCGCCGCGCAACACGGGTGGATACGTCAAACGTGTGGGCCTGCGCCACCACCCGGGAGCGGCGAGCAACGGATGTTTGTGTTCGCGTCCCGCTGCCAAGTCTCTGAGCATTCGGGCCAGCGCGGTCGGGCGCGGAGCGTGAGAGCGAAGGTCAAAGACTCCCGACTCGTAGTGGTTGCCGGCGCGTGTCAGCAAAGTATTCCAGTCGTAAGCGCCGAGCAGAGACCAAGCCGTCACGGCGCGCATCTCAACTCCGTCGGCGCGCAAGCTGCGCGCGGCGTCCCAGACCTCCTTCAGCCAGCGGAGTTGTTCATCACGCGTGCAGCCTAGATGCGTCTCCGTGACAGCCAGTGGCAGATGATAGCGCTCCCATGCCTCGCGCAAGAGGGCGCGCGGCCCCGCTGTGCCTTCCGCGCAGACGCGCACGGCCTCCACATCAGCATACACGTCGCGCCCGTTGCCGCCGTGCGTGCATGACGGGTAACGCTCTGTTCGCTCGTCCAGAAAACGCTCGCTCGTCAAATAATGGTTGATGCCGATGAGGTCGGGCGGGCAAGGATTTTGGGCAAACCATTCAAGCTCGGCTTCCGCTATGCCAAGCCGCGTCAGGTAGCCCCACAACGGATGCTCGCGCGTGACGCGACCGCAGAGCAAATCGAAGCTCAGCCATCTTCGTTCGTTTTCAAAATCAGCTTGATAAGAGAGCTTCGGCGTGCTGAAAGTCTTGCCGAGGTCTTCCGTTTGGACTAACCGTGCGGAAGAATTAACTTCACGGATAGCGCGCATCGCCATGACGACGGCGCGGCATTGCGTTAAAAGGACGCGTGCGAAGGTGAGACTGTCGCGAGCGTGAGGATACCAATGACCGTAGAGCGCGCTAAAGCGGGCGGTGGTCAAAGGCTCGTTTACCGGCGTATAGCTCTCGACCCACGGATAACGCTCGGCCACGGCGCGCGCATAGAGGGCCAGCTTTTTCGGAAAGGCAGGGTCAATAAGGCTCGTATAGCGCGGGCCGCTGCCGTGATGCACAAGGCCGACGATGGCACCCACGCCCAACTGGCGCAACCGTCGCAATCGCTCGTCGGCCCAAGTCCAATCTATCTGCTGCAAACCATGCGGCGCTATGCGCTCCCAGAGCAGAGGGTAGCGCATGGCGCTCACGCCGAGACCGGCGAAGAGGTCTAGGTCTTGAACGCGCGTGGCGTGGCCGCTGCGCTCAAGCTGGTCGAAGTAGAGCGCGCCGACGCGATTGACCGTGCACTCCACGCCCGCCCATAGCTCAAGCGGTTGCAGGTTCAAGTTTGGTGGACTCATACTTCGCTCCACGCCAGCTTCTAGCGACACGCGCGCCGCTAATCTTGGCAAACGTCGTGAGAGCCTGAGCGACGACTTGGTCCATGTTGTAATACTTATAAGTCGCCAGCCGCCCGACGAAATAGACATCCTCCTCGCGCTCGGCCAACTGTTTATAACGCGCATACAGTTCAGCGTTTTCCTGTCGCGGCACGGGGTAATAGGGGTCGCCCTCGGCGCGCGGAAATTCGTAGACGATGCTTGTCTTCGCGTGCTCCTGTCCGGTCAGATACTTAAACTCCGTGATGCGCGTGTACAAATTATCGTTCGGATAATTAACCACGGGCGCGGGCTGGTAGACGGGCGCATTTATCGTCTCATGCTTAAAGTCGAGCGAGCGATAGGGAAGCCGCCCGTAAGCGTAATTAAAATATTCGTCAACGGGGCCGGTGAAGACCATCTGACGGTAAGGAATCGCGTCCTCTATTTCGCGGTAATCGCAATTGAGCATGATTTTGATGTTCGGATGGTCGAGCATGTTTTCGAACATCCGCGTGTAGCCGTGAAGCGGCATCGCCTGATACGTGTCTGTGAAATAACGGTCATCGCGGTTGGTACGAGTAGGAACCCGTGCCGTCACGGAAGCGTCCAACTCCGACGGGTCAAGCCCCCATTGCTTACGCGTGTAGTTACGGAAAAACTTTTCGTACAACTCGCGGCCCACACGATTGACGACGACATCTTCGGAAGTGCGCACCCGCTCGCAGCGCTCTGCGACCGAGGCGAAGAAATCTTCGACCTGAAACGACGTGAGGTTTAAGCCGTAGAGCTTATTGATGGTGTCTAGGTTAATCGGAATCGGAAGCAGTTGCCCGTCAACGCTCGCCATCACGCGGTGCTGGTATGAGCGCCACTCGGTAAACTGCGAGAGATATTCGAAGACCTCGCGCGAGTTGGTGTGAAAAATATGCGGGCCGTATTTGTGAACCAGAACCCCGTCGTCATTATAATGGTCATAGGCGTTGCCGCCGATATGCGGGCGCTTGTCAACAATCAAGACCTTCTGGTCCAACTGGCTCGCCAATCGCTCCGCAATCACGCTTCCGGCAAAACCAGCGCCGACGATTAAATAGTCAAACATAATTCTTCCCCTTGTTCGTGTTGATTTGATAATACTTAAAGACCCGCGCCCGCGACGCTCACGAGTGCCTTCGCGCCGGCTGCTTGACCGGCAGCGACGCGACGTGCGGCGACCGCTTCCTTAATCAACTCGCTCATGCCAGCCCACGTTTGATTCCAAGAAGTCTGCGCCAAAAACTCATCAACCTGCCGCAAGCGCTCGCCCTCGTCCTCCTTCATCGCCGCCTCGACGGCCAACACAAAATCCGTCACCGTGTCTGCGACGCGCACCATTGCTCGCTCTCCGTAAGGACGAACGACATCACGAATCGAAGTTGAGACGACGGCGCGGCCCGCCGCCAGATATTCGGGCGTCTTGGTCGGGCTGATGTAACGCGTTGACTCGTTGCGCGCAAAGAGCAGCAGCGCCACATCCCATCCGGCCAGATAAGCGGGCAACTCGTTGTAAGACTTAGCGCCGAGATAATGTATGTTAGGGCGGCGCGGCAAATCCGCCGGGTTAATCTTGACGATTGGGCCAATCATCACCAATTGCCAGCCGGGCCGAGCCTCGGCCAATCCGTCAAGCAGGTTGATGTCGAGGCGTTCGTCTATCACGCCGAAGAATCCGAGACGCGGGTGGGCCAACTCTGCTTGGTCTAAAGGCTCTTCCTTAATTTCGCGGGCCTGCGCGAAATGGGCCACATCAATGCTCGACGGGAAAGCGTAGACTCTCCGGTGCTGGTGGCGCTTGGCTTCATAGAGGCTTCGCCCGCCGGTGAAGACCAAATCGGCGCGCTGGAAAAGCTCTAACTCGCGTTCTTTGAGCGCTGGCGGAGCATTCTTGAACGCGGACAACTCATCCATGCAATCATAGACGACTGCCGCGGGCGACAGATGACGCGTGAAGGCCATCGCCATCGGCGTGTAGTACCACAGCACGTAACTGTTGATAGCATGTTTTTCAAAAAGGCTGTCAATCAATCCCTGTAACATTGCGGCGCGCGCCACATCGCCAATCTCGCCCGTCGGCAGATGCGGAACGACGACCACAACGCCAGCCTCGCGTTCGCTGACCTCAAGCCGCGCCGGACCATCATCAAAAATCGGCTCTTCGATAAAGAAGACTCGCCGCTCCTTGGCGCAACGGCTCAAAAGATGCTGCGGCCTCTGATAAACAAAATCCCAGCGCAGGTGCGACAAACACACCAAATCAAAATCACCGGACGACGCAGGCGAGACGCTGCTAACGTCTTCACTGGACCATTGACGCTCGAAGGATAAAATGTTCGTTTCGTTCTTATTCTTCATCTTTCTCTATCTTCACCACCCGTTAAAAATTTGCTCTTTTCCATTTCCACACAAACGCCGTTTGCTCAATCAACTACCTGCCAGACACAACGAATGTTTCGGGCAGCGCTTGAGCCACGCGCGAGCGAGCGACCTTGATAAGTGCGATGAAACTACCTGTAGTCCTTACCCGCGAGTGAAGCTTGCAAAGTAAAAATTTGTTGGCAGAGTTTCCGGCATGGCCTCGGTTCGCCGCTCAGGACGGCAGTTACGAATTAGGGGGTGTAAGAGAATAGAGAATGCCGTGCTTAACGTCTGTACGTTTGCGTACTTTTTAGCAGTGCCGCTTGAGCGCATCCTGCCCGCTGACAAGAGAGCGTTTTTGCTGGCAATTACTATTATGATTCCAGCCAACAAAGCAGCGAGCCTACCATGAGACTTAAGAGCAGGATGATGATAAACGCACGCCCCCAGTTAGTCTCGTATAACCTCTGATACTTGTCTTCACGCATGGGCGTAGCTTCGACAAAGCGGAAGATGGCTGTCTGTACGTTAGAGAACAGAGATGCTAGGAGGCACGCGACCAGCAAGGTCGTTCCAATCACAGGCGGGCCAAGCGAGAACGCGCTATCTGATGCGGCAAGCTCACGCGCGGCGGCTGGAAAATTTCCCTTTACCCGTTGGATTGAGTTTGCGTCGTTGCGACATCCTGCGCGTCAGGCTGCGGCGTCTTCTCGCCGAGGATGATGCGAACGTGGTGCGGCTGCTTGTCTCTCGTGAGGATGATTTCATCCGCGTCCTGTAGTCGTCCATCCACTTCGACACTGGCGACGCCGTGGCTCACGCCCAAAGGGTTTTCGACAGCGATGTGATAGAGCGTGCCTTGATGACGGTAATGAATTTTGAACTCGCGCCAGCTACGCGGAATGCAGGGCTGAACGAGCAGCCTTTCGCCGCGTAACTCGAAGCCGAGGATTGATTCCAAACCGGCGCGATACATCCAGCCCGCAGAGCCTGTGTACCACGTCCAGCCGCCGCGTCCCGTGTGCGGCCACACCGCGTAAACGTCGCCCGCCGCGACATACGGCTCGACGCGATACTTGTGCAGCCCGGCGCGCGTCGAGGAATGGCTGATGGGGTTCAAGAGGGTGAACAACTCGCCCGCGCGGTCGCCGTCGTGCAGGCGCGCGTAGGCGATGAGCGTCCACAGAGCGGCGTGTGTGTATTGTCCGCCGTTCTCGCGCACGCCCGGCACGTAGCCTTTGATGTAGCCCGGGTCAAGCGGGCTTTTGTCGAAGGGCGGCGTAAAGAGGATGACGAGGCCGTCGCCGCGCCGGATTAAGTATTCTTCGACCGCCGCCATCGCACGCGCCGCGCGATGCTGCGGGGCCGCGCCCGAAATCACGCCCCACGATTGCACGATTGAATCAATCCGGCATTCTTCATTCTGTACGGAGCCGAGCGGCGTGCCGTCGTCAAAATAAGCGCGGCGATACCAATCGCCGTCCCAAGCTTCCTCTTCGAGCGCCTTTTTCAGCTTCAACATGTGGTCGCGGTAGCGACGCGCTCGCTCCATATCGCCGCGCGCTTCGCAGAAGGGAGCAAACCATTCGAGCGTGTTGTAGAGAAACCATCCGACCCAGACGCTCTCGCCACGGCCTTCATTGCCGACGCGATTCATGCCGTCGTTCCAATCGCCAGAACCCATCAGCGGCAATCCGTGTGGGCCAACGGCGAGGCTTCTTTCCAGCGTGCGCACGCAATGCTCATAAACACTCGCCGTCTCATCCGAGACAACGGGCTGCGTGTAGGATTCGTCTTCACCTTCGGCCAGCAGCGGCGCTTCGATGAAGGGCACGCTTTCGTCCAGCACGCTCGCATCGCCCGTCGTGTTGATATAGAAGCTGGTAACGTAGGGCAGCCACAGCAAATCGTCGGAGAAGCGCGTGCGCACGCCGCGCCCCGTCGGCGGATGCCACCAATGCTGTACGTCTCCCTCCCTGAATTGCCGCGCGGCAGCGCCCACTATCTGACGGCGCGCAATTTCCGGGCGGCAGTAGACGAGCGCCATCACGTCTTGTAACTGGTCGCGGAAGCCAAAGGCTCCGCCCGATTGATAAAAGGCCGAGCGCGCCCACACGCGGCAGGCGAGCGTCTGGTAGGGCAACCAGCGATTGAGAATCGTATTCATCGCCGCATCGGGCGTCTCGACCTCGATGGTGCCGAGCAGTTCGTCCCAATAGCTGACGACGCGCTCAAACTCCGCGTTGACGATTGACTGCTGGCGATAGCGAGCAGTCAACGAGCGCGCTTCTTCGATGGTCTCACCTTGGCCGAGCAAAAAGACCAACTCGCGCGTTTCTCCCGGTGCAAGCTCAATCATCGTTTGCAGCGCGGCGCAAGGGTCAAGGCCAGCGCCCGCGCGGCCCGACAGGTGACGGCGGCGCAAGGCGGCGGGCCGCTCAAGCGTGCCGTTGCGGCCCACGAATTCTTTACGGTCGCAGGTGAGCGTGTGCTGGAGTTCGCTGGTGTCTGAGAAGGCGATGCGGTGCGCGAATTCGTTGTTGTAAGGATTGCGCGCGAAGATGGCCCCCGTCTCTTCGTCCACGTTAGTAATAATGTAGGGCGCGCTGGCTCCGCGCTGAACGCCGAGCACGAGTTCGTTAAACTGCGTGACGGACAGACGGCGCTTGCGGTCTGTGCGATTGCGCAGGCGCAGCAGAGAGATTTTCACGGGCGCATCCAAGGGAACGAACAATAGCAACTCCTGCGCTATCCCGTGGCTCGTGTGCTCGAAGACGGTGTAGCCCTGCCCGTGACGAATCGTGTAAGGCTCGGCTTCGCGGATGGGCAAAGGTGTGGGCGTCCAGGTCGTGCCGGTCTCTTCGTCGCGCAGGTAAATCATCTCGCCGGGCGGGTCTGCGACGGCATCGTTAGACCAGGGCGTCAGACGATTCTCGCGGCTGTTGGCGGCCCACGTGTAGCCCGCGCCGGTCTCCGTCACCTGAAAGCCGAAATCAGAACCGTTGGCGATGATGTTGGCCCAAGGGGCTGGCGTCCACTGTCCTTCACCGAGCACGGTGACATACTCGCGCCCGCCATGATTGAAGCCGCCAAGACCATTGAAGAATGAGAGTTCGGGGAGCGCCACGCTCGGCTCAGGATACGTGCGCGAGGGCTGGCGGGCTTCAAAGCGCGCGGGCAATTCTCCTTCTGCGGGACGACGAACAAGCTGGTCTTCGAGCGGCCCGCGCTCGGTGACGATACAGACGCGCGCGACCGCGTGAAGCAGTATCCGGTCGGCTTCCGGCATCATGTCTGCGCGTCGCAAGAAGACGCCGCCGGGTTTGTCCTGCAAAGCCTGAAGGCCGCTCGTGCGCACCAGCATTTGCAGTTCGTCTTGCAGCGATTGAATGTAGCTTGGCGGATGGTCGTTCAAGATAACGAGGTCAATCGCCAGCCCCTTGAAATGCAGATATTCGTGGCCGCGCAGCATTTGCCTGACCATGCTCAAATCTTCCGGCTGGCTGATACGCACCAAGACAATCGGCAAATCGCCGCTGATGCCGTAGGGCCACAGCCCGCTCTGCGCTTTCGTGTTGAGCGCGAGCACATGCGGGCGCGGGCGCAAAGATGAATCCGAATACAGCACGCGCCCGGCGAGGCGTTGGAAGAGATGAGCCTCTTCGGCATCCATGTTGAGATGGCGCATCTCGACCTGCGATTTGGTCCAGGCGAGGCGCGCCTCGCGCTCGAAGATGGCGGCGTCGTGATACTTGTCGGCCAGCATCAAGGCTTCTTCACGCGTAGTCGCTAAACAGGTTGAGAAAATGATGCGCGTCGTCTCGTTGGGCTGCAAGCGCACGCGGCGGCGTAAACTAAAAACGGGGTCGAGCACAGCGCCCGTCGTATTCGAGAGCGGGCGGTCTTCCATCACAGCCACGGGCGCGCCGGCGTGATGGCCGCGTCCGAGGAAGCGCCCGCGGTCGGTCTCATACTGAACGGCTCCGACCACTTCGCCTTCGACCACCACGACGTGCACGCCCCAGACGGGCGCGTCCTTCGAGGAGCGCGGGCGGCGGCGCGCGATGAGCGCGTTATCGGCGGCGATAAATTCCGTCTCGATGAAGAGGTTGCTGAAGGCAGGATGAGCGGCATCAGCCGCAGGCGGAGCGAGCACGACTTCCGCGTAGCTCGTCAACTCGATTTCGCGCGTGCGCGTCGAGTTGTTCGTCAGTGAAATGCGGCGCACCTCTGCATTGTCTTCGGGCGAGACGATAACTTCCGTATGCGTCGTGATGCCTGCATCCGCGCGCCGGAACTCCGCTTTATCCTCTGCGAAGGCGACCTCGTAAGATTGCGGCTGGCGCGCCGTGGGTTGATAACCGGCAGACCAGACCATGCCGCTTCTGACATCGCGCAGGTAAATGAAGTTGCCCCAGTTGTCGCGCACGGCATCCTCGCGCCAGCGCGTGACGGCGAGTTTTCCGCAAACGGAATAGCCTGCTCCGGCGGTCGAAAGCATCACGGAGTAAGTGCCGTTGGAGAGAATTTGTGTGCGCGGCGTCGGCAAGTCTGCGGAGTCGTAACGACGCGAAACGCTCGGCGCGATAGTGCGGACGACGCGGCCCGACAAGACTTCTTCGGCGCGCGGGT
>CAZEZJ010000023.1:9160-21831 GCA_964516695.1 uncultured Blastocatellaceae bacterium
ATTGCGCGGGATGCGCTCCTGCAAGAGCAACTCCGTGGCCTGCACGAGCGGTTCGGCGTGAAAGCGCCGCTGCATCAATTCATCGTGCAGCAGATTATCGAGCGCGACTAAGCTCATGCCTTGATGGTGGGCCATGAAGGCACGGATGATGACGCGCGTTTGATTCTGCGGCAGGCGTTCGGGCGTGTAGTCAATCGCTTCATAGAAGCCGTAGCGCGCCAGCGCGCCCTCGCGTTCGAGACGCCGCATGTTCTCAAGCGCGGCGCGCGGTGCGTAGGGCGCGGCCAGCATCGTGGCATAAGGCGCGACCACGAGGTCTTCGCTCAAGCCCCGTTTGAGACCGAGGCCGGGAATACCGAATGGGCCGTATTGATAGTTGAGATGAATGTCGCGCGCGTTGTAGGCCGATTCCGAGATGCCCCACGGCACGCCCCGCTCGCGCCCGTATTCTATTTGGCGGGCGACAACCGCCGCGTAAGTTTGATGGAGCAGCGTGCCCGGATAATCGCGCATGACCAGAAGCGGCATCAAATATTCAAACATCGTCGCGCTCCATGAGATGAGCGCGCGATGACCATCGACGGGCGTGAGTTGACGGCCCATGCGAAACCAATGTTCCTGCGAGACATCGCCCTTGGCGATGGCGGCGAAGCTGGCGAGACGCGCTTCGGAAGCAAGAAGGTCGTAGTAGGAATTATCGGCACGAGCAGCCGCGACGTTGTAGCCGATGTGGAACACCTTTCGTTCTTCGTCAATAAGGAAACGAAAGTCCATCTCTTCGAAGAGATGGTCGCTCAAGCGCGCCAGCTCGGCCAATCGTGCGAGCAATTTTCTGGCTGCTTCCGCCGCGTTCTCGATGGCTGAGGTCAAGACACCCAGACCGCCCAGGGCGGCTGCGCGGTCAGGAGCGTTCTCCGGCAAGCAATCTTCTATCTGCGAGCGAAGCGCCGCCAGTTGCAGCAGCATCGCATCGCACGTTTCCGGCACTCCGGCCAGAGTCGGCACGGTGACGAAGGCGCCCGTCATCTCCTCCCACTGCGCGCCCGCTTCCGTTGAGCAATGAATGACAATCGGCCCGAGGTGTTCGGTCAAGGCGTTGCCCCAAGGAGCGAGCGTGTGCAAATCGCGAAGGCAGGCGCGCGCTTGGTGGGCCAACGCATTAGTCCAGAAGCGCAACTCTTCGTAGCTATCATGTCCATGCTCTTGCGAGAGCGCGCTCAAGATGTCGGCAATGACTTCGGCGCGCCTGACGAGAGCGTCCAGGAGTTTCGCCCACGCGCCGAGAGTCGCTGGGCCGCTCTTAGCATTGACTAACTCCGCGCACGCTTCTATCTCTTCGCGAAGCTGCTTGACGGTCACAATCTCCGTGCGCTGGCGGATGGCCGCGAGCCGCGATGCTTCATCACGCATCATCCTGATTGTGTCGTGGAGACCACCAATGACGCGTGGGCCGACGAGCAGTTGGTCGGGCAACTCAATGGCTGATTGCTTGACGGCTAGCAGGTGGCCCGCCAGATTGCCGCTGTCAACGGTCGAGATGTATTGCGGCGTGAGCGGTTCTAAGCTCCGCGTGTCATACCAGTTGAAGCAGTGGCCGCGAAATTTCGGGAGCTTGTGCAGTGTGGCGAAAGTCAGTTCAAGGCGCTCGGTCAATTCCAGGGTCGAGACATAACCGAAGTCGTGCGCGCTCGCGGTCGAGAGCAGCAGCAGCCCGATGTTGGTCGGGCTGGTGCGATGAGCGATGAGGGGCTGCGGGTCTTCCTGATAATTATCGGGCGGCAGCCAGTTGTCATCCGCGCCGACGAAGGTTTCAAAGAAACGCCACGTGCGCCGAGCAATCAAACGCGCAGCGCTTCTTTCAGTTTCGTCTAAAACGATGCGGGCGCGTGCGCTGCGACGACTGACGCGATAAGCGACAAACGGCGAGATAATCCACGCCAGCAGGAATGGCAGAGCGACGGGCAAAGCGGCGGGACGCAAAGGCGCGACCAGCACGAACATCAGAGCGGCGATTAATTGCGCGGGCCACATGAAGCGCAGGAAGGCCGCGAGGTCGTGGCGGCTGCCCGTCTCGGCCTGCGCGGCGGTCATCCATTCGAGCAGTCGCTTATGCGAGACGAGCTTGCGATAAAGGGTGCGCGTGATGGCGTCGAGCATCAGGTAAGCCTGATGGGCCAACGAGAAGCAGAGCAACACTAACTGCGCCGTGTTGGTTTTGGCATCGCCCCAGATGGTCCAAACGTGGCTCAGCCAGGGGATGCCGCGCGGGTGTGAAAGCAGGCTCGTCGTGACGTGGGCATAGACGGGAAAAGCCAGCGTCAGGATGACGAAGAGCGACCACACAAAGGGCGAGCCGGGAAAGAAAGCCCACGCCGCCGCGAGCCACAGGATAATGGCGGGCGCGACGAGGCTGCGTCGTAAGTTATCAAAGATTTTCCAGCGCGAGATGAGCGGCAATGTGTTGCGCACAAGTTGGCCGTGAGCGTCGGGCACACGTCTCATCAACCAGCGCGCAATCTGCCAATCGCCGCGCGTCCAACGATGCTGGCGCTTGGCGTGGGTGTCGTAGTGAGACGGATAATCGTCGAGCAATTCGATGTTTGTGACGAGAGCGCAGCGCGCGTACAAGCCTTCAAAGAGGTCGTGGCTCAGCAGCGAATTGTCGGGCACGCGACCAGCGAGCGCCGCTTCAAACACGTCAACGTCATACAGCCCTTTGCCCGTAAAGCTGCCTTCGGCAAAGAGGTCTTGATAAACATCCGAGGCGGCGCTCGTGTAAGGGTCAATGCCCGTATTGCCGCTGAAGATACGCGCGAAGGGCGAGAGCGTTGCGCTCTCCAACGTCACGCTGACGCGAGGTTGCAGGATGCCGTAGCCGCGTGTGACCCGCCGCGTGCGCGCATCAAAAGCGGCGCGGTTGAGCGGGTGCAGTGCGATGCCGAGGAGCTTGCGGGCGGCTTCGCGCGGCAGTTGGGTATCGGAATCAAGCGTGATGACGTAGCGCACGCTTGAGAGCAACGATTGACCGGCGGTGGCGACGATAAAGCTGGTGTCGCGTGCGCCGCGCAACAGTTGGTTGAACTCTTGCAGCTTGCCTCGCCTTAGTTCCACTTGCGGCGGCGATGAAAAAGATGAAAGCGTGGCGCTTCATCATCGTCGCTTGGGTAACGCGCGTTGAGTTGCTCTAAGCGGTCGAGCGCCAGTTCGAGCAGCGCGCCGTCACCAGGCATCTCGGCGGAGGCCGCGTCAGCAAAGTCTCCGAGCAGCGCAAAATAGAACTGCTCATCCTGATTGGCGAGGTAGTGTATCTCCAGCTTGTCGAACAAGGCTCCGACAACTTCTTCACTCGTAAACAGCGTCGGCACGACAATCATCGTGCAGCCTTCCGGCGGCACGCCTCGCCTGGTGTCCATCTTTGGCAGCAGGCGCGGCGGAAGCAGGTGCGTGATGTCCCAGTTGAGCACGCCGAGCGCTAAATCGCTTGCCGGAATCAAAGAGAGCACAACGAGCGAGACGAGCACCCACGCGCTCGCGCCCGAGCGAAGGCCGTAGAAGACGAGCACACTGATAATGAGCGCTGTCAGAAACGAAAGCGTTCCCAGATAAACGAGGGTCGGGTGACGCAGCACGAAGCGGCGCACGCGCTCGCCCAAGCGCGTCTTGTAAGCGAATGCTTTTTCCAGTTGAGCCAGCCCGTCATCAATCAGGTAGTAGCCGACGTGAGAGAGCGCCGCGTCTTCAGGGTCAGACTCGTAAGACGATTGGGCCAGTTGGACGGCCCGCTCGGCAATCGTCAACTCGCTCGTCTCGGTTCGCTTGCTGATGCCTTCGATGATGTGGCGATAGCGGTCGCGCGTCGCAAAGTCCATGCGCGGGTAGACGCCAGCGGGGTCGTCGCCCAAAAGCGGCTCTGTCAGGCTGACGCTCTCGAAGAAATCTCGCCAGTCGAGCGTGGAGAGAAAACGCATACTGGTGATGATGTTGCCGACCGTGACCTGCGCGCTGGCCTGCCGCTGGTGCTCAAGATGCACGAATTGCTCTGTGTTCTGCCCCGTGCGCGCGAGATAGCGTTCCAGCCAATCGAAGGCGGGCATCACGGCGGGGTCTTGCTCGCGCAAGCGTCCCGTCAGTTGCACGACGAGAGCGCTGCCCAGACGCTCGCGCTTGCCCAATCGTTCGTTGAGAAACGAGACGATTGCGTCGGGCTGGCGCTCGGCCAGTTCCAGCAACTTGTCGGCCAGATGGTCTGCTTCCTCGCGTTCATCGCGCGAGGCGACGATGCGAATCGCAAGGCGGCGCAAATTTTCGACCAGCGCGAGACGCAGCGTGATGGCAACGGCCCACAATTCACCGATTGAAAGCGGCGTCGTCTGCTGATAGGCATGGATGAAACGGCGGAGGGTTTCGGTATCGAGGCGGCTGTCCGTGTGAGCGATGAGCGTTAAGGCGATGGCGTAGATGCGCGGGTAGCCGCCAAGTTCACCGTTGGCGAGTTTGGGCAGTTCGTAGTAGTAGCCTTTCGGCAAGTCTTCGCGAATCTCGCGCAGTTGTTCTTCAACGATGTGAAAGTTATCAACCAGCCATTCGGCGGCGGGCGAGATGGCGCGTTCGTTGCGAATGGCATCGGCCAGAGCGCGGTAGGCTGCGATGAGACGGCGACCATTATCTTCGAGGCGCGGCAGAAGGGTTCGCCCGCGCGTTTGACCGGAAACGACTTTGTGTTCAGAGGCCAGCAACGACGCGGTCTGCTCAAGGCGCTCGACGCTGTACAACTCGCCGCGAATCGGCTCTTGCTCTTCCGCTTCGGGCGTGTGCTTCAGTTTTCCGAAAAGTCTGGCTAAGAATTCCGCCACGTTGTTCAAACAGCCTCTCAGAAGCTTCGGCTTTAAGTCTGCCGCCCGCGCTTCTTCTTTTCTTCTCCGACGATTTCCGCCGTGTGGCCGCCGACGGCGTAGTCATCCTTGAGCTTCTGCAAAAGCCAGAGAGGCTTGCCGCCTTCGCTGCGTCCCTTCATTTTGAAGAGCAGCCACTTGCCTTTCAAACGCTCGCCGTGCAACTCGAATCTCAAAGAGCCTTTCTCCCATCCTTCGAGCGCATCGCCCGCGAGCAACGTGAACGTGCCGATGTCCCAACGATAAACTTGGCCCGCGCCATAACTGCCCTCGGCAATCTCGCCCGTGAAAGGCAGGTAGGAAACGGCGTGGTCCGGCACCTGCACCGCCAACCGCTTCACCGCAGCGTCGAGCGATGGCCCCTTCGGCACAGACCAACTCTTCAACACGCCATCAATCTCAAGACGAAAATCCCAATGCAGGATGCTCGCGTGATGCTCTTGCACGACGAAACGAGATTGGCCCGCGCCCTTCTTCATGTTTCAAACCCTTACGCCCTTGCTTATCTTTCATCCCTCAAGCTTCCGCTGGTTCTTCCTTTTCCTCAACGGGGCTGAGGTCTCCGTTGGCCGGACCTTGAAAGACTTGCCCGTAGGCATCAAAACGCGAGCCGTGGCAGGGGCAATCCCAGGTCTTCTCCTTCGAGTTCCAATCTACGATGCAGCCCAGGTGGCCGCAGACGGCGGAGCGCTCATGCAGTGTTCCGTCATCATCACGATAAACGGCCACCTTCGAGAGGCCGCGACGGAGAATCGCGCCGTCTCCCGGCTTAATCTCAGCAGTCAAATCAACATCGCCGGGTGTCACATAATCAGTATATTGCGCCGCCACGTTCAAATTCTCTTTGGCGAATTCGGGCAGCGCCTTCAAGGTCTTACGCGACGGCTCGTAAATCTCTGCCCACTCGTTTTCGCGTCCTTGAATCAAATCTGTGAGGAGAATTCCGGCGATGGTGCCGTGCGTCATGCCGTTGCCGGAATCGCCCGTGGCGATATAGACGTTGTCTGAATCCAGCGGATTCCGACCGATAAAAGCGAGGCCGTCAATAGGCTCCATCACCTGCCCAGACCAGCGATACTCTATCCCCTCAATCACCGGCCAGCGCGTGCGCGTCCATTTTTCAAGCGCGGCGTAGCGCTCGTTGGCGTCGTCTGCCTGCCCCGTCTTGTGGTCTTCGCCGCCGACTATCAGGATGTCGTAGTCTTTCCCTCCATCATTGTCTTCGCTTGCGCTCTCAAGGCGCACGTAGTGATAGGGGTCGGGCGTGTCCCAGTAGAGCGCGCGCTCGACCGAGCCGCGCGGCACGCGAGCGCCGATGACATACGTGATGTAGGGCGCTTGCTTGGTATGAATGGCGATTTTGTCGTTGACGGGCGTGTTGGTTGCTACGACAACCGCCTTGGCCGTCACGACATGCTCACTCTCGGTTTCGACGCGCGCCCCATTGTCGCCGCCCTCGATGTTGGTGGCGTGCGTGCCGGTGTAGATACGCCCGCCGTCGCGCTGGATGGCCTTTGCCAATCCGTTCAAATAGAGCAAAGGATGAAACTGCCCTTGTCTGGGAAAACGCAAACAGCGTCCGGTATCGAAATCTTTGATGGGCGCTCGCTCGACCATCTCTATTTCGACGAGTCCGGCGCGATGCGCCGCCTTCAACTCGTCTTCAAGCTCTTGCTCGGAATCACCGGGCGGCTCGAACAGATAGCCGTCGAGCCGTTCGAATTCGCAATCAATCTTTTCTTCATTAACGATGGCCTCGATGCGGTCAATGGCTGCGGTGTGGCTCTCTGCGGCGAGGCGCGCGCCGCGCTCTCCGTGGAGCCGTTCGAGTTCGTAGTAGCGGTCGTCAAGCGCGTTGACGAGATGCGCGGTCGTGCGCTCGGTCATGCCGCCGCCGATTGGCCCATCGTCGAGCACGACAATCGAGCGCCCTTCGCGCGCCAGCAAGTAGGCGGTTGTCATGCCGCTGATGCCCGCGCCGACTATTACCACGTCGGCCTCAGTGTTTTCGGAGAGCGCCGTTTGCGCGGGCGTCTCGGCGGTCTCCATCCAAATCGAAGTTGTCTGCCCTGTTTCGCTCTGCATATCTCTTCACTCCTTAACTCTCTAGCCTGCGCCGTGGAAGCGCGTCGCAACGGAAGGCAAAGTTAATCCGCCTGTAGCATCCCCAAGAGAGAACTTGATTACAGTGTTTATGCTGATGAGCTTATCCTAATACTTCAGCCCGCCAAGGCGCAAAGCCAAAAGAGAGCAGGCGCAAAGTAAGAAATTGCTTCTTTGCGCCTGCTCTCTGTGCTATCTGCGCCCGTGGCGTCGAACCAATCCGCTCTCGCTCTACTCCTGCCCGCCGCCTGACTTATCGCGCAGGTCTTCTTCCACGGTTTCTCTTTCGCCTTCGGCTGAGCCGGGCGTTCGGCCCGGGTCGCCCGATTGTTTCCCTTCGTTTCCGGTCTCGGACGAACCGCTGCTGCTTTTCTGCCCGCCACCTTGATTCTCGCGTTCGTTATCTGCTGCCATCATCTTCCCCCTGATTCTCGGTTTCGCGTGACGAGTTCGGGTTCTGTTATCTCAAAACTCGTCACTGGAAACTCATCTTTTACGGTTTGAGCACCACCTTAATGCAACTGTCCTCTTTGTCTCTAAAAATCTTGTAGCCTTCGGGCGCTTCGTCTAGCGGCAGGCGATGCGTGATGACAAACGACGGGTCAATCTCGCCTTCTTGGATTCGCTCGAGCAGCGGGGCCATGTATTTCGGCATGTGCGTTTGGCCCATCTTGAGCGTCAAGCCTTTGTTCATCGCCGCGCCGAACGGCACTTTGTCGAGAAAGCCGATGTAGACGCCCGGGATTGAGACCGTCCCGCCCTTGCGACAACACATGATGGCTTCGCGCAACACGTGCGGGCGGTCTGTTCCGAGAAACACAGCCGCCTTCGCCTTGTCGAGCACGGCATCGAAGCTGCCGCTGCCGTGCGCCTCCGTGCCGACCGCATCTATGCAGCGGTCCGGCCCGCGCCCGCCCGTCATCTCCATCAGACGGTCATAGACGCTGTCATCGCCTTCAAGGAAGTTGATGGTTTCGGCCTTGCCATGCTTCTCGGCCATCGTCAAGCGTTCGGGCACATGGTCAATGGCAATCACGCGTCCGGCTCCGAGCATCCAGGCGCTTTGAATCGTAAACTGCCCGACCGGGCCGCAGCCCCAGACGGCCACCGTATCGCCCTCTTCAATCTCGGCGTTTTCCGCCGCCATGTAGCCCGTCGGGAAAATATCGGAGAGAAACAAGACCTTTTCGTCCGGCAACTCTTCTGGAATCTTGAGCGGGCCGACATCCGCGAAGGGCACGCGCAAATACTCAGCCTGACCGCCAGCGAAACCGCCGAGCATGTGTGAATAACCAAGAAGCCCCGCGGGCGACATGCCCATCGCCTCGCGTGCAATTTCGGCGTTCGGGTTCGAGGTATCACACAAGCTGTACAACTCTTTCTGGCAGAAGAAACATTCGCCGCAAGAGATGGTGAAGGGCACGACGACGCGGTCGCCCTTTTTTAGTTTCTTGACCTCTTTCCCGACTTCGACGACCTCGCCCATCGGTTCATGTCCGAGGATGTCGCCCTTCTCCATCGTCGGCATAAAGCCGTCGAGCAGGTGCAGGTCAGAGCCGCAGATGGCGGTTGACGTGATTTTGACGATGACATCGCCCGGATTAAGAATCTTCGGGTCAGGTACGTTTTCGACCCGCACATCGTTTGTACCGTACCAGCATAAAGCTTTCATTTACTCCCCCTTCGTTCGCTATCAGTAAGCCGGCAGTTGGTGGTCGGTGGAGACTTGAAAGAGCCAGCCACCCTTTTTTATCCAACCGCCAACCACCGGCCATGATTGTTTAAGCTGTCGCGCCGCGTCCTGAAGACTGGCCTTCGGTCGTTAATGTGTCGCCCGCTTCCATCACCTGCTTGAAGCGGCGCAGGTCTTCTTCAATCTGTTGTGATGGCTCTTCACCGAAGAGCTTGGCGAAGGCGGAGCCGAGCAGGCCGCCCGGCGGGTCGTATTTGAGAGAGACGCGGACGACTGTGCCGCGCCCGTCCGTTGCCGGCTCAAAGCGCACGCTGCCGGCGTTGTCCACGTCCGCTCCTTCGAGCGAACGCCACGCGATGAGTTCGTTCTCCTTTTCGTTATAGACTTCGGCATCCCATTCGACGGTGGTGCCAGCCGGGGCTTTCGCCACCCAATGCGAGCGCCCGCTGCCTTCGACGCTGACCGATTCCAGGTGATTCATAAAGCGCGGTAGATTTTCGAAGTTGCGCCAGAAGCGATACAACTCTGCGGGCGATTTGTTGACCGTCACGCTTTGTTCAACCTTGACGCCGCGATGAGCCGGAACGCTGACGTTCGGATTGCTGGTTCCTTCGGCAGTACTGATGCCGAGCGCTTGATACATCGAGCAGTGGCCGGTCGTGCCGCGATAAACGAGACAGCCGCCGACGAGGCCGAGGACAGCGCCGAGCCAGTTGCCTTGCGCCAGCCGCGTGACGCCATAGACGGCCAGCGCGCCCCCACCGATGGCCGAGGCCCAACGCTCAATCTCGTTGACGTTCACATTGCCGCCGCTACTCGCGCCGCTGCTTGTTTCCTGATTATTTTTAATGCCTGCATTTTGCAGAGCTTCTGCGATTGATTCTGCCATAGCCTTATCTCCCCACAAGATTACGTACCCGATTTACGGACACTTTGACGAAAAATCTTGACGATAACGCTTCAAAACTGTTCGAAAACGCTCGCCCTGATAAACTTTCGGGAGTAACAGTCAAACTTCAGGCCACAGCAAACGGGACCAGCAGGAACACTGTCAGAGGCAGCAACCTGTTCGCCAGTTAATTTAACAAGCTTTATCAGCCCGTTTGCGTGTCAACGTGTTGCATCGCCTTCAGTTTCATAACCGCGCGGGTGCGCCTGCATCCAGTTCCAAGCCGATTCGATAATCACACGTAAATCCTGCATGGACGCCTGCCAGCCGAGTTCGCGTTTGATTTTGTCGGAACTGGCGACGAGCACGGCCGGGTCGCCGGGCCGGCGCGCTGCGACACGAAGAGGAATGTCGCGCCCTGTCACGGCGCGCGCCGTCTCTATGACTTCGCGCACGGTGTAGCCCTCGCCCCCGCAGCCCAGATTATAAATCCGGCTGCCTTCGTCAAGGACATCGAGCGCCATGACGTGTGCGCGGGCCAGGTCAACGACGTGTATGTAGTCGCGCACGCAGGTGCGGTCGCGCGTCGGGTAATCGTCGCCGTAGATTTCAACCGCCGCGCGCTCGCCCGCTGCCGTCTGCAAGACGATGGGAATCAGGTGCGTCTCGGGATTGTGCGACTCGCCGCAACGGCGCGTCGCCCCGGCTGCGTTGAAATAGCGCAGGCTGGCGTAACGCAGCCCGTATGCATTGTCATACCACCGCAGCATTTGCTCGAAGGCGAGCTTTGTTTCGCCGTAAGGATTAGTGGGCCGTGTCGGGTCTGTCTCTTCGATGGGCTGCTTTTCCGGCTCGCCGTAAACAGCCGCCGTCGAAGAGAAGACGATACGATGCACGCCTTCCGCGCGCATCGCATCGAGCAAAGAGAGTCCGGCCAGCACGTTATTGCGGTAATACTTCGCCGGATGCTCTACCGATTCACCGACCAGCGAATCAGCCGCCATGTGAATCACCGCTTCGATTCGTGCTGCGGAGAGCGTGCGGCTCAGCGTCTCAACCTCGGTCAAATCGGCCTCGACCAACTTCGCTTCGCGAGCGACCGCTTCGCGATGCCCCTTCTTCAAGCTGTCATAGACGATTGCCTCATGCCCCTCTTTAATCAACTGTTCCACGACGACACTGCCGATATAACCCGCCCCACCCGTGACCATCACCCGCATCAGATTTTATCCCCCTCGCGCAGACACCACGCCCACAGGCGGCCCACTGGCCCGCAACCGATTCCTGACCCTGCAACTTTAGATTTTAAAAACGCGCTCGATAGTATCACGAAGCCCGCGGGAGTTTGCACCGCAGCCTTATTGTCAATGAACGCTGGCCGAAAGATGGTCTTCAGAGCAAAACCTTGTGTAGTCGTCCGTCAATTATTCTGGCTCTGGATTAAAGTTCAGAAGATTGTTAGAATGCATTTGTTGCCCCCCAACCTCAAACTTGCAATATCCGGCCGCCCCGGATGCTGCTCAGCTTGACGAAACCGGAACGTCCGCAATGTCTAACGGAATTCGTCTGCTTCTCGCAGGATGTGTCAGGCGTGAAGGCATGTCTCCGACACGCTGACCAGAGCCTAATAGACTCCAGATGATAGAACCACAACCCGACGGCACCGCTGCTTTTCATCCGCTCTCGCGCAGCACCAACGACATCGCCATGCAGAACCTTGCGCCGCGTCCAGATTGGAGCGAGATGAGCGACTCGGAGCACTTCGTTCAATTCTACGAAGCCGACGCGTTTCTGCTTGACTCTTTGAGCGGCTACGTCGGCACGGCCTTGAGCGCGGGCGAGGCCGCGATAGTGATAGCCACGAAGGCGCGCCGCGAGAGTCTCGAAGCACGCTTGCGTGAGCAGGGCTTGGACGTTGCGGCAGCTAGTGCGTCAGGCCAGTTTGTCTCGCTGGACGCCGCCGAAACGCTGTCGAAGTTTATGGTTGACGGGTTGCCGCAGCCCGAGCGCTTCACAGAGGCCGTCGGCAGCATTCTTGTGAACGCGACGGACGGGCGTGCTCGCGTGCGCGCGTTCGGAGAGATGGTCGCGCTGCTGTGGGCCGAGGGCAACTATGCCGCCGCCATCCGCCTTGAAGAACTCTGGAATAATTTACAACACACTCATTCCTTCTCGCTCTTTTGCGCCTATCCGATGAATGGATTTGGCGGAGAAGAATTCGCCGGACAACTCGGCAACGTCTGCGCGGGCCACTCGCGCGTCATCCCCGCCGAGAGCTACACGGCGCTCGCCAACACGGACGAACGGCTGCGCACCATCACGCTCTTACAGCAGAAGGCCAGCACGCTGCAAGCCGAGATAGCCGAACGCAAGGAAGCTGAAGAGAGACTTCAAACGGCGCTCATGCAAGAGCAGTTGGCGCGGGCCGAAGCCGAAAGCGCCAATCGCCTGAAGGACGAGTTTTTGGCTACTGTCTCACACGAATTGCGCACTCCCTTAAATGCCATCATCGGATGGTCTGAGATGCTGCGGGGCGGCGTGCTCGACGAGGCGACCGCCACTCGCGCAATTGAGACCATCGCCCGCAACGCTGCCTCGCAGGCCCAACTCGTCGAAGACATCCTCGACGTATCGCGCGTCATCACAGGCAAGCTTTGCCTCAACATCGGGCCGGTTGATGCGGCGACTGTCATTAACGCGGCCATTGATTCCGTGCAGTTGGCAGCCGAGGCGAAAGGCATTCAGTTGGAGGTTATCCTAGACCCTTCGGCGCGCCGCGTCGCCGGCGATGCGAGCCGCTTGCAGCAGGTCGTTTGGAATCTTCTCTCCAACGCTATTAAGTTTACTCCGCATAAAGGGCGCGTGCGCGTGCGGCTGGAACGCGCCTTAGATGCAAACGTCCAGATTAAAGTCAGCGACACGGGCTGCGGCATCAGCCCACAGTTTTTGCCCTTCATCTTCGACCGCTTCCGTCAAGCCGATGGCAGCAGCACGCGCAGGCACGGCGGGCTGGGGTTAGGGCTGGCGATTGTGCGGCATCTCGTTGAGCTTCACGGCGGCACAGTCCGCGCCGAGAGCGAGGGCGAAAGCGGCG
>CAZEZJ010000023.1:21841-25636 GCA_964516695.1 uncultured Blastocatellaceae bacterium
CCGCTTGCTCCCGCCCAGGAGCGGGCGACGAAAAACCGTGGTCGAGACGCCGTGGGCCTGTGGTCGGATGAAGCGGCGGCGGCACACGTCAAGCTGATTCCTTCGCTTGAGGGCGTGCGGGTGTTAGTGGTTGATGACGACCCTGACAGCCTGCAAGTGATGGGCGTTATGCTGACGAAGCAAAGGGCCACCGTACAGGCGGTCTCTTCCGTTGCCGAAGCGCTCGAAGTTTTACAGTGGTACAGGCCCGACGTGTTGGTCTCCGATTTGGCGATGCCGGATGAAGACGGTTATGCGCTTATCCGTAAGGTCAGAGCGATGGAGACGGCGCGCGATAAACGGATTCCGGCTGTGGCGTTGACCGCCTACGTCAGAATCGAAGACCGCGCCCGCGCACTCTCGGCAGGATTCAACATGTTCGTTCCGAAGCCCATTGAGCCGAGCGAGTTAATCACGGCGATTGCCAACCTCGCTCAATCAGAGACGGACAATTAGCAAAGCAGCCTGAATTTAAGAATCAGTAGAATAAAAAAGCAGAGGAATCGGTTGAAGCCCGATGCCTCTGCTTTTTTGCTAACTCCTGCTTTTGGGTTAGACGGTTGCCGGTGCCTTGTGTGCTGCTTCGCTTGAGACGTAGTAAAGAATGCGGTTGCAATTATCGCAGGTGATGATTTCGTCGCCGCGCCGGACTTCGGCCATCATTTGCGGGCGCAGGGCCATAAAGCAGGCGGAGCAAGAGCCGTTGCGCGCTTCGGCGACCGCGATGCCGTCGCGGATGCGCGCGCTGATGCGATTGTAGAGCGTGCTCATGGGCTTGGGCAGCGTTGACAGCAATCGCTCGCGCTCCTTTCGCGCGGTGGCGAGTTCGGCTTCCTGCCTGCTCGTCTGCTCCGTAAACTCTTTGAGACGCTTTTCCATCTCGCCGCGCAAGTGTTCGACTTCGGGCGCGCGCTCCTGTAGTTCTTTCTCAGATTGTTCGAGGGCTTCCATCTGTTCGAGAATCTGCGTCTCAAGCTGCGAGGCGGCCTTGCGCGCAGCGTCGGCCTCGCGGATGGCGGCTGTATACTCGTGCTCGTTTTTGGAAGACATCAGATTGCGTTCGCCGCGCTCGGCTCTGGCGCGTGTTTCCACGAGTTCGGTTTCGAGCCGCGTACGTTCTGCACGCGCCGTATCGCGCCTGTTTTCGATGGCGCGAATTTCAAAGGCGCGCTGATCGAACTCTTTTTCGATCTCCGCGCGCCTTTCTGGAATGGCTTGGATGTCGGCCTGTAGTCTGCGTATGCTGGTATCGGTTTTCTGCAAAGCGATCAACTGCTCTAATTCCGCTTTCACTCTCTTGCTCTCCTAAAAAGACCTGACTGAAGAATTAAACGCGTGTGTCTCTCAAACTAAGGATAATCACACATTCATTCTCCACACGCAAGCGACGGGGCCGCGTGAGCGCCCTTAGCCCGACAGCCGAAAAGCCCTCTCAACTCGAAGGTCAAAAGGGCTTTCCGGTCCGCAGCGCCACAAAATGAGCGGCGGGGGATTATTCCGCTCCAACAGCGCGCGCGGCATTAAGACGCCCGCCCGTTGAAACTTTGCCTTTCAACCCGTCCAGCTTGTCAACCGAATCAAACAACCGCTCGCGCAATCCATTGACCGACAGCTTCGGCTCGACTGTCAGCACGAGCGCCGCCACACCGGCCACTTCCGGCGTCGCCATCGAAGTTCCCGAATGCTCTTCATATTGACCGCCGAGCCACGTGCTCAGGATTTCAGAGCCAGGAGCGGCGATGTGAACGCTCTTCGCGCCGTAGTTGGAGAACGTCGAGAGCAGGTCGTTGCGGTCGAGCGAGGCGACGCTGATGACGTTCGGCAAATCGTAGCCCGCCGGGTAGTGCGGCATCCGGTCGGAGTCGGCGCTGCTGTTACCGGCGGCGGCGATAAAGAGGATGCCCTCGTCGCCAGCGCGCTTGATGGCTTCACGCAGAGCGCTGGAGTTTGCGGTCGAACCCCAACTGGCGCTGATGATGCGGACGTTGACGCCCGCTCGCTTGCGGTCTATCACGTAGTTGATGCATTCAATCGCATCTTTGGTCGTGCCCGAGCCGTTGGAAGAGATAAACTTCAACGGCATAATCTCGACTTTCCAATTGATGCCCGCGATGCCCAGATTGTTGTCGCCTTCAGCGCCGATGATGCCCGCGCAGTGTGTGCCGTGGCCGTTGTCGTCCATCGGGTCGCCCGAGTTGTTCACGGCGTTATAGCCATACCTGTCATCAATCGTGCCCAGTTCGTCGTCCGCATACTCACTAATCTTCGCCGGACGAATCCAGATATTGTTCATCAAGTCTGGGTGCGTGTATTCGACGCCGCTGTCAATCACGGCGACGACTACCTTCTCGCTGCCGTGCGTCTTGGCCCACGCGCTGAGCGCCCGGATGTCGGCCCCGCGCTTGCCGCCGCGCTGGCCGCTATTGTCCAGCGACCACTGTTCGCTCCACTTCGGGTCGTTTGGCCCCTCAGCCTGATACTCGACATCAGGATAGCCCGGGGCACGATTGCCGCGATTGTAATTCCTGATTTCAGGGTCGAGGCGAATCTCCTCATGAGCTTCCGCATACTCGACTTCATCGAGCGCGCCATACTGTAGTAGCACGGTCTGCACGTTGTCGCCGTCTCTGTCCTCAATCACGGCGAGGTTGCCGACGTTCTCAAACTTATCCTGAAAGCGGTCGTTCAAACGCGCGGCAATCTCTCTCATCTTCTGGAGCGACGTGCCTTCGCGAAAACGCACGAGCACTTCCGCCTTCAGCGGCGCGCGGCGCGCGCCGCCGTAATTGTGTTCGCTCTGCTGCTTGTAACTCGGCGCGGGCGCGCTCGCGGATTTGTTGTTCCAGCGTCGCATCTGCCCGGCAAACGCCGCCAGCGCGATTAACGTTAACGCCAATGCCAGATGTCCGAAAAAGTTCTGTCGGTTCATCGTTTCACCTCAAATTCAATTCCTGAGATTCTGAAGAATCAATCGCGTCCGGTTTTTTTAGATGCGGTAATTCTCGCCTTTGTGATTGTAGAGCCTCACCTGATCTTTGTTCGCGCGATACTCATGCTCGTCGCCCTTGGCGCGCAGGCGAATGCGCCAGCCGCGCGTCAGCATTTGCCCGCTCATTTCGTCTTCCACGGGCGCGCCGAGCGCGAGGTCTGGAAAATCGGTCTCCTCAATTGCGCCGTCTTCAATCTCGTCTTCGGAGACGCCGAGCCGCTTTGACAAATCGGCGCGCGCGCGTTTCAGAGCATCATCTTTCGTGACAGCCATCGGAATCAATCGCTCCTTTTCTCGTCGCCCTTTGCTCTCTCTGTCTTCGCATCTAGGATGTGGGCCAGTCTGCTCTCGTTTGCCTTATCGTCCCGATGCGCCTTGCTCTGTTATTCTGCGCCTGCGCGAGCCGCTTCGTCAAAGCTTTTTGAGCGGCTCGCGCCCGCTAGCCGATGAAATCTTCCGCCACGGAAATCAAAGAACGCGCCGACGCGCTCTACCGCGCACGCGAAGAGACCGAGAACGTTCGCCTGAGCGTCGAACTGCTAGAGAACGCGCTTGCTCAGCAGTTCGAGTATGAACTGGCTTGGCGGCTGGGCCGCGCCCTCTTTTTTCTCGGGCAGGAAACAGAATTGAGCGCGCAAGCGCTTGCCTTTCATGCTCGCGCCGTGAAGGCGTGCGAGCGCGCGGTGAGCGTGTGCCCGTCTCAGGTCGAAGGCCGCTTCTGGCTCGGCGTCAACCTCGCGCTGCTCGCTGCGCTCGAAAAATCCTTG
>CAZEZJ010000024.1:0-24746 GCA_964516695.1 uncultured Blastocatellaceae bacterium
TGCGCGCGCACTTGGGAAGTGCAACCGTTGTGCTCTTTTCTATCTGTCCATCCAGTAACAATTTGGGAGCGCCGGCGATTGAAGGCAAGCGCGCGCAGTCTCTCGGTTCTCGTCGCAGCCGCGCAGCTTTTTCTGCGGCTTTGGGCGTCCGCATAACTGAAGATTACTCTCATTGTTTCCCGTGTTACGCCAGTGAACGGAATATGATTTCCGGTGCATACGGCTTGGGCCGAACCCCTTCTGGCGGCTGAAGCCTTAGTTGAACTGTGTCTGCCGCTCGATAGCGGATTGCAAACACCCAACCCTCCCGAGAACGCGAGCGAAAGTAACTCTATCGCGCCGAAGTGTGCGCGTTAACATTTATACGTGACCTGAAAGGAATAATCCCCGTGATTCTGCAAGAAGCAACTATTAATATCAACGAAACCGATGCCTTCAACAAGCATCTAGGCATGTTCACTCACCCCAAGGGCGCGCACCTGACCGAGCGCACACGCCCGCTCGGTGATTGGATTAACCAGCGTCTTGAACTGAGCACCTGGCCCTACAGTCGTTCGCTTGAAGCCGCGCCTGCACCTGTGACTAGAATCAAGAGCCAGAACGGCATCGTCGTCGAAGGCTACAATTTCGGCTCGCAGGATTATCTCGGCCTCTCAGCGCATCCGGCCATCCACGAGGCAGCCATCCGCGCCTTAAGCGATTACGGCCCGCACAGCGCCGCCTCCGCCATCCTACAGGGCAACACCGGCCTCTCGCGCGGGCTTGAACGCTCTCTGGCCGACTTCATGCAGACGGACCACGTTCTTCTCTTCCCGACCGGATGGGCTGCGGGGTTTGGCACTATCGTCGGACTCGTCAGGCCAAACGACCACGTGCTGCTTGACCAGAACGCTCACGCCTGCCTGATGCAGGGCGCACGCGCGGCCACGCAGAAGCACTCGTTTTTCAGGCACAACGACATCAACGATGCCCGTCGTCGTTTAGAAAAAATCCGTGCTAAGGATACTGACAACGCGATTCTAGTCGTCTCTGAAGGCATCTTCTCGATGGACTCGGATAGCCCAGACATTTTTATGCTGCAAGAGGTGTGTCGTGAGTTTAACGCCGTGCTGCTGCTTGACGTGGCCCACGACCTCGGTTCTTCAGGGCCTGGCGGCACGGGCCAGATAGGGCTTCAGGGCGTGTTGGGAAAAATTGATTTGGTCATCGGCGCTTTCTCCAAGACGTTTTCCAGCAACGGCGGATTCCTCGCCACGCACCACGAATCCGTCAAACACTTCATCAGCATTTACGGCGGCTCGCACGCCTTCTCCAACGCGCTCTCACCGATTCAGGCCGGTGTGGTCGGCGCGGCTCTCGGCGTCGTGCGTTCGGAGGAGGGCGAGCGCCTGCGCGAGCAATCACGCGCCAATATCGAACACTTGCGCGCGTCGTTTACAGCCTCCGGCCTTGAATGCTACGGCCAGCCTTCGCCCATTGTGCCCGTCGGCGTCGGCCACGATAAACTGGCGAAATGGACTGCGCGCCTGCTTGAAGAAAACGGCCTCATCGCTAACCTCGTCGAATATCCCGCGGTCGCACGCGGTCGCGCACGCTTCCGCTTTCAGGTCATGGCCTCACACACGGAAGAACAAATCGAAGCGGCGGTCAGAATCTTTAATTGTTCACTAGACGAAGCGCGCCTGCGCCTCGAAGACTGAATTTAACTGTGGCACCGGCTCTTTCGAGTTCGGAACTCGGAACTTCGGGTTTAGAACTACACCTTTCGAGTTATTTTCTCGAAAGTCCGAGTTCGGAACTCCGAGCTTCGAGAAAATAACTCGAACATTCGAGTTCGGAACTCGAACTTCCGAGCTATTTTCTCGAACATCCGAGTTCGGAACTCGAAACGCCGAGTTCTGAACTCGGGGAATTGACAAAATTTGTCGGAAACTCGACAAATTTTGTCAATTCTTCGAGCTATTTTCTCGGAGGTTCGAGTTCTAAGCCTCAAACTTTGTGCTCAAAGCCTGAAACTGCCGCCTTCACTCGCCGCTAAAGTCAATTTCTCAAAAGGTTTCCTCTTGCGGACTGAAAATGCTGTCCGAATTATGACAGTCCGTGTCATATTTGTTGGGTACAATCGGAAAGGCTGTTGGGTGCGGCTTGAGAGTTTGAGGAGGCTTTGTATGCGTGCTGACCGCTTGCTGTCCATCATGCTGAACTTGCAGGTTCATAGTCGTTTGACGGCCCGCGAGTTAGCCAGAAAATTAGAGGTGTGCGAGCGCACTATTCATCGTGATATGGAAGCGCTCTGCACGGCGGGCGTGCCTGTGGTCGCGGAACGCGGAACGCGCGGCGGTTGGATGCTGATGGAAGGCTACCGCACGAACCTCACGGGCCTCAACGAGGCCGAGACGCAGACGCTCTTTCTCCTCAAGCCGTCGCAGCTTTTGGCAGACCTCGGCTTGAACAAAGCTTCCGAAGCGGCGCTCGTCAAATTGCTCGCGGCGCTGCCTGCGCTTTCACGTCATAGCGCGGAGTATGCGCGCCAGCGTATTCATGTGGACGTGACGGGCTGGAGTCGCACGGAGGAAACCGTCCCGCACCTGCACACGCTGCAAGAGGCCATCTGGCGCGAACGCAAGCTCTTTTTCATTTACGGGCAGAGCGCGGAGTGTACGGTCGAGCGTCTGGTTGACCCGCTCGGTCTGGTGGCGAAGGGAAGCGTCTGGTATCTGGTGGCCGCGGTCGAAGATGGCTTGGTGCGCAGTTATCGTGTCTCAAGAATTCAGGACGTGCGCGTGACGGACCAGCCCGCTGTTCGTCCAACTGATTTCGACCTCGCCGCTTACTGGAAAGAGTCCTCCCAAAAATTCAAAGCGCACCTTCCGCGCTATCACATGACGGCGCGCGTGCATCCCTCCATTTTGCCGCGACTGCGCTACGCCGGAAGATTCGCTCACGTCGAACAGGCGAGCGAAGCGGACGCTGACGGATGGGTTCGCGTCTCGCTGCGTTTTGATGCGGAGGAAATGGCTTGCGAGTACGCGCTCAGCTTCGGCGCGCAGTTGGAGGTGTTGGAGCCAGCGGCGCTGCGCGAGAAGGTCATCCAGATGGCAGAGAGCGTCATCAGTTTCTACGCGAACAGACACGTTGAAACGATGAACGCGGAACGATGAATGATGAACGGTTAAGAAATTGTCTTACACTTCATCATTCATCGTTCCGCGTTCATCATTCATCGTTTCTCCCGCCGTGTGTTAAAATTCGCGTCATGCTGCTCGAATCTCTTGAGGCCCACAATTTCAGAAATCTGAGCGGCAAAATCTCTTGGGGCAGCGGCCTCAACATCATCTACGGCGATAACGGACAAGGCAAAACCAACTGGCTCGAAGCCATCTACCTGCTCGCCACCACCAAATCTTTTCGCACCGGACATCTACAGGAAACCTTGCGCTTCGGTGAAGATTTGGCCGTCGTGCGCGGGCGCGTCGCGCAAAGCACGGAAGTCTCCCGCGACTTGCAAATCACGCTTCAGGGCAACACGAAAGCAATCTCCGTTAACGGTAAACGCGAAGCCATCACGCGTTACCTGGGCCAACTTCATGCCGTCGCTTTCACCGCCGACGAACTCAACATCGTGCGTGGTCTGCCCGACGCCCGACGCAAATTTTTAGACCGCGGCGTCGTTGCCCTTCATCCCGCTTACGTCCAAACGCTCGCGGACTACAACCGCGTCATCAAACAGAAAAATCGCCTTCTCCAAGACGCCGCCGATTCCGAGTTGAGCCTGGAGCAATTAAAGGAACAAATCGCTCCGTGGAACGCACAACTCATCAGCTTGAGCGCCGAGATTCACCGCGCCAGAAACGATTACGTGGAGCGCTTGAAAGGGGTGCTCGAACGGCGTCTGTTCGAGCGCGAAGACATCTCCATCCGCTACGTCTCATCGCTCGAAGGCAAGGGCGATTTGAGCGACTACGAAGCCCTCATCACAGAGCGTTTACAGCTTCGTCTACAGGCCGAATTGGCCTCCGGCTACTCGCTTATCGGCCCGCATCGAGACGATTTGGAAATCCTCTTCGACGGGCGCGATATGCGCGCTTACGGGAGTTCCGGCCAACAACGTAGCGCGTTGATAATACTTGACTTAGCCGCGATTTCGGTGTATTATTCATGGCATAATGAGTATCCACTTTTCCTCATTGATGACGTGGATGCAGAACTTGACCGGAAGCGTATCGGTTACTTGCTGGAATACCTTGAAGGCCGCACCCAGACGTTCATCACGACCTCTAAAGAGAGCCTTGTCGAGCAGTTCGTCGCGCGCGCGCGGGTTTATCAAATTCAGGGCGGCGCTGCCCGAAACGGCGCGCCTCAAGCAGGGCTGATTCAGACCTCCGTTAAGGCTGCTGAGAGCATCTAAGGAGAAGACAAAAGGGAGAGCCTCTGATGAGGTCCGGTTCCGGTTAGTTATAGAGAATAATTTACGAGTAGAAGTAACAAAGAGGAGATTGGTTTGGCTACACCTACATCAACTATCACGAAGAAAAAAAATACAGCTTATGATTCAAGCTCGATTACAGTCTTAGAGGGACGCGAGGCTGTGCGCAAGCGCCCGGCCATGTACATCGGCTCGACCGGCGATATGGGATTGCATCATCTCGTCTACGAAGTCGTGGACAATTCCATCGACGAAGCTTTAGCCGGATACTGCGATACGGTCGAAGTCTCAATTCACCTGGACAATTCCATCACGGTTATTGATAACGGTCGCGGCATTCCCGTTGACTATCACAAGGGCGAGAAGAAGTCTGCCGCCGAAGTCGTGATGACTAAGCTGCACGCCGGCGGAAAGTTTGACTCCAACGCTTACAAAGTCTCCGGCGGCCTGCACGGCGTCGGCGTCTCCTGCGTTAACTTCCTGTCGGAAACCTTGCGCCTCGAAATCTGGCGCGACGGTAAGACCTACGAACAGGAGTATGTGCGCGGCATTCCCGCCACCAAACTCGAACAGACAGGCAAGACTAGAAAGCGCGGCACGAAAGTTACTTTCAAGCCCGACACGGAAATCTTCGACACCACCATCTTCAGCTTCGATAAGCTTTCGGAACGCCTGCGCGAAAAGGCTTTCCTCAACAAAGGCATTCGCATCACCATCAAGGATGAACGCGAAGAGACAGAGCGTTCGCACGAGTTCTATTACAAAGGCGGCATCGCGGAGTTCGTCAAGCACCTGAACAAGAACAAAACGACGCTGCACGACAAGCCGCTCTACTTCGAGCGCGTGGGCGATACGCTCTCCATCGAAGTCGCCATTCAATACAACGACGCCTACGATGAGAAGGTCTATTCTTTCGCCAACAACATCAACACCGTGGACGGCGGCACACACCTCTCCGGCTTCCGCTCGGCCCTGACGCGCACGATTAACGCCTACGCGCAGTCTTCGGGGCTGGCCAAGAACTTCAAGAGCGCCCTCTCCGGCGACGACGTGCGCGAAGGACTCGTGGCCGTCATCTCCGTCAAGCTGCCGCAACCGCAATTTGAGGGACAAACCAAAGGCAAGCTCAATTCGGACGTGAAGGGCGCGGTCGAATCTTTCTTGAACGAGCGCTTGACGGAATTCTTTGAGCAGAACCCGACCGTCGCCAGAAAGATTGTCGGCAAGGCCGTCGATGCCGCGCGCGCACGCGAGGCCGCACGCAAGGCGCGCGAAATTGTGCGCAAAGGGGCCATCGGCTCAACGATGCTGCCCGGCAAACTGGCCGACTGCCAGGAACGCGACCCGCAACTCTGCGAGATTTACATCGTCGAGGGCGATTCGGCGGGCGGCTCGGCCAAGCAGGGCCGCGACCGTAAGAATCAGGCCATCCTTCCGTTAAAAGGTAAAATCTTGAACGTTGAGAAGGCTCGTTTCGATAAAATGCTCGGCCACGGCGAAATCAAAACGCTGATTACGGCTCTCGGAACCGGCATCGGCAAGGATGATTTCGACGTTAACAAGCTTCGTTATCATAAGATTATCCTGATGACGGACGCGGACGTTGACGGCTCGCATATCCGTACGCTGCTGTTGACCTTCTTCTACAGGCAGATGCCGGAATTAGTTGAAAACGGTTATGTTTACATCGCCCAGCCGCCGCTGTTCAAAGTAAAACGAGGGAAGAAAGAGGAGTACATCAAGGATGAGCGTTCGATGGTGCGCTACATGATGCGGATGGCGACGGGCGACATTAAAGTCAAGTCCGCAGGCTCGGAGACGGCCATCGAGGGGCGTGATTTAGCGCGTGCCCTTGAGCAGATGGTGGAATTCAAGCGCTATTGTGAAAAACTGGCGCGCCGCCTCGGCGGCGACAGCCGGATGCTCAACGCGCTCCTTGAAGCGCTGGCCGGAAGAAAGGGCATCTTGCGCCGCGAAGAGATGACGTTGCGTAATCTTTTTGAGAACGAAAACGATGTCGCGCGTCTTGAAGGAGCACTCGCCGCGCAGGGCTATAAGACCGACTTTAACGAAGACGAAGAGCACGGCATGTGGAAGATTGAGACCACGGCTGATTCGGGCGTCCGTGTGCGCATTGACTGGAATTTGGCGAGCTACGTAGAGTTTCAGAAGGCCGTAGAGCTTTACAAGGGGCTGGAGGAGCGGCTGGCTGCGCCCTTCGTCGCCGGAGAAAACGGTTCGAGCGAAGAGCTTGAGACCAGAGAGGCTTTGCTTGAGCGTGTGCTGGCGGCGGCCAAGAAGGATTTGACCATCCAGCGCTACAAAGGCTTGGGCGAGATGAATCCCGAGCAGCTTTGGGAAACGACGATGAACCCTGAAAAGCGCACGCTGCTGCAAGTGCGTGTGGATGATGCCGTGGAGACCGATGAGATTTTCACGGTGCTGATGGGCGATGCGGTCGAGCCGCGCCGCCGTTTCATTGAAGACAATGCGCTCGACGTGAAGAATCTGGATGTCTAGTTTTTGATACAAAAAAGCGTGGTGTGTCAGGTCACGCGAAGCCATTTGACACACCACGCTTTCAAGTGTAAACTGAGCTTCCTTTTCCTCCTGTGAATCTTGCCGCTGCATACATTGAGAGTATGCAGCGGATTTTTTGTCTCCAAAACGCACGGAGTGCTGGCCTCTAGTCCAGCCATCAATCACAATAAGTCTAACTATTTCTTTGAATCGCCGGACGTGCCGGCTGTCTGCTCGTCTAGGTCAATGCGGTCGGGTTTTGTGACGCCGAGTTGATTATAGTAGCCGCCGGGAGCGAATTGCCCTGATTCGCCGATGTCGAGCGAGCGTTCGTCGTTGGCGGGATTAATCGCTTCGGTCGCTGTCGGCGCACGCTCAGGCTCCAAGCCCTCGTCCCTCGAATTATCGTTGATTGATGACTCACTCTTGTTATCTGCCATTGTGTGTGCTCCTTGATTCTAACGTTGTAGGTTGAAGCGCCGACTCGCGGAAGCGTTCGACGCGGAAACGAGAAAGCTTAAGCGGCGTGCCGGGATTGATTCCGGCTTTGCGCGCGGCGATGTCAACCTGCTGTTGAGCCGTCTCGACGCCCTGTATGTCAGGCAGCAGCAGACCACGACGAACGCCCGCTTCATCCTCGACTATCACTCCGTAAAGCAGCGGGTCGAGTTCTTCAAATTCGGCTGGTTCGGGCGAATGTAGAACGTCCACCGAGTAGCGCAAACGAGATAGCTCGTCGGCGTTGACGGGCGGAAAGCGCGGGTCGCGCGTGGCGGCGCTAATGGCGTTAGCGATTAACTCTTCGCCCAAAGTTTTCCTGAGCGGCTCAATCGTGCCGATGCAGCCGCGTAAATCACCCGCCAGAGTTTTCAGAGAAACGAAACATGCGGCGTGTTGGCTTAGCAAACCCGACGATGTTAACGGCGGCTCAATAACTATTCCTTGACGAACAAAGGTCTCGACCGCGCGGCGAGCCAGCGTGGGCAGGTCTTCGCCGTTTGAAACGTCCTGCTGCGTCTCCTGTGCTTGACCGCTGGATTCTCTATCCTCAACTGCTGCTCCGTGCGCCTGCACAAGCTGAGCGACCATGTAGCCGACGCCGAAGGGCGCTTCGTAGTGCAACACTTCGCAGTTTGATTGAAGCGCCTGCGTTGCGCCAAAGGCGATGAGCATCGAACGATAGCCACATTCGCCAGCCAGCTTTCTCAAGTCTTGGTCAATACCAATGATGCGTTCGGGCTGGCAATCGCGCAGGCTGTTGACAATCTCTTCGTCGAAGAGATGCGCCTGCGGCTGGTATCCGGCGGGCGCAGAGGGTTTCAAACGGTGGCTCAAGTCGCCGCTGGCGACGAGCGCCGTGGGCCGTTCGAGTGCTTCCACCGCGCCGCGAATGCAGGAGCCGAAACGCAAGTGGTCTTCGTTGGATAAAAAATTGTAGCCGAGCGCGACCACGGAGCCGCGCCACCCGTTGCGTTGAAGAAAGTAGAGCGGAACGGCTGTTCCGTGATCGAGTTCGTAGCCTTTGATGCCGGTTACTTCGTACCCCTGTTCATCGGCGGCCTGCATAATCGAACGCAGCAGTTCTTCGTCAAGCGGGGCTTCAACTTTCGTCGCGGGTGCGCGGAAGTTACCGAAGTCTCCGCGCAGCGTTGCGTCATGGTAGGCGACAAACGCGCGCGCTTCGAGCGGCGCATGGGGCGAGATGATGACGACCGTTTCTGCGCCGCTCTCAATGAGGCGCTCTGTGAAATCGCGCATGGCATCAATCGAGCCGCGCACCTCCGCCGCCGCCTCGCGCCCGACCTCGGGCACCATAATCGGCGGGTGCGGTGCTATTCCGGCAAAGACTATTGAACCTACGCTCATCGCTTTCAACGCAAACTAAGAATAAAGGGCGTGCTCTGAAAACAAACGCCAAGCGTAAAGAGCTAGAGACTTCGGTGCTACGCGAAATCCTACGGCAACGCGCGGCAGCCGGAGCCTTGAGGGAGATTAGTTTTGGGGAACAGGCGCATTCTATCACACGCAGCGAGCGCGCCGGCAAGCTTGAATTGCGCCATCATGTCAAAGACAACTATGATGATAAGCTTAAAGCGGAAGAAAGTTTGGACGCGCCCTTTAGGGCTGATTGGCACAAGAGACGAGTTTCAATGGCCGCGACGAGTGAAAATTTTGCAGTGTTGATTGTGGGCGCTGGGCCAGCCGGGTCATTTGCGGCTGAACATCTGGCGCGTGAGGGTGTGCGTGTGGCGCTCTTTGACGGCCGGCCTGCGAACGAACCGAAGGCCTGTGGCGGCGGCGTGACAGCAAAAGCGCTCAAGGCATGGCCGCAACTACTCAAAGCTGTGGGCCGCACGATTGACGAAGTGGAAATGTATTCGCCCTCGGGCAAAAGGCTGCGTCTCAAACTCGAAGAGCCGTTTGCCATTTATTCGCGCACAGCCTTCGATTCATACTTGCGCGAACGCGCCCGCCACGCCGGAGCACACGTCTTCGCGGAGCGCGTTTCGTTTCAAATGCGGGCCAGTGAAAACGATGATTGGGTTGTGCGTAGTCGTCAGGGCGGCAAAGAGTGGAGCGCGCCGCTGCTGGTCGCGGCCGACGGAGCAAACAGCCCGATTGGAAAAAAACTCGCGGGGCCGCTTCCGCCCGCGGAGATGGAAGTCGCCTTCGGCTACCGCGCGCCGCTGCCGAAGGCGGAAAGCGCGCCGACCATCATCGCTTTTCTTCCCGGCTGGGCCGGTTATGCGTGGGCCTTTCCGCGCGTAGACCACATCTCTTTTGGCATCGCCACGTCGCAGGATGCCTTTGACCACCGAGCGCTCGATAGCCTGCTGTGGGACTTCATGGTCGGCTACTATCGCCTGCGCACAGACCGGACCGCTCACTTGTGGGCCAGCAGGCCGCAGGACCAGGCGCGTGATGAGTTAATCAAAGAGCAACTGGAAACGTCTACCGAGCGATACGCGGCGCGGATTCCGGGGCTTGCCGCGGAGACTTGGAACACGCGGCGCGCAGCGGGCCAAGGGTGGGCGCTGCTCGGAGACGCCGCGGGCTTCGCTGACCCTGTGACGGGCGAGGGGATTTACTACGCGCTGCGTTCGGCTGAGTTGTTCGCGCAAGCGTATCTTGCGGGTTGTTCTGAGGATTATGAAAATCTCTGGCGCAATGATTTCGGGCGTGAATTGAAGCGGGCGGCGGAGATGCGCCGCCGCTTTTACGGAAGCTTCTGGGGAGCGCCGTTTACGGAAAGAATGATTGAACTCGGGCGCGGGCATCGCGGCATCCGGCGCGTCCTGTGCGAACTGGTCGCGGGCGACCAAGGCTACATTAATCTCAAACGTAAACTGGCGCAGAGCGCCGTCTGGCCGTTGTGAAGGCAACGATGAGCGATGAATGAAAAGCAAGCTGCTCTTAGTTCATCGTTGCAGCGTTCATCGTTCCTACTTTATCGTTTTCTCTTTATTCTTGCTCTTCGAGTCCGAGCAGCAGCCTTCTGGCTTTTTCCAGCGCGCTTGCATCGTCGAGGACGAGATTGAGGGCTTGCATGATTTTGGCGGGCGAGTGAGAGCGTGCTTCGGAGAGCATGGTGAGGAGTTTGGGCATGTCGCGCAAGCCTTGGATGACGTAGAGCGCGATTTTTTCGGCTTCGATGCGGTCGCGCCCCTCAGCGATAAGCACCGCGACGAGCCTTTGCCGCGCGTCCTCAAACATATCGAATTCTAAGCTCGTGTCATCAATCATCGCGTGCCACCTCTTTCCTCCGGCTCGTCAAACCTTGACGAGTGCTCGTCAAGGAGTTTGCGCTCTGCGGCCAGTTTCGTCTACTTCATCCAGCATCGTTACAGCCGTCATCATCCTTGTTCAGGGCTGTGTGTAAGGCGCGAGACGGCGTTTTAGTTCCGTGGGAACGGCGACGGTCTCGAAGGTGTCGCGGCGGACGGCGACGAGGATGAAGTGAGCTTCGGCCAGCATCTCTTCTTCGTCCTTGCGACGCACTTCAAAGTTCAGCCGCAGCGATTTCGTGCCGATGCGCCCGATGTAGGCGGAGACGACGAGAAGGTCATCCAACTGCGCCGCGCGTCGGAAGTCGCATTCCAGATGAGCGCGCGGCAGCCAGATGTCCAACTCATCGAACATCACGCTGTAGGGCAAGCCGACCGCGCGAAAAAGCTCTGTTTCGGCAAACTCAAAAAAACGAATATATGCGCCGTAGAAAATAATCCGCGCCGCATCAACGTCGCCCCAGCGCACGCGCTCTTCAATACTGTATTTCAAAAATTGATTCATTTGAACATTTAATCATTGATTCATTAACTCGATGTTTCATTAGAGTAAATGAATCAATGACTACATCTTCTATGGTTGAAGTGCTTGCAGAAAGTCTGCGAGCGAGCGATTAAACTCTGTGGGCTGCTCGATGTTGGACAGGTGCGCGGCCCCATCAATTATCTCCAGATGCGAGCCGCGAATCTCGCGGTGCATCAGCTCTGCATCCTGCGGCGGGGTGAGCTTATCTTCGCGCCCGACGATAATGAGCGCGGGCGCGAGAATGCGCGGCAAAAGGTCTGTCTGGTCGCTGCGTGCGGCCATGCCGTGGAGGGCCGCGGCTGCGCCTCGCGGGTCGGTGCTGTTTATCATCTCGCGGACGCGTGCGACCACGTCGGGTCGTTCATTAAGCGTTGCGGGCGTGAGCACTTTCGGTAAAAAGCTGTCTGTGATGGCTTCCATTCCGTCGCGCAAGATTGTTTGCGCCTGTTCGGCGCGCGTGCGGCGTGCTTCGTCAGTATCACTTTGCGGGCGCGTGTCGGCAAGGACGAGGCCGCGAACGTACAGAGGAAAGCGGCGATAAAAAGAGAGCGCGACATAGCCGCCCATCGAGAGGCCGCCCAAGACCGTGCGTTGAATCTCAAGTTGCTCAAGAAGCGCGGCTACGTCGCGTGCCATCTCATCCATCGTCGCCGTCTCGACCGCTGGCGGCGTCTCGCCTAAGCCGCGCAAGTCCGGTGTGATGACGCGATAACTCTCCCGCAAAGCTTCGACCTGCTCGCGCCACATCGAACAATTAAACGGGTAGCCGTGCAGCAAGACGACCGCCGGGCCACGCCCTTCATCCTCATATGCCATTTCGATTCCGCGCAGCTTCGCTCTTTTCATTTCACTCCTGTTCTTCTCTTATCAAGAACGCAATCAAAAGACATCACCGTTATCAAAAGCTCTCGGTTGTTTGTCCGGCGAGTTGAGCGATGGCGTTGACGAGTTCGGAAGGCTCGACGGGTTTCGCCAGATGCATTTGATAGCCCGCGGCGATTGATTGCTCGCGGTCTTCGTCTCTGGCATAAGCCGTCAGCGCCACCGCCGGAAGACTACGACCGCGCGCCGATTCCATCGCTTTCACTTTTCGAATCAATTCATAGCCGTCCATATCAGGCATTCCAATGTCTGAGACCAAAACGTCGGGCCGCCAATTCTCAAGCACAGCAATCGCTTCCTGCGCCGATGCCGCCGCCTTCACCTCAGCCTCACAGGATTCAAGCACCATCTTTATCATCAAGCGCGTGTCCGGTTCATCCTCGACCACCAGCACACGCAGGCCCGTGAGTTGAGGCTGTGCGCCTGTTGGTTGAGTGCCAAGCGTCGTTGAGCGCCCGCTCGCATTGTCAGGAGCCGTCTCCGGCCGCACGCCGAGCAGCGGAAGCGTCACCTTGAAGCTTGCGCCCTGACCCTCACCGCGGCTTTCGGCTGAGACCGTCCCGCCATGCAGTTCGACCAGATGACGCACGATGGCGAGGCCAAGCCCGAGTCCGCCATGCTGCCGTGTGGTGCTGGCGTCGGCCTGGCGAAAGCGGTCGAAGACGTAAGGCAAAAACTCTGGATTGATGCCTTGCCCTGTGTCGGTCACGGTAATCTCGACGTGTGGTCCGCTTTGCGCGAGGCGCAGTTCGACATGACCGCCGGCGGGCGTGAACTTGACGGCGTTGGAGAGCAGATTCCAGACAACTTGTTGCAGGCGATTATGGTCGCCGGAGACTAGAATCGGATGATTATCGAAAACGGTCCGCAACTGGATTCGCTTAGCCTCAGCCGCCGGACGCACGGCATTAATCGCCGCCTCGATAACGCCGGTTAGCTCGAAGGCCGCGACATCAAAGTGCAGCTTGCCTGTGATGATGCGCGAGACATCGAGGATGTCGTCAATAATCTGCGCCTGAGCTTTCGCGTTGCGCTCGATGGTTTCGATGGCGCGCGTGCTCGCTTCCTGGTCGAGCGTGCCGGAGGAGAGCAGCCGCGACCAGCCGAAGATGGCCGTCAAAGGCGTGCGCAGTTCGTGTGAAACGGTGGCTAGAAACTCGTCCTTCATGCGGTTGGATTCCTCTGCCAGCTTGCGCGCCTTGTTCTCGCGCTCGAAGAGTCGCACGTTTTCGACGGCGACGGCGGCGAGATTGGCCGCCATCCTGAGCGCCGTCACATGCTCCTCTTGATAAGCGCCGAGGTCGTAGCTCTGCACGTCAATCGTCCCGATGATGCGGCCCATCACGGACATCGGGGCGACGAGCGACGAGCGCGGCAGCAGCCCGTTGTCCACGCCGACCTTGATGCGCGGATGGCCCGGTGCGCGAGCCTGGTAATCATTCGAGACGATGATTTCGCCGGTTCTGACGGCGCGGCTGTTCGGCCCGTCGCTCGTAATCGGCATGGGCGGCAGTTGAGTAATATCAATCTCTTGGTCGTCGCCCCAAGCGTAGGCGGCTGTGCGCACGTCGCGTTGCGGGTCGTAGAGCGAGATGAAGATGCCGATGCAGGGAGCAGAGGCGACGGCGAAGTCGCGCAGCGCGCGAAAGACTGTCACGAGGTCGCGCGCCGTCCCAAAGGCCTGTGCGAGACTCGCGATGCGGACGAGGAGGCGCTCGTATTCGGTGAGCGCACGGCGGTCCGCTTCATGCAACGCACGCTCTGCGCGCTTGCGTTCCGTCAAATCGAGGATAAAGCCCACGGTCAAATCTTCGGGGCCGCCGATGTAAGCCGTGCCGACCAGCACGGGAACGCGCGTGCCGTCGCGACGGATATACTCTTTTTCGTAGGGCGCGTGGCTGCCCGTCCGCTTCACCTCCTGCATGGCTTGCTCGTAGAGATGGCGGTATTCGGGCGGCGTAATCTCCGCGCGGTTGAGTTGCCCGCGGGTGAGGTCTTCGCGCGTGTAGCCGATGATGTTGAGGAAGGCGTCGTTGGCTTCAACGATATGGCCTTTTAAGTCCGCGATGATGAGGCCGATGACGTTGGCTTCGACGAGCCTTCTCAGCCGCGACTCGCTCTCGCGCAGGGCCTCTTCGGACTGGCGCAAGTCGAAGGTCGAGCGCTCTGCCGCCCTGCGTGCGTGCGCCTGCGACCATGTGACGCCGAACAAGAGGATGCTGATGAGCAGCCCGCCGATGGGAACCAGCGGAACGAGGCGGGTGCCCGACACTTCATCAAACTCCGTGCGCGATGCGAAGTTGATGTTCCACGTGCGTCCCGCGACATCAAGCGTTGTGCTGGCGGTGTAGTGCGGAGAATGCGAGTCGTCGTTTGGGTTCTGCGATGAACGGTGCAGCAGGGTTTCGTTTGATAGTTGCGCGCCGTCGTAGATACTAAAATCCACGCTGCGATAGCTCTCATTGCCGAAGATGCCGCGCAGGAAATCGTCCACGCGAAACGGACTGTAGACGAAGCCGAGAAGCTCTCGCTGCCGTTCAGCGACGGAGGTGGGAATCTGCCCGCCGCGATAAACGGGAACGTAGATGAGAAAGCCCGCCTGCTTTTGTTCCGCTTGGATTTCCTGAACCAGCGTGACGCGGCCCGTGGCGGCGGCTGCGCCCGTGTCGCGCGCCCGCTCCATCGCGTTGCGTCGCGTCGGCTCTGTAAACATGTCGTAGCCGATGACGGCGCGGTTGCGCTCATCCGGCGGCTCAATGTAGATAATCGAATGATATTCGTCGCGCGGATTTTCGGGCCAAAACTTGAAATTCTCTAGCCCCTGCCGCCGCATCTCGGCTGCGAAAGTCTCTCTTTCATTTGCCTTGACGCGCGCCGAAAAACCTATGCCCTGAAGACCCGGAAAACGTTGGCCCACGTCCAGCCGCTCAACGAAGATATGAAACTGCTCGCGGTTGACAGTTTCGTTGACGGCAAAGAGGGCGCTGCCCGCATAGAGCAGTTCGATGTATGTGTCCAGGCGCTTCTGTATATTATCCTGCGTGCGCTGGACGGCGTTTTGAAATTGTAAACGGTCTTTGGCTTCAGCCGTTTTCAGCACGTAGTAAGTGGCGATGAGGGTGAGCAGCAGCGAAGCCGCCAGAATAAAATAAGGCACCCACACGCGCCTCTTCTTGATTGGTTGCGGAAATCGTGCGGTCATCAAATGCTCAAGCGAGGGCTGAGATGGAGCGATTGATTCATTTATTCATTGTTTCATGTCATCATTTAATAAATGAATCAATGATGACATGACCAAAATGAATCAATTCCTTCATCCTTTAACTTTGCTGGTTCTTCGCTTCAGAAAATCCATCAGGACAAACTGCGATAAATTGTTCGGGTTGGCGAAGTAGGCTTTGCCGTTCGTCATCGCGGTCATCTCTTTGACGAACTCGACCAAGTAGTAGTCGCTGGCGAGCATGAACGTGTTAATCATAATGCCTGCCTTGCGGCACGCCTGCACCTCCTTGAAGGTCTCGGCCATCACGAACTGGTCCATGCCCATCGGGTTCTTATAGAGCCTGCGCTCCGTGCTGCTAGCGTCGCGCGCGGAGAGGCTTCGCCTGCCGTAAGGCGTGGCCGCTCCGGCTTCGAGAAAACAGGCGGTCGGCTTGCCGTCCGTCACCATCACGATTTGCTTCATCTCTTTGCGTTGGGCTTGCAGCAGGCGGCGCGCGAGCCGCAAGCCCTCGGCGGTGTTGGTGTGATAGGGGCCGACCTGCGTGGTCGCCAGCCTGGCCATCGGCAACTCTTCGGCGCTGTCGTGAAAGAGCACGATTTTGAGCGAGTCGCCCGGGTAATGTGTGCGAATCAGGTGCGAGAGCGCCAGCGCTACTTTCTTGGCCGGAGTAAAACGGTCTTCGCCGTAGAGAATCATGGAGTGCGAGCAATCAAGCATGACGACCGTAGCGCACGAAGATTGATAGTCGCATTGATGCACATGCAAGTCGCTGTATTCGAGATTGAGCGGAACCGCTAGACCTTCGCGTTGAATGGCGGAGAGCAGCGTCGTGTTGACATCCAAGTTAACGGTATCGCCAAACTCGTAAAGCTTCGACGCCTGCGCCGCCTCCACTCCGGTCGAGAGATGCGCCGTGTCGTGCCGCCCTATCGAACTCTTGCCGAGACTGCCCAACAGACTGCGCAGCGTTTTATAACCGAGAAAGTCAAGCCCCTTCTCCGTCACTTCAAAATGCACGTTGCGCGGCATCGGGTCTGAGACTTCGCCCAGTCCTCCCTGCTGCTGCTGCTGGCGGCGCTGCTGCTGCGGCGATTGTTCTTCCTTCAGATTCAGATAGCCTTCTTCCACCAGCCGTTCGATTAACTGGTTGAGCATCTCTTCCAGGAGCGAACCCTTAAACTTGCCCTCATTATCGGCCAGCATCTCTTTGACCTGCTGCTCGTCAATCAAGCCCTGCTCAATGAGCGCTTGCAAGAGCGCACGCCGTAAGGCGTCGAGCGACGTATCCTGCGGCCTGCGCTCGCGCGTCCAGTAGTAGTCATCGTCGTAACCCGATTGCAGCAGCGAATCCGAGAGAGCATTCATCAAATCGCCGAGATTGATTGACGAAACATCAAAGCCCTTGAATTTTGAATAACGTATAAACTTCATTCTCGTCCTTGTTCGTAGTTTGAAACGACAGACTTCAAACCAGCTTATTCCGACCTTAGTTTCTCTACATCGAAAAATTTTAACTCGACAGGCATCTCGCGGGCCATGATGAAGACGGCTATCTTGAGCGTGGCATCCTGCTCGTTGACCTCTGCGACCTGGCCTGTGAAACTGGCGAAGGGGCCGCTTTTGATGCGCACCATTTCGCCCGCGAGGAATTTATAGGTTTGCTGCGAAATGGGGCGGCTTTGGCTTGCGCTTTCCACCACGGCGATGAGGTCGCGGACAGGCAAGGCTTCCGCCTGCGGGTCTTTGAGCAGTTTCCCTAAAAGCTCACGCAGGAGGCTTTTTTCGTCCATCACCAGCGTGATGAAAAGGTCAACCGCCTCGATTCGCTGGCGCACGTTAGAGCGCACGCGCTTCCACGTGCGCTTCAAGAGTTCGATGGTTTCAACTGCCAGACGAACGCCCGCTGCTTCGTGCTGCGGGCTGGCTTCCAGACGCAACTCGATTAATTCGATTAACATCGCAAAGGCGTCTTTATTATCGGCAACGCTGCACAGAAGGGACGTGAAGAGTTCGGCCTGCTCCTGCGTGAGAGCGTAGAGGATGTGTTCGACTCCGACAAGATTTCGCTCGCGCACGCGTGCTTCGACAAGCGCCCGCTCGAAAACGCGCCAACCGCTCTCGGCAAATTTGTCTCTGTAAGTTTCCAGAGTAGCCATGCTCTAATCGGCCTCCCGGCTGCATTTGAAATCGGAGCGGGATTTCAAAACGCGAATCTAAAATCAGCTATAGCGTCCGGTCTCCGTCAGGTCATCGTAAATCATACCGCGCCTGTCTTTTCTGGCTTTGGTGGCGGCGGTGTAGCCGCCCTCTTCGTTGCGGCTGATTTTGTTCTGCGCGTAGAGACCTTCAAGGGCAAACTCGCAGGCCGCGACGACCATGCCCGCGTCCGTGCGTTTGCAGTTAAAGGTGTTGATGGTCGTCTCGATTAATTCAGGGACGGGTTCGAGCAGGTTCATGCATTCGCCTGCCGCGGCGGTGTCAGCGAGGCGCAAGTTGTTGCCTTGGTCAAACCAGCGGATGGTGGCGGTCAAATCTATCCCGACGAAGTAGTCTTCGAAGACGACTCCGGCGGCGCGCTTGATTAAGTCTTTACCGATTTTGGCCGCGCCGATTTGCTCGCCTTCGTATTCGAGTTCCATTTTGCCTGTCATCGAAGGCAGGGCGGCGTAGATGTCGGAGATGCGCGGGACAATCTCTTCTTCTTCCGTCAGGAGCGCGCGGCGTTCGGCGTTGGAGACGATTGATTCCATAACGCTGATGGGCAAGCGCTGCGAGACGCCGGAGCGTTTGTCAATCCGTTGGTCGTCGCGCGCTTCAAAGGCAATCTGTTCCACTGTCTCGCGGATAAAATCGGGAATGGTTAGTTGGCCTTCGACGCCCTGGCGCGTCGTCCATGCTTCCTGTTTTGTAATCTCCACGCCGAGTTGCAAATCTGCCGGGTAGTGTGTGGAAACTTCAGCGCCGATGCGGTCTTTTAAGGGCGTGATGATTTTGCCGCGCGCCGTGTAGTCTTCAGGGTTGGCGGAGAAGACGAGCATCACGTCCAGCGGCAGCCGCACGGGATAGCCTTTAATCTGCACGTCGCCCTCCTGCATGATGTTGAAGAGGCCGACCTGAATTTTTCCGGCGAGGTCGGGCAGTTCGTTGATGGCGAAGATGCCGCGATTGGCGCGCGGGAGCAGGCCGTAGTGAATGGTTAATTCATCGGACAAAAGGTGGCCGCCTTTGGCCGCCTTGATGGGGTCAACGTCACCGATGATGTCTGCGATGGTCACATCGGGCGTCGCCAGTTTTTCGACGAAGCGCGCGTCGCGCCCAATCCAAGCGATGGGCGTCTTGTCACCTTCCGTTTCAATCATCTGACGACCATAGGCGCTGATGGGATGAAAGGGGTCGTCGTTGACTTCCGAGCCGGCGATGACGGGAATCGAAGCGTCGAGCAGGCCGGTCAGTTGACGAATGATGCGGCTCTTGGCCTGGCCGCGCAGGCCCAAGAGAATTAGATTATGCCGCGCGAGAATCGCATTTGTGATTTGCGGGACGACCGACTCGTCGTATCCAACGATGCCGGGAAAGAGTTTTTCGCCGGCGCGGATTTTCCGCACCAGATTAGCGCGCATCTCGTCCTTGACTGAGACGGGCGCATAGCCGCTTGCTTTGAGTTCACCTAGATTCTGTGCCATTGCCATTGCTTGAAACCCTGTTCTGTGTAGTTTGTGTGGTTAGGTTTAGTTGTTTTAATCAAACTCGCCCGTGCTGTCGTCTAACTGGCCGAGGGCGCGAGGTCGTTGGCGACGTAAGAGCCGTCATCGAGCCGCGAGACGAGATTGTCGGCTGCGAGTTTTTCCAGGTGCGCGATGACGGCGCGCTCGGCCATCTGGTGCGCCTTCGGATGCACGTCCGTGTAAACGCGCGCGACAATCTCCTGCGCAAGCCCTGCGCCCGCGCGCACAGCCGCCAGAATGTTTGCTTCACGTTCGAGGCGGTGCGCGATGTATTCTTCAATCTTCGCGCGCGGATTTCCCATCGCCGGGCCGTGAGCGCCAAAGAGCACGCTCAAATTGGGAAGCTGGCGCAGGCGTTCGAGCGAATCCAGATAATCACGCATGTTGCCTTCGGGCGGGTCAATCAGCACCGAACCTAAGCCGACTATATTGTCGCCCGTGATGAGAGCGCCCGTCCGCTCTTCGTAAAAACAGAGATGACCGCGCGCGTGGCCCGGCGTGTGCAGCGCCCGCAAGCGAATCGGCGGCTCGCCCGCAAGTTCCAGCAGTTCTCCGTCTTCAATCAAACGGTCAACGCGAACCGAGGCGCGCAAAGGTTCAGCCGTCAGCTTGTGCGCGGCCACGGGCACGCGCCCCTGCAAATGTTCGGAGAGCGCAGCGACTCCGCCGACGTGGTCTGGATGCAGGTGCGTCAGGATGATTTCGCGAATCTCGCGGCCTTCCGCGAGGAGGTCGTCAACGCAAGCGGCGAGCGCCGCTTGTTCTTCCTCGTAGATTGAAGCGGGGTCGATGATGACAAGTTCGCGTTGACCGACGATGTAACAGTTGGTGTGTGTCGCGGGCGGCTTGGTGGGCGTTCGCACCGGAAAGCAGATGAAGCCGGGACGAAACTCTATGCGGCGTACGGGCTGGCGATGCGCTTGCGGAACGGAAAGAAAACGCTCGATGAGATTGTTTGTCATCCCGCCCGCGAGAGTTTTCAAGGCGTGCAAGACGGGCGGCGCGGCGAGAACTTCCGAGCGTTGCCAGCGTTCGTAAGCCGCGCCGGCGGTCGTCCATTCGCCAGCGTCCAGTTCGCCCGCATCCTTGAGTTGCGGCTCTTGCTTAGGCGGACAGTTGACGAGAAAAAACCACGTATCGAAGCGACGCGGGCTAAAAGGGGGCGTCACCCAGCGTCCGGCGTAGGTGAAATCACGCGCGTCCAAGTGTAGGCCGTAGTGGTCTAGAAGCTGCGCGAAGGACATGCGGCCCGATTCGAGGTCGTCGAGCAGAGATGCGCGCTGTCCCTTCGTTAAGGTCTCGCCGCCGCGCGCCGCGAGCACGCCGAGTTCTTCAAACAGTTCGCGCGCGGCGCAGGCTATCATCGCGGCAGTTTCAGCGTCAGCGCAGTTTCGGACGCGCGCTTCAGCATCCGCTGCCTCAAGCTGTCCGCCGGGGAATGCATGAAAGCCGCCGAGAAATGCCATGCGCGGGTTGCGCCTCACCCAGAACACTTCCGTGTTCGACGCGTCCCCACTCGCGGCGCGCAGCAGAATGACCGCCGCTGCGTCCTTCGGTCTTGCTGCGGCACCGGGCGCGGCGTGTCCTGGGCTGGCGCTCTCAATCGTTGCTCTCAAATCTTTTCGGACTCCTCTTCCTCTATGAATTGCGCTTTGCTCAAGTGCTTGACTATATCTTCTTCCGGGGGGAAAAACATTTCGATGTGCGCGCGTTCGAGCGATGTCTTGAGCGTTTGCGCCACCTCGCTCTCCACGACCTTCCCGTTCACGCGCGGCTCATACCAGAAGCGGCCTTCGATGAGCACCACGTCTTCGGCGGTGTAGGTTGCGCGCAAGGGCATTTCGACGCGTCCGGTGATGGTCGAATGTTGTTGCATCGCTTGCAGGAACAACTCGCACGCTTCGTTAACGTTTGCGTTAGAGGGGATGCCGATAACGATGGATTCGCGCCGCAGCTTGGCCGTCGTGTTGTTAACAACCACCTCTGTGATTAGTTTGGTGTTGGGGATGATGATGTTGCGTCCATCGTAGCTGCGGACGACGGTGTCGCGCATACGGATGGTTTTAATCGTTCCTTCGTAGCCTCCCATCTTGATTTGGTCGCCGATGTTAAACGGTTGATAGACTAAGAGCATGATGCCGGAGAGCAAATTTGAGAGCACGTCTTTGAGCGCAAAGCCGAACGCAAAGCCGGTCAGCCCGAGGCCCGCGACGAGGGCGTTAACGTTTAATCCGGTCGCGCCGAGGCCAGTGACGAGGCCGAGGATGATTAAGGTGTAGTAGTAGACGCGCGAGAGCAGGAGAACGACGCCCGTGTCGGCTTTGACGCGCGGCGCGGCGTAGCTGATGAGCCGCGCGCCGCCAAAGGCTGCCAGATAAAAAATGGCGAAGATGATAGCGCCCGTCATCACTCCGGGCAGAGCGTTGAGAAAGCGCTCGCGGAGTTCAAAGAAAACTTCCTTAATCGTCTGCGGGGTCGCTGATGGCTCTTGCCAAAGCAGCAAGACCGCGCTGCTTGTCGCTCTCATCTCATCTCCAATTCTTTCTCACCGGCAAAGACAAAGCGGCGGATGACTTGGCTTGCCTCACCCGCACAAGACTCTCTACGGCTCGCAGCGGAGCGCGACTCTCAAAACCTCCTTCAACTTTTTCACTCGTCGCCCTGCCAGCGAAACCGCTCGCCGTCGCGCCCGTTCCAAGGCACGCCGCGCATGTGATAGCCGCCCTCTTCCCAGAATCCGGCCTGGTCTTGCTCAAGAAAGCGGAGGCCCTTCACCCACTTGGCGGATTTCCAAGCGTAAAGTTGCGGAACAATCAAACGCACGGGGCCGCCATGTTCGGGCGGAATCGGAGCGCCGTCGTGCGACCAAGCGAAAAGCGCATCTTCAGCGAGGAAATATTCGAGCGGGATATTGGTTGACCAGCCGTAATCATAACCGTAGGCGAGCACGAAATTCGCTTCCGGCTTCACGCCGGCCATGCGCGCCAGCTCGCGCGTCGCCACGCCGCTCCACACGTTATCAAGCCGCGACCAGCGCGTCACACAATGAAAGTCAGCATAGACCTTGACCGCTGGCAGTTGCATAAACTCGTCGAGCGACCAGCGCTGCTCTTTCTCGACGAGGCCACTAATCTCGAAAGTCCACGTTGCGAGGTCTATCGGAGGCGTGCCGTGCGCGTCGAGCACGGGCCACTTACGCGTGCGCGTCTGCCCTGGCGGGACGCGGTTTTCGCGGCGCGTGTCTGGACTGATAATAACCTCTCCGTCAGCTATCTCCTCGGGCTTGCGCGCCTCACCCTTTTGATACAACGGGTCGTTAAATAGATTGCCTAAAAAACTCATTACTATCTCTCACGCAGGCGATGAGCAGTAGGCAGCTTTTGGGTGTTAACTGCCTACCGCTTACCGCTTATTGCTTTTTCGCTTGTCCTTCGGCCAGCCGCATCAAATCTTCGGGCATCCATTTGCCGACGCCTTTTTCGGTCTGTTGGTTAATGCCAATGGTGCGGTCGTGCCAACGGTCGCGATTGGAATCGCCGCCGCTGCGTTGGCGTTCGTAGTTTTCCGTCTGCTCAAGGCTGAGGATGATGCCGTTGATGACTTCCGGCCAGTCTTCCTGCTGGATGCCGCGCAGCATGAGGGAAAGCCCGGCTGACCAATCTTCTTCGGGCGCGCGTGCGTCCTGCTCAGGGATAGCCAGATTGTAGACGGGCGGGAAGGGCGCGCCCTTGTATTCGCTGACGAGCTGCGCTTTGATGTCCTTGTAGGAGGCTTGCGGGTTTTCGCGCCGGATGGCCTGTGCGCGCCGGAAAATATCCGCAACCGACTGTTGCTCTGTAGGCATACTGGAAAAGCTCTCCTTCGGATTGTCTCGCTTTGTGAACCGGTATAGCTTATACCATTTCCGCCCACACGGGCTATGCAACAAAGCGCAGGCGGCTCGTTCTAAACTCGGTGCGGGCCTAAAATGCGTGGCCCACATGCGCGGCCGGGTCGGACTTCAGGCTCACGGAACTTTCGCCCGTGGTCCCGTGTCTAACCGTGAAGGCCGGATGAATACCTTGCGGTTTGTCGCCTAGTTGGCAGCAGACCGTGTGCATCTCCCGATTGCTTTAATAACGTTTAGCCCTCAGCGAGGAGCAAAGGCTTTAAGATGAGTCGTCTCAAGAATAAAATTTCCCTGCTCGTGATGTTCTCCCTTTTCTTTGGCATCCTGCCCTTCGAGAGGCAGACGATTGTGGTTCGCGGCGCAACCGAATTGATAACGCGTGCGCGCGATACAGCCGCTCAGACGGGGCCGAAGGGCTTGCGCTTTCGTTTGAGCGAGGGCGCTGAGCAGCCCGAACAGCAGTCGAACAACAAGATTGCTCCATCCGTCAAATTGAGCGCGAGCGAAACCGAGCAGGTGTTAAAAAGGCTGCCCGCTTTCGATGTCGAGACGGGAGACGAGCAGGAGTTCGCGATGCGCGACCGCTCGCTGCCCGCGCCGCGCACGGGCACGGTCATCAACACGAGTTTTCCCGTCGCGGAAGAAAGAGCGCAGCCGGACGCGAAGAACACAGGGCCGCTCGGCGTGCTGCGCCATTCGCCCGAAGGCGAAATCCCGCTGGCTCCGCAGTTGAGCGTCACGTTTTCGCAGCCGATGGTCGCCGTCACGTCGCTCGCTGAAATCGAAGCACAGGCCGCGCCCGTTCGATTGTTGCCGCAGCCGAAGGGCAAATGGCGCTGGGTCGGAACGAAAACGTTGCTCTTCGTGCCCGAAGGGCGTTTTCCGATGGCGACCATCTACAACGTAACTGTGCCGGCGGGCACACGGTCAGCCAACGGCGGCGCGCTGGCGAGCGCGCAATCATGGAGCTTCGCCACGCCCGCGCCCATTGTGCGCTCAACCTGGCCGAGCAGCGAACCGCAACGGCGCGATGCCATCATGTTCGTCTCCTTTGACCAGTTGATAGACCCGGCCAGAGTCTTGCAGACCATCCGTGTCAACGGGGGCGGCAAAGACTTGAAAATACGCTTGGCGACCGAGGCCGAGATTGCGGCGGACGAACGGGTGCGTGCGCTGGCGAGCGCGGCGGAGAAAGGGCGTTGGCTGGCGTTTCGCGCCGTTGACCCGGCGACCGGAGACGCATCTCAAGCGCTGCCCGCCGCTACCGGCATCAGCGTCACCATCGGCCCCGGCACTCCTTCCGCCGAAGGCCCGCGCACGACCCCCAAAGCGCAGAGCTTCTCCTTCAGCACTTATGGGCCGTTGCGCGTCGTCACGCAAAACTGCGAAGTAAGCGAGAGATGCTCGCCCTTCTATTCGTGGTATGTGAGTTTTACGAATCCTCTGGATGCGTCGGCGTTTCAAAAATCGCAGGTGAAAGTTGTGCCCGAGATTAAGGGCATGAGAGTGAACGTCAACGGCAATTATCTGACGATTGACGGCATCAAGCAGGGGCGAAAAACTTATCAAGTGAAGCTCGACCCATCCATCAAAGACGCGTTCGGGCAAACCCTTGGCGAGCGCGCGCCCCTCGTTTTCCACGTTGGCCCGGCGGACAAGTCTCTCTCGTCCGCACGCGAGGGCTTCATCGTGCTCGACCCCAACGCGGCGGGGCGTTATTCCGTCTTCAGCGTCAACCACAGCAAGCTGAAGGTCAGCCTCTACAAGGTC
>CAZEZJ010000025.1:0-24621 GCA_964516695.1 uncultured Blastocatellaceae bacterium
GCAAGACATAGACCGTGTCATCAAAAAAGGCCGCGCCAGCTAAGACGGGAATTCGCGCCAGAGGGTTGTCGATATTAACGCGCGTCGCGAGGCTGACGATTAAATAGGCCGTCAGAGTTTTGGAAAAACCCGCCGCGCCCAGCAAACTCTTCGGCCCGCCGAGAGCGTCGGCCGCCAGGCCAGCCGCCACGCCGATGATTAAAGCCTGCAAGGCGTCTCGTTGCAGCGCGAAATAGACCACCACGATGAGCGGCAGGTCAATATACGTAAGAGGACGCCAGATGACGCCCAAGCTTGATTGCAGGATTAAGGCCAGCGACAGGACTAACGCGATTTTCAGTTGACGCATTCTAAAAACAGTGACAAGTGACGAGTGACAAGTGACGAGCAGGAACAAGAAAACCAACTAACGAAAGTTAGTAGTAGCTTTTAACTTGTCACTCGTCACTCATCACTCGTCACTGCTTTTTTACATTCGGCAGCGTGTGGTCCGGCGCGGGGCGTTGCGGCGGACGATACTGCAAAACGGCCAGCTCTTCCAGCGAATCAATGCGCGCTCCAGGCTTAATATGAATCGTGTGCGGAGTTGTAGCAGAACCGCTCCTGACTTCCACCACCGTACCCACGTTCAGGCCCTGTGGATAGATACCGTCTTGTCCGGTGGTGACCACATAATCGCCGGCCTTGACTTCGGCCAGCCCGGAAACATAGCGCATCTCCAACAACCCGTTTTCACCGAGGCCGCGCACCGAGCCGAGCGCAGACGATTCGCCAAGCTGGCCGACAGCCGCACCCGCAGCCGACTTGTCATCCGTAATCAACATCACCTGCGCCGTCCAAGGACTCGTCGCCACGACGCGCCCGACGATTCCGCCCGGCATCACGACCGGCATATTCAATTCGACGCCCGAAGAACTGCCGCGGTTGATGGTCACCGTATTGAACCACAAGGACGGGTCGCGCGCGATGACGGCAGCCGGAATTGGCTTGTACTCGCTTTTCTCTTTCAAGTCGAGCATGGCCTTCAAGCGCTCGTTTTCCTCATGCCCGGCGCGCGCCTGCCTGATTTCGGTTTCCAACTGTGCGACGCGTTGCCTCAGTTGTTCATTCTCCGCGACCGCCGTGCGCCAGCTTGCTATCTTCTGAAAGAAACTAACGCCCGCGCCGCCCGCGCCGCTCGTCGCACGCTGAAACGGCGAGGCTATTGCTTGCGCCCAGACGCGAATCAAGCGCTGCTTCGTCGCCTCATCGCGCGCGTCATACGACATCAACGCCAGATTCATAAACAGCAGCCCGATGAGCCACCACGGCGCGCGCTGCCGAATCTCTTTTTGCGTGCGATTTACTGCCATAAACTCAGTGACGAGTGACGAGTGACAAGTGACGAGCGAGAAACAAGCTCTTGCTCGTCACTCGTCACTTGTCACTCATTACTGCTTTTTACATTCCGCTCGTCAGCGTGTTGTCCCACTTCACGCGCTTCAGGAGGTTGAAGTCGGAAAGCATTTTGCCTGTGCCGAGCACGACGCTTGAGAGCGGGTCTTCGGCCAATGAGACGGGCAGGCCCGTTTCAATTGAGAGGCGACGGTCAAGGTTCTTCAAGAGCGCGCCGCCGCCTGTGAGCACGATGCCGCGCTCAACGATGTCGGCGGAGAGTTCGGGCGGCGTGCGTTCGAGCGCGACGCGAACGGCGTTGACGATGGTGGAGACGGAAGGCTCAAGCGCTTCGCGTATCTCTTCGTCCGTAATCGAGATGGTTTTCGGGATGCCTTCGATGAGGTTGCGCCCGCGCACTTCCATCGAGAGCATTTCGTCAAGCGGAAAACCGGAGCCGAGCGAAATCTTAATCTGCTCGGCGGTGCGCTCGCCAATCAGCAGGTTATACTTGCGCTTGATATACTGCGTAATCGCCTCGTCCATCTCGTTGCCCGCCACGCGCACCGCCCGCGAATAGACGATGCCGGAAAGCGAAATCACAGCGATGTCGGTTGTGCCGCCGCCGATGTCCACGACCATGTTGCCGTGCGGCTCTGTGATGGGCAGCCCTGCGCCGATGGCCGCCGCCATCGCTTCCTCCACCAGATAAACTTCCGAAGCCTTGGCGCGGTAAGCGGAATCTTCGACGGCGCGACGCTCGACCTGCGTGATTTCCGAAGGGATGCCGATGACGACGCGCGGAGAGACCCACGTTTTGCCGTTGTGCGCCTTGCGTATGAAGTGCTGAAGCATCTTCTCGGTCACTTCGAAGTTGGCGATGACGCCGTCTTTCATCGGACGGATGGCGACGATGTTGCCGGGCGTACGGCCCAACATCTCTTTGGCGTCACGCCCGACGGCTTCGACGGCGTTGGTGATTTTGTTGATAGCGACGATGGAAGGTTCGGAGACGACGATGCCGCGCCCTTTGGCGTAGACAAGCGTGTTGGCCGTGCCGAGGTCGATTGCCAAGTCGCTGGAGAACAGACTGAAGATTGATTTAAAGGCCATGTAAGCAGCTTTCCATATTCTCTATTGACAGTATGAATGCGCCCGCCGGATGTTTCAGCAGCGGTGTGGACTTTTGCGCGCGTGCCGCGGGTTTGACCGGGAAAAGAGAGGCACCAGCGATGCAGGCCAGACCAGCCGTACAAAAGCGAACCTCTTAAGATACACCGAAGAGACTCTCGGGCGCTATCGTGAAAACGTCTTTTTCGTTTAAGAAATCGCTTTTTCGTTCTGAAAAATGCCAGAAGGGGGGGCGGCAAAGCGGATGCAGTTCTTTCCGGCGGCTTTTGCTTCGTACATCGCGGCGTCGGCGCAGGCGACTAATTGCTGTGGCGATTGGGCGTGCTGCGGAAAACCTGCGACGCCGAAACTCGCCGTCAGTTCGAGACGAAGCCCGCGCCCGCCCGTGAAAATGTGGCGCTCTATCTTCTCGCGGACGCGACCCGCCACAAAAGCAGCCTGCTCCATATTACTTTCGGGAAGCACGACGACAAACTCGTCGCCGCCGTAACGCGCCACGACATCCGTATCGCGGACGCTGGAGAGAATAATGGTCGCCATCTCCATCAGGACGTGAGAGCCGACGAGGTGGCCGTGCAGGTCGTTGACGAGTTTGAAATTGTCTAGGTCGAAGAAGAGAGCCGAGCAACTCGTGCCATAGCGGCGTGCGCGCTTGATTTCGCTGAGCAGATATTGGCGCAGATAACGCGCGTTGTGCAGCTTCGTCAAATCGTCTGTGAGCGAGAGGCGTTCGGCTTCCGCGATGCGTTGCGAGTTGGCGAGAGCGAAGGCCACGGGCAACGCCAGAGCGCCGAGCAACGCCGCATCGCGTTTCGTGAAGGCGCGCACGCGCTCCCCCTCACGAATGCCCTCAAGAATGCCCGTCAACTTCTCGCCGCTCGTCAGCGGCAAAGCGATAAAGCGACGATGACGCTCCCTTTTTCTGACAATTTCAAGACTCGCCACGGCCTCGCGCGCCGCCTTCGATTCCTCACCCGACAAAATCAGTTCATCACCGAGCAGCGCACGCCGCAGGTCATTATCTTGAAGGGCACGCTCGCTCGTCGTTAGCCCACGCGCGGCCAGCGGTTCGAGGTTGACGGCTGTGCCGCTGTTGCCAGCATCAGCAGTCAAGTAGATAGTCCAGCGGTCGGCCTCAACGAGAGTTGAAAGCCCTGCCAGCGCCGTGTGTGCGGCGCTCTTTTGGTCGTTTGTGAAATGGAGCGAGGCGACAAGCTCGAAGGCTGCGCGGAGCGTGTTGATGCTCAAATTATCGGGCAGCAGCAGCGCGCTTGGCAGCAGCGTGCTGTCAGTCTCGGGCGTAGGGGAGAGTTCGCCCGTCGCCCCGCGTTCTTCCAGTTCGCGCAACAGCGCCGGCACTTGCGCCGGGTCGTCTGCGACTTCCTGAAAGCCCATCCGCTTCAGGGCAGCGCTGTCCATCGGGCGCTGGCGGATGTGCTTCGGTGAGCTGTTTTCCTGCAAGCGGCAGGCGACGAGCGGCGCTCCCTTCCATGTCGTGAGGGCGTGTTCGATGGCGGCGTGAATTTCCAGCGCATCCGTTCCGGCCCGCGCTTCATACAACACGGCGAGCGGCGGCTCGCTTGCTTCCACGCCGCTAGCGTACTCGCGCGAGAGCGCGGCGACCTCCGCCGCCACATCGCGCAAGCCCTCTATGAGCACGCTCAGTCCGGCCTCGCCAAGCGCTTTCAAGAGCGACGGGGCAGGCGGCTCATGCGCGTCCGTTAGTAAAATCACGTGTCTGGGCATGATTGGAAGTTTGAGTTTCCCCCTTTATCTTCGTGGGCGCGACGCGCCCGCCGCGAGCGGCACTTTATAGAGGCTGCTGTTGCCCTGCGCGTCCAGCGCTTCGAGCGTGATTTCACGCGCTTCCGGCGGCGCGGTAATCTGTAGCTGAAACGCCTCGTTGTTGCCGACCAACGTTTCGCGCCCTCCGGTGCGAATCGTCGTGCCATATTGCGCGCGCCCACGGATGAGGTAGATTTGCCCGCCGACGTATTCCGCCGTCAGGTCTGACGCGGCCACGCTCTGTCCGGTCCCGCCCGTGACGATGACAAACTTCTGCGGCTCGCTCCAATCGCTCGTCTGGCCGGAGGAGGCCGTGGCGCGCACGCGCCAGAAATAAGCGCCGGGGCGAAGGTCCGAGGCGTTGAATTCGGTGGCGGATAGCTGGTCGCGCTCAATCACTTTTCCGGCGGCGACGAAGAAGGGAGAGGTGGCGACTTCGACACGGTAGTGTGCGGGCGTGCCTGATTGCGGGCGCTGCCACTTCAGGCCGACGCTGGCCGAACCGTTCTGCCTGGCGAAAACTTTTTCGAGGTCGCGCGGTGCCAAGGGAGCAGGCACGGCCAGCAGATTCTCGCGCCTGGTGAGCGTGCCCGACGGCGAGACGGCCAGAAACTCGCCGCCGCGAACCGTGGTTTTCTCGCCGTCTTTAGTTGTGACGGTCTCCATCGCGCCGGAAGAAACGCGAATCTCCTCGGTCTTATTTTCAGCATTGACGCCGAAGGTCGCGCCCGTTTGCGCGCCCAGTTCGTTTTCGGTCTGCGGCGTCTCGACGATGTTGCGCGTGCCTTCCGCTTGCTGCTCGGTGCGGACGTTGACCTGTCCGCTGCCGACCGCGACGCGGACGTTGACGCGCTGCCCGTTTTCAAAGCTGGTATTGTCGCGGATGATGACGGTGCTGTTGGGGCGCACGACCAGCGTTGAGCCGTCAATCATCGAGATGCGCGCGCGCCCGTCGGCCTGTGTTTGCACGGTGTCGCCCGGGTAAAGCCTGATTTGGTTGCTGGGCTGAAGCGTCTCGCGCGTGGAGGAACGAATAATCCGCACGTCGCCTTCAAAGGAGATGAAACGCGCGCCGGCGGGCGCATCAATGGTCGTCTCAGGGTTTTTGAACGGGCTGCCGTAGCGCCACAGGTAGAGGCCCACGCCGCTCGCCAGCAGCAGGACGACGAGCACGATGACGATGCGATAGATGTGTCGTTTCTGGACGACCCACCAGTCGAGATTAAAACGACTGTTTTTAGTAGCCATCTTCGGGAAATGAGCCGGAATCTAGTGAAGGGCAAGATGCAAGTCGGTCGGGGCGAGCCGCGCTGCGTTTTCTTCGCGCGCCGCAAAGCTTTGCAGCGCGACCAGCAGCGGTAGCGGCATCCGGGCAATACCGCTTATTCAAAAATTAACACAAGCGCGCGGAAGAAGGCAAAATAAAAGTAGAAGGTAAAAGTAAAAAGGCAAAAGGTAAAAGTGCGGACTGGCTCGCGCCAGTTTTAATTAGACGGATGGTTTTCAGCCTTCCTTTTGCCTTTTACTTTTTGCCTTTTACCTTTTCACTTCCACCGCTTTCGGCGGCGCGTCCTTTTCCACATTCTCGAACGGGGGATTGAATTCTTCGGGAAGGTCAACGTCAATATCTCTTTCGGCGTGCTGCGGCCAGACAAGCGATGCGACGACGGAACTAAGCAGCACCACGGCCACGACGCCGAGCGCATAGCCTGTCGGGATGTGTGAGCCGTGCGAGACGTATTCAGCGAGCGCGGTTGCGCCCGCGTAGTTCAAGGCCATAGTCAGACCCTTGACCAAGAGCGGCAGCAGCATCTTGACGCCGATAAACGTCAGGACGACGGCGAGGCCCATCTTGAGATAGTGGAATTTTTCGACCACTCCGGCCAGCAGAAAATAGAGCGAGCGCAGGCCGAGGATGGCGAAGACGTTTGAGGTATAAACGATGAAAGGGTCTGTCGTGACGCCAAAGATTGCCGGAATCGAATCAACGGCGAAAATCAGGTCTGAGACTTCCACGATGACCAGCACGAGCAGGAGCAGCGTGCCCGTGCGTTTTCCGTTTTCGACCGTGAAAAACTTTTCGCCTTCGTAGTGGCGCGTAATCGGGATAAAGCGCGTCACCAGCTTAACCAACGGGTTCGCTTCCGGCTGAATCTCGGTCTCTTCCTGGCTGAACATCTTGAGTCCGGTGAAAATCAGAAACGCGCCGAAGATGTAGATGAGCCAGTGGAAGCGCGTGATAAGCGCCGTTCCCAGAAAAATCATCGTGATGCGCATAATCAGCGCGCCCATCACGCCCCAGAACAGCACGCGGTGTTGGAATTTCGAGGGAACTTTGAAGTAGGCGAAGATGAGCAGAAAGACGAAGAGATTATCCACCGATAGCGAAAGCTCGATGAGATAGCCGGAAACAAATTCCAGCCCCTTCTGATGGCCCAAGTGCCAGAAAACGACGGCCGAAAAGATGGCTGCCAGCGAGACCCAGACCGCGCTCCAAATGGCGGCTTCGCGGTAGGTAGGCGTGTGCGCCTTACGGCTGAAAACCCCGAGGTCGAGGCTCAGCATCAATAGTATAAACGCGCCGAAACCCACCCAGAGCCAGATAGAATGTTCTAACATGTTCATGATTGAGCTTACGATAGCATTAGCTTTTGCGGGCAAGCAACCGCTGGCAGGAAGTCGGTTGCTACGGGGTTGCTACCGGCGAGCGGGCGGGCGGTAAGCTCAAACAGGGGGGCAGAGCGTGAAGACAAGGCTCGTCAGGGTTCTTCATAGCCGAGCACGCGCGCTTTGAGTTGGGCCGTGCGCGGGTCTTGCTCGAAAGCGACCCAACCCTCGCGCGTCGCACGACGCGGCAGAAAAGGAATGTCGAGTTCGCCGCGCGCTTGCTCCTTGCCTTCGCTCTCCATCACGACTTCGATTTTGATGGCTGCGGCGGTCTTGTCGCCGTGGTTAACGACCGTGACGGGCACGATAAAGTTATGCGTGCGTTGTTGGGGCGTGCCGAGACGAACCTCAAGGCTGGGCGGCTCGCTGCCCGTCGTCGCTCCCGCATAAACCAGATAAGCGAGCGTGCCCGCCACCAGCACCAGCCCGACGGCGAAGACCACCCACTCCAACCAGTTTTTCTGTAGTTTGTTCATTGCAACAAAAGCCTTCCGGCGGATGCGCCAAAGCTGGCCGCCACGCCGAGCACTATCGTTTGGGCCAACGCCGTGTAGAGCGTCACGCCGTCGAAGCGTCCGAAGAACCAAAGAATCAAGGCGGAAGCGACGAGCGCCACGGCGTAAGTCAAAACGGTTCCGCTGATGATGGCGCTCAAACTTTCTTTGCGTACAAAATGGCGTGCGCCCGTGAATTCGCTAAAGTGAAGAACCAAGGAGCCGAGCACGAGCGACACCAACGCCAGCAGTAGCAGCCGCACCCAGGAAATCTCGACCGCTATCATCGCAATCTCTTCAGTGGGCGCGACATTAGCGGCAAACAAGACCGCGCCGCAGAGCGCCAGCAACAGTTGCCCGCCGAAATGAATCTCCTGCTGCTCGTCGTCTCCCGCGAATCCTTCATCTTCGTCGTCGCCGCCGAGTTGCGCCGTGCCGACGGAGACGCCGATGGCAACCGTCATCGCCTCGACGACAATCTGCCCGGCCATCTCGTTAAACGGCATCTCCAACGTGATGCGACCCAGCAGAAACAGAGCCGTGGCCGACAGGACGAGACCAATTCCCATCTCTTCGACCGAATCAATCGCCACTTCAGCCATGCTCGCATCGCGCCGCAAGCCGCCGTAGCGGTTGTAACCGAGCAGCAGCACAAATGTCGCCAGCATGTAAATCAGCAGCCGCCAAGGGTGGGCCATGAATCCGGCCCACCAGACCTCCATCGTGTAGAGCAGCGGCAGGCTGAGCATCAACCCGCCCGCCACTCCGCGCCCATACTCCTGCAAGGATTGCGCGACGCTGCGCTCTCCCGCTTTTTTTGCTTTGCGACGAGGCATAGAGAAGCCGTGACCAGGCGACGTGCGATGAATGGACGAACCGCCGAATAATACTAGATAACGCGTGCCGCGACATAGCCGCCAGTTCGGTTGTCACCTCGCGTGCGGTTGCGAGAGCCGTCCACTCTCCGTTACAATCCGCGATTTGCAGAGAACAATCAATCTCCGGCTACCAGCATTCACTTTTCTACAATCAAATTGCACGTCGCACGCGCCGCAGCACGGGGAGCGCTGACAGAGGAAGGTTATCGAAGATGTTAAAAGTTATGAGCCGGATGCAACGCTCCGGCAAGATTATCATCGTCGGGTTCATCTTTTTAATGGCCCTGAGCTTGATTCTTTTCTACGGGCCGGGACGCGACAGCACGGCTTTGTCAGCCGCGCCGACGGAAATCGTCGCGCGCGTCGGCGGCGACGAAATCACCGTCGGTGAACTCGGCGCGCGCAAGCAGCAGGAGCTTCAGCGCTACGGCGGGCAGTTTAATCCACAGCAACTCGGCATCACTGACCGCAGCATTCTGGAAGGCCTTGTCCAGTCGAAGATAACTGCGCAAGAGGCCGTGCGGTTGAATCTGGGCGCGTCCGACGAAGAACTCGCTCAAACTCTGCGCAAGGAGTTTCGCGACCAGGCCGGCAACTTCATCGGCTATGATAAGTATAAAGAACGCGTCATCTCCGCTTATGGCGACATAGAGCGTTTTGAGGACGGCATCCGCGAGCAAATCGCCGCCCGCAAGCTCTTCGCCTTAGTTACAGCCGGAGTCCACGTCTCCACGGAAGAAGTGCAGCGGGATTACCTGCGCGAGAACGTTAAGTTTGACATCGTTTATGTGGCCGTGACGCCGGACAAGCTGGCCGAGAAGATTCAGCCCAGCGACGATGAAGCCCGCGCCTACTTCGAACAGCACAAAACAAACTATCGTCTCTTCGAAACCCAGAAAAAGATTCGTTATCTCTATCTTGACCAGGCGAAGATGGGCGAGAAGCTCAACATCCCCGACGCGGATTTGAAAACTGAGTACGACAGCATCCCGACGGAAAACAAAGAGGCCGGCAATCGCGTGCAGCAAATCGTGCTGAAGATTGCGCGCCCCGACCTGGAAGAGACGGTGAAGGCCAAAGCCGACGAGTTAGCCAGACAAGCGCGCGGTACCACCGGCACAATGCCCGAAAAGGAGTTTGGCGACCTTGCGCGCGGGCAATCCGAAGACCCCGCGACCGCCAAAAACGGCGGGATGCTTCCCGCTTTCGTCAAGAAAGACCCGAACAAGCCGAACGACCCCTTGCAGCGCACCTTCGAGACGGAAGTCGGCGGCATCTCAGGCCCCATCAAGTCTGGCAATGCTTACTACATCTTTCGTCGCGGCGACGCTGTGCCGAAGACGTTTGAGCAGGCCAAGCCGGAGTTGATTGTCTCGCTGCGCAACAAGCGCGCTTACGTGGCCGCTGCCGAACTGGCGGCGCGCATCGCTGAGCGATTGAAGCAGGAGAAGGATTTTCAGAAGGTGGCCGCGGAGTTTGCGTCGCAGGCCAACATGAACGCAGCCGACATGGTGAAGGAAACGCCCTATATCGTGACGGGCGATGACGTGCCGGGCATCGGCAGCAGCCAGCAGTTTGAGCAGGCCATCGAACCGCTCAACAATCCGCAGGATGTCGGGGAGCGCACGCCCGTCAAAGGCGGCTTCGCGATTCCGATGCTGGTTGACAAGAAAGAGCCGCGCATCCCCGAATTCGACGAGGTGAAAGAAAAGGTCGTCAAGGCCCTCAAGCTTGAACGCGCCAAAGCGCAGATGGAGGAAGTGGCGCGCAATCTGGCGAACAGCGCCAACAGCGCCGCGGACCTCAAGGCCGCCGCCGCCAAGCTCGGTCTCGAAGCCAAAGATGAAGGCGCTTACAAACTGGGAATGCCGCTCGGTGAAGCCGGAACCAGCCCGGCGGCTGATGAAGCGCTCTACGCCTTGAAGGAGGGCGAACTGACGAAGACGCCCGTCAAGATTAGCGACTCGTGGGTCGTCATCGGCGCAACCAAACGGACGGAAGCAGACCTCACGGAGTTTAATAAGAACCGCGACCGTCTCGTCCAGCAAGCGACGGACGCGCGCCGCCAGCAGGTCTTCGGTGATTTCATCACCGCCGCCAAAACGCGTATGGAACGCGAAGACAAAATCTACATCAACGAACCGCTGCTCGCGCGCCTGGAAGAAGAGCAACCCGAAGTCGCGCCGCCTTCGATGCCGCGTCGCCAGCCCATCTCCATTCCCCCGCCGGGATAAGCCGAAATAATGAGCGCCGCGTGTAATGCATGACAGGCAAGCTGCTTGCCTGTCATGCATCACACGCGGCGTTGCGGCGTTCATCTTTTCTCATCTTCCGCTCGCTCGACCATCATTACAGGTCGATGTATTTTTCGCGACGCTGGCCCACACTGTTTCTACCAGCGGCCAATCAAGCTTTCAGCCGGTGCTGAAAACCGCGCCGGCGTCTTCACGTTTCGGTTGGCCGGAAAATAATATCGAATTGTAAGTATAACTTCGTCACAATATGCCGGCTGCCGCTGGCGGGTTATCATAAAGGCAGTATCGAAGAGAATCGCGTTATGAATAAACACGTCTCCTCATCGTTGTCGAAAGTCTTTCGCGCCGTCGGCCTGTGTGTTGTCGTCCTCTTGGGTTTATCCGGCGGTCAGGAACTCATGGCGCAGAGCTTAGGGAGTTGGACGCTGGTTAATAGTCCTAATCCGAGCAACCGCGCGACGCGTCTGGATGGAGTGGCCGCCATCAACGCCAGCGACATCTGGGCCGTCGGCCACTATCTGCCAAACGGCGCTTCCGCGTTTGAGAATCTGGCGATGCACTGGGACGGCGCGCAGTGGAGAATTGTGCCCACGCCACACGCCAGCGTCTCACCGACGAACATTCTCAAGCGGGTAGTCGCGCTTTCGTCTAACGATGTCTGGGCGGTCGGCGGCCACGGCTATGCGTACACGATGCACTGGAACGGGGCAGAGTGGAGCGTCGTCAATATCCCGCCAATCACAGACGGCACCTCGCCCTCGCTCGACGACATCTCGGCAGTTGCGCCCAACGACATCTGGGCCGTCGGCAGCTACGCCTCAGACTTCGGGCGCGTCAGCACCTTAATCTTTCACTGGAACGGTGTCGCCTGGACGCGCGTGCCAAGCCCGGACGCTACCGTCAATGGCGGCTCGCCGCGTTCCAGCTTTCTCTGGGGCGTGAAGGCGATTTCCTCTAACAACGTCTGGGCGGTCGGTGAGTTTCTTGTCGGAAACGAATCCTTCACGCTGATAGAACACTGGGACGGCACAAGCTGGCGCATCGTCCCCAGCCCCAATCACCCGACGACCGGAGACGGTCGCCTCTACAGCATCAGCGCCACCGCGCCCAACGACATCTGGGCGGTCGGTGAGCGTGACATCGTAGATTTCAACACGTACGGAAAATCTCTGGCTTTGCATTGGGACGGCGCGCAGTGGACCATTGTGCCCACCCCGCACCCGGGCGCACAGAACGGGGCGAGCAGTCTTGAATCGGTCGTGGCGCTCGCGCCGAACGACGCTTGGGCCGTCGGCACGGCCTCCAACGCGGCGCAGGGCTTAAGCACGTTTATCATCCATTGGAACGGCGCGGCTTGGACGCGCGTCGCCAGTCCTGATGTGCCTCCCGGCGGCGGCACGGGCTGGAACTTGTTACAAGGCATCGCCGCCGTTTCACCCGGCAACATCTGGGCGGTCGGCTACGGCCAATCAACCTTCAATGCTCCTGACGTTCCGCTCATCCTGCACTACACGAAGAACGTGCCCGACCATCAAGGCTTCGACGTGAACGGCGACGGGCGTGCCGACCCGGCTGTCTTTCGCCCGTCAGACGGCTATTGGTATGCGCTGCCGAGCAGCGGCGGCTCGCAGCACCAGCAGTGGGGACTCGGCGGCGACCGGCCCGTCGCGGGCGACTACGACGGCGATGGGAAGACAGACCTGGCCGTCTGGCGTCCCAGCGATGGCAACTGGTACATCGTTAAGTCTAGCACCGGTGGCCCAATGATTCAGGGCTGGGGACAGTTTGGCGACATCCCCGTCACGGGCGATTACGATGGCGATGGGAAGAACGACTTCGCGGTGTTTCGTCCCGCTGAAGGTAGCTGGTATATCAAGAAGAGCAGCGGCGGCGGCATTCAGCAAGGCTGGGGCGCGAGCGGCGACAAGCCCATCGCGGGCGACTTTGACGGCGATGGGTTGACGGACATCGCGGTCTTTCGTCTCTCTGAGGGAAATTGGTATATACGAAGGAGCGGCGGCGGAGCGACGGTGCAGGGCTGGGGCGTCGGCGGCGATACGACGGTGCCGGGCGATTACGACGGCGACGGCCTCACGGACGTGGCCGTCTACCGCTCATCCGAGGGCAACTGGTACATACGAAGGAGCGGCGGCGGTGTGACGGTTCGCAACTGGGGCAACTCGACGGACGTGCCCGCCCCCGGCGACTACGATGGCGACGGGAAGACAGACCTCGCCGTCTGGCGTCCCTCGGAAGGAACCTGGTACATCCTCAAGAGCGGTAACGGCAGCGCCGTTACTCAATATCTAGGCAGCAGCGACGACGTGCCCGTGTCGTCAGCTTATTAACTGCCAGCGATTGAAGGCGGCAAGAAATTAAAAATCGTCACCACCAGCCCAATAATTTCCACCACAGAAATCCGGCGAGGGTCCAGATGAGGATGTTGGGGATTGAGACGACGAGGCCGAGCCACCACCATGTGCGTTGTTTGACGTAGCCAGCGCCAAACCAGATGGGCGCGGGTGTTGTGCCGTAGTGTGTAAGCGAGGCATTGAGGTTGGAGAAGTAGGCGAGCGAGAGCACGGCCAGATACGCGGGCGCACCGGCAGCCAGGATGACGACGAGAAACGGAATATACATCGCCGTCACATGGGCCGTGATGCTGGCGAAAGCATAGTGGGCATAAAAATAGATGAGGAGCAACGCTCCGAGTGCGGCCCACCAGACCCACGCGGTCGTGAGGCTCGCGGCGGCGCGTGCGAAGCCCTCCGTGATGCCGGTCTCACCGAGCGCTTCGGCCATTCGCACCAAGCCTCCATACCAGATGAAAACATCCCACGCGCCGCGCTCCCTGAGCAAGTCTTCCCACTCCAACACGCCCGTCAATAGCAGGACGCAGATGCCGACCAGCGCGACGACGGCGTAGTTGATTTGATGCCATCCCGTCGTCATCCACATCAAGGCGACTGTGCCGAAGACGACGAGCATCAGCTTTTCCAGCAATGACATTCGGCCCATGCGCCGGAGTTCGGCGGCGGCCATCTCTGCGGCTGCGGGCGTGTGTTTTATCTCAGGCGGAAACAGGCGGTAGAGCACGAGCGGCACAACCGCGAGCGAGAGCAGTCCCGGCAAGATAGCGCCGAGCAGCCAGCGGTTATAACTTAACTCAACGCCCGTCACCTGCGCGGCAAACTTCGCGATGAGCGCATTGGAAGCCTGGCCCGTCAGAAACATCGCGCAGACGATGACGTCGCATTGATACAGCAGCGTCGTCAGAAACGCGCCGAGCCGCCGGGCGGTCGGCCCCGGCTTGGAATCGTATGCTTCCGCGATACTCTTGGCGACGGGAAAAATAATGCCGCCCGAGCGCGCCCCGTTTGAAGGGATGACTGAGGCGAGCAGCATGTCCGTCGAGATGAGCGCGTAGCCGAGTCCGAGCGTGCGATGACCGATGGTACGGATAAAGAGAAACGCTATCCGGCGGCCCAGTCCCGTCTTAATCATCCCGCGCGACATGAAAAATGCCGCCAGCACAAGCCACACAATCGGGTCTGCATATCCGGCGAGCGTCGCCTTCAAGCGTAGCGTCTCAATCTCCCCAGCCGACAGTCCGGCGACCTCCCTGATGGGCATCGAACGCGTCAGAGCGATGGCCGCGATGCCCAGCAAGACCATCGCGCCGCCAGGCAAAGGTCTGAGGATAGAGCCGACGATGGTGGCGACGAAAATCGCCAGCAGCCGCCATGCCTGCGGCGTTATCCCGCTTGGCACAGGGATGAAAGCAACTATCAGCGCGCACGCCACCACCACGCCCCACTTGATGAGTTGGCTGCGAACAGCGTTGCGACGCCGCAACGCTTCATCAACATCAACCATCAAGGGTTCGCTCACATGCTGCGGCTCATCGTTCATCTGGGACGGTTCAAGCGCGGGGAAAGTCTGTAGAGCTTGGAAGACGCGGGCTACTATAATGAGGTTTAACGAAGAACTGCCAGCAGAATCTACGCCGCCCAGCTTTGTTTAGCAAAAAGCTCAGTGAAAAACGCTCGCCGGTTCGCTCTTTGATGGAGCGAACCGGCGAGCGTTTTTTACTGCTTGCTGACTAGCCTTAAGCTAGACGCAACGCCTTACGTCTAACGAATGAACGGCGTCAGGTCTTTCTGCTTGAGGTTCAGCTTAATCTGCACTTCGTTGCCTGTCGCAGTAATGCTCAAATCCTTGAGCACATCTGCCAGCGAGCGGACTTCAGCCTTCGATGGCCGCGCGACGCTAAAGCCGCCAAGTAGTTTCATCGCGTTGAGCGCTTGGCTGATGTCTGTGGCCTGCGAAGCGTTCTCTGTGCGCACGGCGACGAAGGCTTCCGCATCCGTCCCCACCGTGTTGAAGGAACCGTAAAACTGGCGAATCGAAGCCAAGTATTTCGCTTCCGGCCCGCCCTTCGAGGCCGTCATCTTCTCCGTCATGGACGGCGGAATCTTGCCGCTGAAGCTAATCAGCGCCGAAGGGTTCTGCGTCGCCATCCGTACCAGTTCATCATCAACCCGCGAGCGTCCGAGGCTCGCATCAATCGCCGCCTTAACGCTCTTCAAATCGCCCGCCGCAATCGTGTTCGCATCGAGCGCGACGATAGCCATCTGCTCCGGGTTCTTCTGCATTTTCACATTCACGTCATACTGGTCGGTCTCACCCGTGCGCCGGCGGACATAGACTTCACTTTGCTCTGATGAATCCGCCGCCTCGCTTGGAGCGGGCTGCGACGCGTTCGCATTAACGCTCGGGCTTCCCGAAAGAATTGCGACTCTCGCTCTCGGCTCGCCCTTCTCCGACTTCAGATTGCCGGTCGAGCTTGTATTGGTGGTCGCCGGTGCCTTCGCGGGCGGTCGCCGCTGCGGAACGGCGATGTAGATTGTCTTGCCTTCATACTGCTCCTCGCGTTTTTGCACCTCGCCCTTCTTTTCACCCGCGGCGAAGCCTGCATCAATCACCTGATTGGCGTTGAAGTGGCCGCGTGCGATGACGACCGCGTCGAAATCGTGGCCCGTCGGAGAATTGAAGCGCAAGCCTACAGCGAGACTATCAAACGTGCGCAGGTCAACTCCCGTCTCCTTATTGAAACGCTCGATTTTCTCGTTGACCTTCGCCAGCAAGCTGGGGTTCTCCGCGAAGAAGGTCGGCAGCGTCTCACCGAGCAAGCGCTGCGTGTTAACAGTAATGATGATGTCGGAAGCGGGCAGGACCGAGACGGCATCGCTGGCAGAGGCAGCGGCGCTGCCGCGCCCCGCGTAGCCGCTGATGAAGGCGACCAGCCCCAATGTGAGCGCGAGCGTCATTGACAGAACATAGATTTTCTTTTTCATAGCTTCACCTTTCAGAAAAGAACGATAAACTAGGAACGATGAACGGCGAATGAGAGATAAGCTCTTAACAGTTCAGCGTTCAGCGTTTCGCCTTCACCGTTTCCTCATCCCTTCTTTTGCAGACTGCGCATCAGTTCGTTGATGATGGCTTGGGCCAGTTCCAGTTTGAGTTGAGTTTCGTTGCCCTCGGTCGTGATGGTTACGCTATCGAGCGCGGCTTGGGCCAGCTTGCTTCTCTCGGGCGGCAACTGCGAGACAAACATGCCGCCAAACTGCTTGAAGGCCGCGAGAGTTTCACCGAGACTCTTGGCCTGGTCGGCCCTCTCGGTGCGCGCAATCGCACGCAGGTCAAGACCGCTCTCGGTCAGGCCGAGCGCGCCGTATGCTTGCCGAATCGCGCTGATGTTTTTGTTAATCTCGACGTTGCCGAAATCCTTGCCTTGCGTGAGAGACGCGGGCACGTTGGCACCGAAGCTCAAGAAGGCGTTCGGCGTGCGCATCGCCATTTGAATCAAGTCGGCATTGAGGCGTCCGCGCAGGCGGCTGCCGTCAATGGCGGAGCGAACGCCCGCCGGTTCACCGAAGACGAGCGTGTTGGCGTCAAGCGCGGCGACGGCCAGCTTGGGCACTCTCATGCCCATCATCATCGGCGCTTTCCCCTGCGTCGTTAAATCGAAAACGTAGATGGTTGAATTCTTGTACTTCTCCTCTTGATACTTGCCTTCGGCGGCGATGCGTCCGGCGGCCAGCAGCGCGCCGGAATTAAAACTGCCGCGCGTGACGGCCACCATGTCGGTCGTCGTCACGCCCGCGCGCGGGCTGACGAAACGAAAGCCCAGGGCCAGTTGTTCAAAGGAACGCACGTCGAGGCCGTAGCGTGTTTTGAGTTTGTCAATCTCCTCGTTCAGCTTCGCGAGATGCGCCGCATCGCCAGCGAACACGCGCGGCGCGACATCGTTGAGCAAGCGCTTGATGTCAATCAGCATCACGGCGTCCGACGCGGGAAGCGCGCTGAGCGGAGAAGCTGTTGCTGCTTGTCTGGCGGGAGCCGTCCCGCGCCTGCGCTGCGCAAAGCCTGACGGCACGAGGGCCACCATGAGCAGCAAGAGCGCCGCCAAGGAAGTCATTAGTTTCTTTTTCACGATTCTGCCTTTACCTTTCATCACCTTATCAAATTCGCCAATGTCGGATGCCCGGCGCAGGTTGCGAGGTTGGCTTTCATCTGCGCCCACGCCGCGCTTTGCTTCAATCTTCGTTCTGCTCCGGCCTTAGTTTGAGGGCTAGGGTTTCATCTGCCGTTGTAGCTCTTCGTAATTAACTTTCTTATAATCCGGCGGCAACTCAAAAAGCGACTGGTCAACGTCCTGCCTGATGTCGCGCAACTCCATAGAGAATTTCAAGCCGTTCATGCTTCCGCCCGTGACCGTGGTTTCAGATTTCACGGGCATACCCAACGTTTCGTCAATCCAGATGAGACTTTCGGTCGTGGTGTTTTTGGCCTCACCCGTCTTGCCCGTGAGCGTCACGCGATACTTCATGGCCGCACGCCCGTTGACATCCTCCGCCCCGAGCTTTTCATAACGCGCGCCGCCCGCAAATTGGTTGAGCAGCTTGTCCGGCGAGAAATCCGAAGATAAATTCTGCGCCGCTTGCTCCGCCGCTCCGCCCTCGCCGCCCGCGCCATACTCGGCATAGATTTTTTTCGCGGGCACAAGCACGTAGGTTCCTGACGGCAGTTGCAGGTAGGCGATTTTCATCCCCGGCAGCGGCTCCGCATCCATGCGTCGCCGCCCGCCGTCGCGCGCAACCAGCACCTCTTTCGTCGTCAGCAAAGACATTCCCGGAATGTTTGACTTCTCACCGAGACTGCCCGCCGTCACCATCCTTGCCTGATAACGCTCCGGCTCTTTGGTCGAAAAAGGCGGCGTCGTGGAAGTCTCGCCCGAGGTTGTTTCCCCTGCTGGGCTGCCATTTGCGTTGCTCGCCACCTCCGACCGTTTACAAGACGCGCCCGCGAGGGCAAGTGTTAACAACAAGAAGATGACGAGCACGCGCGGCGCGGCGCTACGCCTAGCCGGATGGATTATTTTCATTGCAAACCTTGACTTCAAACCCTCTCGACCAAGAGCGCCAGCCCCATGCCGCCGCTCACACAGAGCGTCGTCAAGCCGCGCCGCGCGTCGCGCTTCTTCATCTCGTGCAGCAACGTCGTCGTAATCCGCACGCCCGTGCAGCCAATCGGATGTCCGAGCGCGATGGCCCCGCCGTTTGCGTTCAAGCGTTCGGCGTCGAATCCCAAATCGCGGTCGCACGCAATCACCTGCGCCGCAAAAGCTTCGTTTAACTCCACCAAATCAATTTCCGCCAGCGAGAGCCTTTGCCTCTCAAGGAGCGCTCGCACAGCGGGCACAGGGCCGATACCCATAATCTCCGGCGCGACTCCGCTGATTTCGTAATCAACAATCCGCGCCTCTGCCTCTGCGCCGGTCTCTTCCAACATTTCCTCGCTCATCACAACGAGACTGGCCGCGCCATCCGTAATGCCCGACGAGTTTCCGGCAGTCACCGTTCCATCTTTACTGAAGACGGGCGCGAGCTTGCGCAATGCTTCAATCGTCGTGCCCGCGCGAAAATGCTCATCGCGCGTGAAGATTTCCGTCTCGCCTTTGCGGCCCTTTATTTCGAGCGGCAGAATCTCTGCGTCGAAGCGGCCCGCGTTGATTGCCGCCTCGGCGCGCTGCTGCGAGCGTAAGGCGTAAGCGTCCTGCTCGTCGCGCGAGATTTCATACTGCTTGGCAAGATTCTCCGCGGTCTCGCCCATCACGAGGCCGGAAAGCGGGTCGTTGAAGCCGTCGCGATACATGCCGTCAACCAAATCCATGTTGCCCATTCGCATCCCCCAACGCGCGCCTTCGGCGTAGTAGGGAACGCGCGACATGCTCTCCGTGCCGCCCGCGAGCACGGCGCGCGCGCGGCCCAGCATAATCTCCTGCGCCGCCAGAATAATCGCCTTCAGGCCGGAGCCGCACGCCTGATTGACCGTGAAGGCGGGCACGCTTTCAGGCACGCCCGCGCGATACGTAATCTGCCGCGCGACGTTTGGCCCGCCTCCCGCCTGTCTGGCCGAACCCCAGATGGATTCCTGAATCTGATGCGAACTCAAACGCGCCCGCCGCAAGCTCTCAGCCGCCACCGCCGCGCCCATGTCCGCCGCGCTCCAGCCAGCCAGCCGCCCGCCAAAGCGCCCGATGGGCGTTCGCACCGAACCGGCGAGATAAACATTCTTCATTGCCTGACAATCCTTAAATACTTTAAAAGTGGTCAGTGGTTAGCTAGCCGTCGGTCAGTCGTCAAACTGATTATCATTAGACTTTAATGACTAACTGTAACTGATGTAAAAATGTTAACACACGCCGCCGAAAAGGATGAATCGCCGTCTTATTTTCAAATATCAGGAGGATGATGCAACACCCGAAAAGTCTTGACGAAGCAGAGAGCGCCGCATTGCGGATTGCTGAATTGATGGCGGGGCGCGCTGAATGGTTTTACGCCGAGGGCGGCGGGCGTCCGGCGGCCGTGCGTGGGAGCGAGTGTGACGTGCGCGTGTTGCATGGACGTTTGATTTTCTCCTGCTGGACAGGCGCGGGCGCACGCTCTTGGCGCATTGTCGGCTGGCAGTGGACGGGCGAGAAATTGCTGCTTGAAGCGACGCGGCGAATGGGCGCGGAAAGCTCTCTGCTGGAATTGATACCGCGCGCTTTGTCGAGCGAGAGCGTGAGCCTGATTAGCGCGACCAGGCGCGAGCGCTGCGCGTACCTGTCGGAACTGGTGTGTGGGCAATTAGCGGGAGCGAAGGTGTTGCGCGCGGGCTTGAGCGCCGGAGCGCGGCGGGGGCAGCCAGGGCGCTACGCGCGCATCATGCTGCGCCGCCGCGACGAACGCATCGCCGTCACAGGCCCAATCGACGAAGGCGAGGAGCGCGACCGCGATGCGTTTCTCTCGTCCGCGCTGCTGTGGTTCATGCGCGCCCGTGAGCAGGCAAGCAGGCCCAACGTCAGCCAACTATGGCTCATCGCCGGGCCGAAATTGATTGAATTGACGGCGCGACATCTGGCGCTGCTGCGCGACGACATCAGAAAAGCTATCCGGCTGTATGAGATAGACGAACGGTGGCAAACCATTACTCCCGTTCCTTTGCTTGAGCGGGCGCAGTTATGGATGGAGCCGCCGCCGCGTCTTCGTCCGTCTATGACGGAAACAGGCTTGAGCGAGTGGGCCAAACGGCTGTTGTCTTTGTCTCCGCAGGCGATTGACGTGGTGCGTGCGCGGCGTGGCGAGACCTTGCGCTTTCATGGCTTGGCGTTTGCTCGCGTGCGGCGTTTGATGAACACTGAGCGCGCGTGGCTGGGTTTGGAGGGAGAGCGACGCCGCCTGCTCGATGAACATAACTGGCACGAATGCGTCGAGTTGTTGGAGCAATTAAAAAAGCATCGCTCGGCGGATGCTGTGGACCATCGCCATGCGCTCTACAGGCAAGCGCCGGAGTCCTGGCTTGAATCCCTGCTCAGGCGCGACATCACGCGCCTTGACCCCGCTTTGCGCCTCGCGCCTCTGCACGCGCAGTTTCGCACGCCGCACAATCGTCATGCAGGCACGCGGCCCATTGACATGCTGGCGCTCAGGCGCGATGGCCGTTTGGTCGTCATAGAGTTAAAGGTTGCGGAAGACCGCGAGCACGTTTTGCAGGGAGCGGACTACTGGCGGCGCATCGAAGCGCACAGGCGTCACGGGCATCTCGCGCGGGCGCGCCTCTTCGGCGCAGCGGAAATTGCAGACGCGCCGCCGCTCGTTTATCTGGTCGCACCGACGCTGCGCTTTCATCGTGCCTTTCACCAACTGGCGCAACTGATAGCGCCGGACATCGAACTCTACCGCTTCGATATTAACGAAGACTGGCGCGCGTGTGTCCGCGTGATGCGGCGTGCGACTTGACACATTAAGTGGCACAAAATGCCATTAATTGGTATAAAGTCCTAACTTCTACCGGACATTGGAATCACTACCTTAAATACTGGCATCTGACACGACGCATTCCTATGCCTCTGTAGGAAAGCTTACAGTTGAGTCTCCTGATTTGATACTCCGATGTAGCTTGCTGATTATTTCATCAAGTTCTCAGCACTTTTGCGGATTCTCCATCTTTTGGTATAGGCTGCCTGAAAAACTTGGAAAGCAGTTAAGAAATAGTACTGGAAACAAGCGGTACCTACGACCTGAATTGTGCGCCATCTTCAGTTAACTGGCCAAACAGACGGGTCTAACAGGATGGAGTTATAAGGTGGAAACTTAATGGTTTCGGTTTAATTTGCTCACGTACTGTAAAGGGAGATAATAATTCCACACTTGAATCTTTTTGTGGAATCACCCCATGCGGCAAATAATGATTGATAATTGCGATGGGTGGCGGTAAAAGTTTGGGCGGGGCGAATAACCCGCCATTTGCGGTCGCTGAGAGTACGAGAAAATAAAAGTTAGGCTCAAAATAATATCTCAAAAGACCGCACAGATTCCTGATGTTTTGCGTATGTTTAGCGAACGCCTAAATTCACGCTTAAATACGGGCCGAGGTTGGAAGTAAATAAGATGAAGAAATGCCCACAATGCCAAACTGAATATCCAGATACCCATCATAAGTTCTGTTCTCTCGACGGCACTGCTCTTGTTGGGCTCCCTCCGAACCGCGACGAAACAGAGCCTGCTACGTTGTTCCTTCAGAATGAGCCGCAAGCCTCTCACGCACCCGATATGGTATCGGCAAAATATATTTTCTTAGATGTGGTCGGTTTCACACGCAACCGTAGCGTAGAGGCACAGTCAGACATCGTGCGTGCGCTGAATCAGATTGTTAAGGGGAGTGTTGGCGAGCATCAGATAGCAGATGATAAACTATTGTACATTCCAACAGGTGACGGCATCTGCATCGCCCTGTTGAACGTCGAAACGCCGATTGACATTCATTTACAGCTTGGGCTGAGCCTCATCGGAGGCGTTCAGAAATATAACGAAGCAACCGAGAGTAAGGACCGCAAATTTCAGGTGCGGGTTGGTATCAACGCGAACATAGACAATCTTGTTATCGACGTGAATGGGCAAAAGAACATAGCGGGTGCGGGAATAAATATGGCTGCCCGTATCATGGACAAGGCAGACGGCAACCAGATTCTTGTGGGACGGTCGGTTTATGACACTCTTAGATACCGTGAGAAATATGCTACTGCGTTTAAAAGTTATCAGGCAACAGTGAAGCACGGCACGGTGTTAGACATTTATCAATTTGTATCGGAAGGCGTATCGGGACTGAATACCGAAACACCACAAGCTTTTAAGCTCGTAGAAGCTACAGTTTCAACATCAGGAATAGGATTCCGTTCATTTGAGAAAGCAACATCTCTTAGTGGGATTGAGGCGAAGTTGCTACTAACAGCTGAAGCGGCTTTTCAGTACATGTCCGAAAGTGTATTGAGAGCTGAAGTCCGAATTGACCATGCAGCACTTGCTCCCCCCATCCAGCGATTGAAGAGTCCTTCAAAAAAGTGGGAAGAATCTATTGAGAAAGTGCTCGCTGCAAACAAGATTAAGTACAGATATGTGGCGCTACTGACAGATGAAGCCCGTATGGAAAGGGTGAGGCGGCATCTTTCAAACCCCGATTTATTTTTTTATGTCGTCAGATATTACAGTACCTTAGAGAGCGTAATACCAGCCTTGAGTTTCATACTTATTGACCAGCTTGAAGTAGTTATGCATTACCCCTACGAACTAGGTCAGAATGAAACTTACTTGGCTATCAAGCATCCAGAGATCGGGAAGCTTTTTGCTGCTTATTATGAGAAGCTTTGGAATGAGGCAAATGAGTTGGATCGTAGTAATTTAACGGACATTCTAAAATCTATAAAGGGAGGCGCTAAATAGGCAGCTTCACATTAGCAGATATTTATGGAGGTATCATTATTACAGTTAGATGGTGCCCGGCTGTTTGTTCGACACACCCCTATCTTGCGATCCCGGCCAACGGTTGTGTGTGTTCACGGGCTTGGAGAAACAAGCCTTTCGTTCCGAGAGGCATTCAAGTCGTCCAGACTAAAAAACGTTAATGTGTTAACTCCAGACCTCTTGGGGCACGGTTGCAGCTCAGATGCTCAAGATGGAAACTACTCGTTTAGGTTACACATAGATTGCCTCAACAGACTCGTTGACGAATTTGGTATTTCTGACTTCTATTTAGTGGGGCATTCTATGGGTGGGGATATCGCTACACATTTTGCAGAAGAGAAAAAAAATAGAGTAAGAGGATTGATAAATATAGAGGGTAACTTAACTCCAGATGACGTTTTTATTTCTTCTCAAGCCACAAAGGCAGATGAAAAAGGCGAATTTGCAACATGGTTTAGGGAAGACTTTATGAACAAGTTAGTGTTAGAAGAATGGGGAAAGGTTAGCGTTTCTTGTTTGCGTTACTACGCTTCGCTTTGGTTTTGCAGACCCGAAGCATTCAGGTTAAATGCTTATGAGGTTTGCAAGCAAAATTCACTGCAACAGGAGACATCCGCATCGAAGACCGGGTTTATATTTCAACAACTCAGAATTCCGAAAGTATATTGCTGGGGAGGTAAGCTGTCCGAGCAGACAAAGAAATTAATAGAGGATTCAGGATTAGTAGCTTGGGGGTTTAAGGACGCATTTCACTGGCCAATGATTGATGAGGAAAAAGAATTCTACCGCAAACTTGGACAGTTCTGCTCCGGGAATTAAAATAAAGGCGCGGGTAGGTTCGTCCATTCAGATGGCTTCTACGCCGTTCTAAATCAGCACGGGACTCAATAATTTCTCATAACGGGCACTTAAGAATCGAACACCTTACGACGTCCCTCCTCTGAATTATCACAGAAATCTGAATAATAGAGATACTTTACCAAGTCAGAAAATTCGATTGAGATTCTGAAACGATAAATTATTTATCGAAGCGAACTGAAGACGAAATCGCATTCTGACCTTCACATTCAGAAAAATAGTTGATGAGTACGTATCATAATTACATCAATGCCCATACGCGCCCTTTGTTCCATCCAAACTCATTGCCATTATTTGATATAAGTTCGGACTAACTGCCAACTTGTGGCTGTGAGCGGGCATCACTCACTTGAAGACTGTCAGCACCAGTCGCGCGAAGGCTTGCAGTTGGTTCATGCGAGCATTCATGACACAGCTCCTTGAGCCGCTACATTTCACGCTCTTTCAGAGCTTTTCGATAGAGCAACATGCTCAAGAGTTTTGCTTCCAGCAAGTCGATAATTCTCTGGCGCAGGCGCATTCATCTTCGATAAAATGCCACGACTTGGCTGATACACCTCATGGAATACTTTTTTCGCGCATCGGCGGAAAACTCTTAACCGCACGATTCCATCTGACCGCGCCAGAAACGTGAGGTCAGAAAGACGCACGACTTTATGAATTGTCCGCAATGCCAGCAATCAATCAGAAAGGGCGCGCGGTTCTGTGACAATTGCGGCACCTCGTCCGACTCGCTCCGCGCCTCGGACGAGGTGCCGCTGGCGCTGGCCGATACCTTAGAGCCGGACCCTGACCCGCTCATCGGCCGCGCACTCGATAGCAAATACCG
>CAZEZJ010000026.1:0-5486 GCA_964516695.1 uncultured Blastocatellaceae bacterium
AGCCGGCGAAGGGACTTGAACCCCCGACCCTCTGATTACAAATCAGATGCTCTACCAACTGAGCTACGCCGGCCCATTACAGACAACCCGAAGCGTCATCCGGCAAAACTCGAATACTATCAATAGCTCTTTGAAAACGCAAGCCGCAGACCGACTTCTGCCATTTTCGACCACAACTCGCCCCTCGTGTTCAACAATTGCCAAAGAATTGTATTGACCAGCCACACGGCCAAGCAGTAGGATAGAAGCGCCTGAGAATGGCGACAGGCGCATTTTAAGCCTGCGCCGGCTTGTTCTTCCGAGACTCACCCAAGCGCGTTTTGCTTCAAGCCCCGCTTCTTTTTTGTTCGGAGCTTCAACGGCAACGCCAACGCATTTCCCTGAATAATTTAAGGAGAATTATCGTGCGGACTAGAAAGATTGTCTATCGTAGCCTGATGAGCGCGCTGTTCGTTGTGGCGTGCGGCTTCACGAGCGCCGTCAGCGCGCAAACCCCTGCTCCGTCGCCGGGCGTGAAACCACAGCCGCCCAGACCGACCGTTATCCTGCCGGAGGACGCAGGCCCGGCCCGCGTCGCCGGTCGCACAGACCTCTACTGCGCGGGCTTCATACAGTATGTGCCGTTCCCGACGCCCGCCATGCAGATTGTCGGCGGCGAGCAGGAGCAGGAGCAGCGCGTCTACGCCGAAGGCGACTACGTTTTCATCAACGTCGGCTCACAGCAGAACGTGCGCGTCGGGCAAACCTTCTCGGTCGTGCGCCCGCGCGGAAAACTGAGCAGCAAGTTCACTAGAAAGAAAGGCTACCTCGGCGTCTACGTCCGCGAGTTGGGCCAACTGCGCGTCGTTGAAGTCAAAGAGCGCGTCTCGGTCGCCGTCGTCGAAGTCTCCTGCGAGACGATGCTCAACGGCGACCTCATTCAACCTTCTCCGCAGCGGCTCTCTCCATCCGAGCGGACGGAAGTGGCGCTCGACCGCTTTGCCGACCCGAGCGGCAAGCAGAGAGGGCGCATCGTCTTGGCCCGCGATTCGCGCGAGATGATTTCCCGCAACCAGATTGTCTTTATTGACCTCGGCGCGGAAGACAACATGAAGGCGGGCGATTATCTGACGATTTATCGCCCGGCAGGCACGGGCAACATCACGGACTTCAAAAACGAAGAAATCGCTCCCGCAACGAGAGACGGCTACGGGAGCGACAAATTCGAAGGCGGCAGATATTCCAACCAATCGCAGCGGACGAAGGAATTTACCAATACGCCGGGCCTCTACATTCGCGAAGAGTCTGTCACCACCCACGAGATTAAGCGTCGCCGCCCGCGCGTCCCGCGCAAGGTCGTCGGTGAACTCGTCATCCTGAGCGTTCAGACTCGCACCGCCACGGCCATCATCACGCGCGTCGCACAAGAAGTTCACACGGGCGACTACGTCGAGCTTCAATAAGCCATCGCGCTCTGTGCCTCATCGGCAAGAACGCGGAAGCTGTTATTCCAAATAAAAGCCGGTCGGGACTTGCGACCTTTTTCTTAATCGCAAGTCACGACCGGCTTTTGGTTTTCATTAGGCTGTTGAGCGCCTCTTAGTTGCCCGCGCCAGGCTAGAGTCTTATTGCGGCGAGCGGGTGGCGGCTTTAACCGCCGCCACATGCTTCAGCTTGCCTTCTCGCCCGACCGCGCCGCGTTCGACGACCGATTGATAGAAAGCGCGAAAGTATCCGTACATCGAAAAGACCGCTGAGACCACAACGACCCAGAGCATTGCACGGCCCGCCGTGTAAAGCAGCACTTGCCAATCCTGCCCGCTGAGCGCGCCGTTGAAGAGGTGCCGCGCGGCGACGCGTAGTTCCGGCACAGACCAAAACTCTATGGCCGGAAAGGGCCGCCCGAAGTTTGCGACCGGAGGCTTGCCCGAAACGCTGGACACAATCAGCAGCGCGACCGCCACCACCTGCGACAGCATCTTAAACTTTCCCATCCGCGAAGCATCAATAATGATTCGCTCTTCTGCCGCAATCGAGCGCAGGCCCGTCACCGCAAACTCGCGACCGATGATGATGACGACGGCCCACGCCGGAGCCAGTTGATTTTCGACCAGCGAAATCAGCGCCGCCGAAATCAGCAGCTTATCGGCAATCGGGTCTAACAGTTTCCCTAGACGCGAGACTTGATTGCGACGGCGCGCTATCTGTCCGTCCAGATAATCCGTGAGTGCGGCGGCGAGAAAGATTGCCACGCCGAGAATGTGGCGCGGAACTCCGAACCAGTGTTCGGAAAACGGCGTGAGCAACACCACGACCAGCAGCGGCACGATGAAGATACGGGACAATGTCAGTGTGTTTGGGAGATTCACGCGCTCTCCAATTTAATTTCCGCCCCTACAGCGGCAGATGTCTTGGCGTCCAATTTAACAGCGAGTGTAGGTCTCGCTCGCAAAGAGTGTCAAGAAAACAAGGCTTAATTCGTTGCCTCATGTAGTCAGTGAATCAATGGAAAAATGATGACATGAATCAATTCTTACCTTCGCTTGCTCGACATCGCAGGCTCGGCTACAATCAGTGGTTCTGCGCCGCTGCGAATTTTCATCTATAGGGGGCGCGCTTTAGTTTTCAAGCACTATGGCTATTGATCGCATTACGGTGCGCGGGGCGCGCCAGCATAACTTAAAAGACATCAACGTCGAGATACCGCGCGACCGTTTGACCGTCATCACCGGTCTTTCGGGTTCGGGCAAATCCTCGCTGGCCTTCGATACGATTTATGCCGAAGGGCAGCGTCGCTACGTCGAATCGCTCTCGGCCTACGCGCGCCAGTTCCTAGACCAACTGGAAAAGCCTGACGTGGATTCGGTTGATGGCCTCTCGCCCGCCATCTCCATCGAGCAGAAGACGACTTCGCGCAGCCCGCGCTCCACGGTCGGCACCGTCACGGAGATTTACGATTACTTGCGCCTTCTTTTCTCCTCCATCGGGCAGCCGCATTGCCATGTCTGCAATGTTCCGATTACGCGCCAATCGGTCGAGCAGATTGTGCAGAGCGTGCTGAGCTTGCCCGAAGGCGAGCGCGTGATGATTCTCGCGCCCGTTGTGCGCGGGCGCAAAGGCGAATTTAAGAAAGAGCTTGAGAAGCTGGCGAAAGACGGCTTCCTGCGCGCACGAGTTGATAACGAGCTGCTGTCGCTCGATGAAGAAATCAAGCTCGACAAGCGACGCAACCACACGATTGAAGCCGTCGTTGACCGCCTGTTAATCAAGCCCGGCATCAACGAACGGCTTGGCGAGTCAATCCGCACGGCTTTGAAGTTGACGAACGGGGCTGTGCTCGTCTCGGTCGTTGACGGCGAGGAAAAGCTCTACTCCGAAAGAATGGCTTGCGTGAACTGCGGCATCAACGTCCCGCCGCTTGAGCCGCGCTCGTTTTCTTTCAACTCCGCCTACGGCGCTTGCAAGCGCTGTCATGGCCTCGGCACAATTCTCGAAGTTGACCCCGCGAAGATTATCACGGATGCCACCGAAGCATCCGACAAGCTGGCCTTCATGGGGCCGGCCGACAAGCAGGGTTCGGCCTACCTGCGCAGCGCCCTGCTGGCCGTCGTCCGTCACTTCAACGCGAACGCGAGTGCGCCCTTCGCGGAGTTGCCTAAAGAAGTGCGCGAAGCCTTCTTTCATGGCATCAATGTGCCTTTAACTTTCAAGCAGGGCGCTTACACGTATCAAAGCGATTGGCGCGGCGCTGTCCGACACTTACGCGAGCGTTTGAACGAAGCGCCGTCGGAAAAGGTCAGGCTCGCCATCGAAGAACTGGTCTCGCCCGTCGTGTGTCCAGATTGCAAGGGCCGCCGCCTGCAACCCGAATCGCTGTCGGTACGCATCGGCGACCGAGGCATCGCAGACTATACGGCGCTGCCGATTGACGACTCCATCGCCGCCTTCGACCGCATCCGTTTGACCGACCGCGAGGAACAAATCGCCGGACTCGTCCTGCGCGAAATCAAATCGCGCCTGCGTTTTCTGGAAACCGTCGGCCTCGGCTACATCACGCTCGACCGCCCCTCGGCCACGCTCTCCGGCGGCGAGGGCCAACGCATCCGCCTCGCCACACAAATCGGCTCGCAACTGCGCGGCGTTCTCTACGTGCTCGATGAACCATCAATCGGCCTGCACCCGCGCGATAACCAGCGCCTACTGGAAACCCTCTGCGCGCTGCGCGACTTGGGCAACACTGTGCTCGTCGTCGAACATGATGAAGAGACTATTCGCCGTGCGGATTACGTCGTTGACCTGGGGCCGGGCGCTGGCGCGCACGGCGGCCTCATGGTGGCGGCTGGAACGCCCGAGGACGTGGCCTGCAATCCCAATTCGATAACGGGTCTTTATATCTGCGGCGCACGCGAAATCGCCGTGCCGCGAGAGCGCCGCCAGCCAAACGGCAAAGCGATTAAAATTTTCGGCGCGAGCGAGCACAATCTGAAGGAGATTGATGTCAGCTTCCCGCTCGGCCTGTTAACGGTCGTGACGGGCGTGTCAGGCTCAGGCAAGTCAACGCTTGTGGATGACATTCTCTATCGCGCATTGGCGCGTCACCTCTATGGCTCTTTAACCGAGCCGGGCGCTTATACCTCCATAGAAGGTCTCGAACACGTTGATAAGGTGATAGAGATTGACCAGTCGCCCATCGGGCGCACGCCGCGTTCCAACCCCGCGACCTATACGGGCCTCTTCACACCGATTCGCGAGCTGTACGCGATGCTGCCCGAATCCCGCGAGCGCGGCTATAAGCCCGGCCGCTTCTCTTTTAATGTGAAGGGCGGACGCTGCGAGGCCTGCGAGGGCGACGGCATGAAGCGCATCGAGATGAATTTCCTGCCGGACGTTTACGTGCTCTGCGACGTTTGTCGCGGCGCGCGGTATAACCGCGAAACGATGTCGGTCAAGTATAAAGGTAAATCAATCGCGGAACTGCTGGACACGACGGTCGAGGAAGCCTTGCCGCTCTTGGAAAACATCCCGCAGATTAAGCAGAAACTACAAACGCTGCTCGATGTCGGCTTGGGCTACATCAAGCTCGGTCAATCAGCGACCACGCTCTCCGGCGGCGAAGCGCAACGCATCAAGCTCGCCAAAGAACTATCGAAGCGCGCCACGGGGCGCACCATCTATATCCTAGACGAGCCGACCACCGGCCTCCACTTCGCGGACGTGCACAAGCTCTTAGACGTGCTGCAACGCCTCGTCTCCCTTGGCAACACCGTGCTCGTCATCGAGCATAATCTGGACGTTATCAAGAGCGCCGATTATCTTATTGACCTTGGCCCTGAGGGCGGCTCAGGGGGTGGCCGGCTCGTCGCCGCCGGAACGCCGGAAGAGGTCGCACGCGCTCGCCGCTCGCACACGGGCCAGGCTTTGCGCCCGCTCTTGAATGGACACGCTGCGCCGCGCAACGGCAACGGCACGCCGCGCCGCGAACGCTCGAAGAAACTCGCCTAACACCT
>CAZEZJ010000026.1:5496-24527 GCA_964516695.1 uncultured Blastocatellaceae bacterium
AGATATTTTGCAACGTTTCCTAGCAACTCCGTTGCACACAAAATCGTAAAGAGGTGTTATACTCCCCGGCGTCATCCCACTGACAAAGGCAAGTTCCAAAGTGCGGCGTTACTCACAAACGAAGCAGCTTTATGCCTGATAGTTGTGCCCAGACACTATTGCAAGGAGAGATGAGAAAGGATTATGGCAAAAAGCGGTCACAAAGGAATCAGCCGCATCGAGCAGCCAGAGAGAAAGACTGTTGGCTGGTACGTGCGCGTTACATTCAATGGCAAACAGCGGTCGAAGTTTTTTAGCGACCACGTTCACGGGGGGAAAGATAAAGCCCTGAAGGAAGCGATAGCTTACCGCAATCAAGTGGAAGTCGAATGGGGCAAGCCCCGCACGGAGCGGCTGGTTATCGCGCATAATTCACGCAACCGGACGGGCATTATGGGCGTCCGGCGAAAAACAAAAGTCATTAAGACCGACAAGGGAGACCGCGTCGTCAGCAATGTTTACGAAGTGACGTGGAATCCCGAACCCGGACGCTTGTGCAGAACTTGGGTCTCAATTGACGAATACGGCGAAGAGGCCGCATTGCGCAAAGCCTGCGCTATCCGGCGCGAGAAGGAGATTGAAATGTTCGGTGATGTCGTCAAACCGAACTGGTCTCGCAGTCTCAAAAAACTCTTCGCGGCTTGAGAACAGCAAGGATGAAGCCGGAAGGCGGAAGGATGACAGCGAAACTCTTCTTGACTCGAATCCTCCCGCCTTCCGCATTTATCTCTTATCCTTTATCCTTGCTTTCTAATGAACGACCTTATTTCAGCAATCGTCGCGGCGAGCCTCGATGTGAAGCGGCGTTATTTTGCCGAACATGCGGTTGAAGTTGAGCGCGCTGCCGGGATGATTGCCGACGCCTTCAACGCGGGCGGCAAGCTGCTCATCCTCGGCAACGGCGGCTCAAGCTGCGACGCGCAACACATCGCGGGCGAATTCATCAACCGCTTTCTTCACCAAAACCGTCGTGCTCTGCCAGCGCTCGCTCTCTCGACGGACGGCGGCGTGCTGACCTGCATCGCCAACGATACGGGGTTTGATAACATCTTCGCACGCCAGGTCGAAGCCTTCGGCACGCGCGGCGACCTCTGCCTCGCGATTACGACTTCCGGCAATTCTCCGAACATCATCGCCGCGATAGAACAGGCGCGCGCGCAAGAGATGAAAACCATCGGCCTGCTCGGCCGGGATGGCGGTCGCGTTGCGCCGCTCTGCGACCTTTCGCTGATTGTGCAGAGCAACGACACGCAGCGCATTCAAGAGACACACAATCTCATCGGCCACATCCTCTGCGAGTTAGTCGAACGCAAACTCTTCCCTGCAACGAACAGCGGAAAGGAGCAGGGCTAATTCAGTGTCCATCTACGATGAGAGCTTGCGCCCGCTCGACCTCGCGGCAGTCAACACCTACTCGCTTCAGGAACGCCCCAGCAAAGTCACCGTCAAAGATTTCGCACGCGCGGTCGAAGCAGATTCATCCCTCGCGGAATTTCTCAAGACGCTGCCGAACATTCTGGCCGTCGAGAGCTTGCGTGAAATCGCCGCCCGCATCAGGCGCGCGCGCCACCGACAGAAACCAATCATCTGGGGCATCGGCGGCCACGTCATCAAGACCGGCCTCGCTCCCGTCATCATAGACTTGATGCGGCGCGGGTTCGTCACTGCGATTGCGGCCAACGGCTCCGTGCTCGTCCACGATGCGGAGATTGCGCTCGTCGGCTCAACGTCCGAAGACGTTGACGCCACGCTCGGCGCGGGCGCGTTCGGCGCGGCTGAAGAAACCGGAAAACTCTTAAACGACGCGGCGCGTGCGGGCGCACGCGATGAGATTGGCTTAGGCGAAGCGATGGGCCGCGCGCTTGTGGCGCTCGCGCCCGCGCACGGCGATTATTCCCTGCTCTGCGCCGCCTACAACGCGCGCCTCCCCTTCACGGCCCACGTTCAGATAGGCGCAGACATAGCCCATTTTCATCCAAACGCCGACGGCGCTGCGCTCGGCGCGACGACGCACACAGACTTTCGCCTGCTTGCCGAACTCGTCCGTCGTCTAGACGGCGGCGGCTGCTATCTCAACATCGGCTCGGCCGTCGTGCTCCCCGAAATTTTCTTGAAGGCCGTCACCCTCGTGCGTAACCTCGGCCACCCCTTACAGGATTTCACAACCGCCAACTTCGACTTTATCCAATCCTATCGCCCGCTCACCAACGTCGTCCGCCGCCCCGTCGCAGGCGGTGCCGGACGCGGCTACGCCATCACAGGCCACCACGAACTGACCATCCCCCTTCTCGCCGCCGCCATCCTCTGCGACACGAGCGAAGCCTAAACTGACTACGCCTGAATTAGCTTCCAAAAACAATTAACCGTAGAGGAAAAAGAAAAGGAAGCAGGACGACTGCGCATGTCATCACTGCTTCCTGATTCTATTTTTACTTCTAACTTTTTCTTCCCTCTGCGGTTCACATCCCAGTTCAGTAAGCGGCGGCTGATGAGACGCTCGGGCGAGCGCCCGAAGCTTCCTGCGCTATCTTGACGCCGACGCTCGCGCCGATGCGCGTCGCGCCCGCTTCGACCATCGCCCGCGCATCTTCCAAGCCTTTCACACCGCCCGAAGCCTTGACGCCCAACTCCGCTCCGACCGTCTGCCGCATCAACGCTATGTCTGCGACGGTCGCGCCGCCTTTGGCAAACCCCGTCGAAGTCTTTACAAAGTCAGCGCCCGCGCGCTTCGCCGCCAGACACGCGCGCACCTTCTCGTCGTCCGTCAATAGCGCCGTCTCGATAATCACCTTGCAGGTCACGTTAAACTCGTGCGCGACCTCGACCACCGAGCGTATGTCGTGCTCGACGGCGCAATCGTCTCCGCTCTTGAGCGCGCCGACGTTAATCACCATGTCCACCTCGCGCGCCCCGTCGAAGATTGCGCGCCGCGTCTCATACGCTTTGACATCCGGTAGGGTAGCACCGAGCGGAAAGCCTATCACCGTGCAAACGGGAACGCTCGTGCCGTTGAGATGGCACGCCGAGGCGCGCACCCACGTCGGGTTCACGCATACGGAAGCGAAACGAAAACGCGCCGCCTCTTCACACAAGCGCTTGATGTCATCCTCTGTCGCCTCCGGCTTCAACAGCGTGTGGTCAATCAGGCTCGCCCAATCGCGCGCCGATGCCGTCTGTCCCAGGACAAGGCCGATGCGCGCCGCGCCCGCGTCCACAATCCTGTGCATCCGCTCCGGGCAGCGATTGAAACACTCGTTCGTGCAACCGCACATCTGCGCCTGCCCGTCCGCGTCACCATTTAAGCGCGCGACGATGACATCCGTTATCTGCTCAACTAAGTGTTCGAGATCGCCGTTGTTTGAATATGCCATCTCTCTTTAACTCTCATTTCCTTTCGGATGCAGGCTTACTCTTTGCCACGTGTCTTTTTTTGCCGGACGATTTACTTGCTTTCCTAGCTCGCTTTGCTTTATTGAGGAAATCTTCTCCCTTTGGTTGAGGGATAGTATCGCCAAATTCATTAGCAGTATCAATCCATGCCTTAATCGCTTCTTTAGCATTAGCTAAGGCTTTGGCCTGAGTATCACCATGTGTCATACAGCCCGCCAACTCAGGAACTCCGGCAATAAATACCTGGTCCTCTTCGCTCCAATAAATGATGATGCCGTATTTATTCATTAGCGCTTGTCCCCGAGATTATATTCTAAAATAATTTCACGCGCTTGGCGCACTTGATAAGGTTTAGCTTTGTTTCCTTAGGGCTGAAGTGTAAGTATCGCTCGCACCCCATCTTTTCTAAAACTATGATGACTTCCGTGAATGCGCTCCTCGAAGCCAAGTTGCTTTAACAGCAGGCATAAATCATCGAACGGAATGTTTGCGTCTGATTTCCCACTGAGAACCCGCTGAATAACTTTTTCAAACTTACCCATTCGTCTCAGCCCAAATCCCAGCCAACGAAAATCATCGGTAATTGTATTGTCGTTCAATAGCCTCAATCTTCGCAACGCGCTTGCGATGGCGGTCTTCCTTGATTTCCGCTCCAAGCCAAGCTTTGACAATCTCGCGCATCTCGGCGCTCGTGATGGTGGAGCTTCCGAGCGTGAGGACGTTGGCGTCGTTGTGCTCGCGTGAGTTAAGGGCTACGGCGACTGTGTAGCAGGCGGCGGCGCGCACGCCAGGCACTTTGTTGGCGGTCATCGCGGAGCCGACGCCAGCGCCGTCGATGATAATACCGACATCGGCCTGATGTTCGGAGACGGCGCGTGCGACCGCGTGGGCGAAGTCAGGATAGTCAACCGCATCCACGGAGTTTGTGCCGTGGTCATGGACGCGATGGCCGAGTTCGGTGAGAAAGCTTTTGAGTTCTTCCTTCATCTTGTAGCCGCCGTGGTCTGAGCCGACGGCGACCATCTTCGTCTCGCGTGAGCCGCGACGCGGAACACGCCTGACGAGTTCGATGCGCCGTTCGCGCACGATGTCTGCGGCGAGCGGCGTCAGTCGCGCGCCCTCTGCGATGCGCAGGCGTGCGCCTTCCGCCAGGTCGTGCACGTCTGTTTCCGTAATCACTGTCTTGGAGGATTCGTCGCGCGTGAAGGCCGTTGCTTCAGCCTGCGCTGTGCCGGAAGACGACTGCGGCGCGACGTTAATGAACCGGCTCGGCATCTGCGACGGAGCGGGCGGTGTTGCGGCGCGCTCCGGCTGAGTCGTCGCGGCGGGCGCGGCTGTGCTTGTCGCTTGTTCGTCTTCGGCGGGCAGCGCGTTATTGAGCACGTCGCGCACGAGAGCGCGCACGCGGTCACGAGTTGAGTCGTCTTGAGCCATAGATGGTTCGGATAATTGTCGGGCAAGGCTGATTCTTGCCCCTACGGTTTTGTCTTTAAGCGTTGCGTAAATCGAGCAATCTTCCGGCGCTGGCTGTGACCTTATTGGCCTTGACGGTGAAATCCACGCGGCCAAGATAGATGCCGCTCTTGCCGACTTGGAAAATCACTGTATCGCGGCCCGAAGGCTGGCGTGCGAGCACGGGTTGTTTCATAAACGTGTGCGTGTGGCCGCTGGCGATGAAATCTATGCCGTCCACCTGTTGGACCACCTGCGAATCGCCAATCTCGTCGCCCTTGGGTCTCGGGTAATAGCCCAAGTGCGACAAACAGACGACCATCGCGCAGCGCTCCACCTCGCGCAGCGCGCGCACGGCACCGCGCGCAATCTTGACCGGGTCGTAATACTTGATGCCCTGAAAACTCTCCGGCGGATTCAAGCCTTCGAGCTTGATGCCGAGGCCGAAGATGCCGACGCGCACGCCATTCATCACGCGGACGACGTAGGGCTTGACGCGCTTTTCGATGGCCGTACCGCGCACGTCGTAGTTGGCGGAGACGAAATCGAAGGTCGCAAACTTCATCGCGGCGGCCAACGCTTCAACGCCGTTGTCGAAATCGTGGTTGCCGAGCGTCACCACGTCGTAGCCGATGGCCGACATCGCTTTGTATTCGACTTCGCCACGGTAGAGATTGAAGTAGGGCGTGCCTTGAAAGGTATCGCCCGCGTCAACGAGCAGCGTGTTCGGACTTTCTTTACGAATCCGCTTCACAAGGGTCGCACGCCGCGCGACGCCGCCTTTGCCCGCGTAAGTATCGTTGGCTGGCAGCGGGTCAATCTGCGAATGCTGGTCGTTGGTGTGCAGGAAAGTGATGAGCGTTTCGCCGTCTTTCGGCTCAAGCAGCGGAGCGTAGAAGCTGGGCGCGGGTTGCAGCGCTGCGGCGAGAGACGAGAAAGCGCTCTGCGAGAAAGCCAACGCTGCGCCGCCGGCCAGCGTCGCACCTAGAAACTCACGGCGCGAGAGTTTTTGACTTTGGACTTTAGACTTCAGGCTCTTAATGTTCATGGCTGTTCGTCGTCCTCCGTCTTCGCTGGTGTGGCGCGGTCATATTTGAAGCGCCCGTCGAGGTTGGCTTGTAGGCTGCGGCCAGCGGCGGCCTCGGCCTTAACGTAATCGAGCACGGCATCGCGCATCGTCAGGCCAAGCTCGCGCACGTTTTTGCCTTCCTGCAAGACAGCGTAATCGCCGCCGCGCTTGACTAGATAATCAATCGTCACGATGGTGTAGGTCGCTTGAGGGTCAATCTCGCGTTCTTGGTTTGTGCCGCCGAGTTTGACCGAGACAATTTCGTTTTGCTTCTTCTCGGGGTTGTTGCGATAGACGATGCGCGCGCCCGACTGCGCGTTGCGCCGCGCGACCGTCACATCCAGAAAGCGCTTTAACTGCTCGCCCGTCAACTCCAGCGTGACGAGAGCGTTTTCAAACGGCAGCAACGCGAAGATGTCGCTCGTGCTGATGTCGCCCGCCGGAATCTTACTCTTCCTGAGACCGCTGCTGTTCATCACTGCGAGCAGCACGGGCTTGCCGAGCTTGGCCTCCGCTCGCACACGCAGCGCATCGGCGACGAAATTGCCGAGCGAGCCGCCGCCCATTCCGCCCCGCTTCAAATCAGCGGCGAGCTTGCCAATCGGTTTATCCATCTCGCGCACCTTCACGCTATAGGGCGCAATCACAGCCTCGACCGCGGGGTCTGATTCGACGGTCTCATCAATCGCCCGCTCGCTGGCTTTGACGTTAATATCGAGCGGCGCGGGCGCAGCCGCAGGGGGCGCAGCCGTCCCGTTCTGCTGCGCGCTGGCAACTCGCGTCTCAGGCTGCGCGCCACCAAACAACAGCAACAGCGCTCCAAGAACAGACAGCAATGTGTTTCTCACTTTACTCTTCCTTATGATTGGCGGTCGTTCAACGCCTGTGGCCGTTTGCTCGCAGGCACGTAGTTGACCTTCAAGTTTAACTGGCACCGGACAACTGACCAATTCTATTGACCTGCGGGGAGTTGCTCCAATAGTATGTCGCACCACATGGCAGACGCGCAATCGCCAGCGAAAGTATTTAGTTATTTAATCATTGATTCATTTGGTCATTGATTCATTGGCTGATTGAAAAAATGAATCAATGATGACATGAATCAATGAATCAATTTCATCTTACGGGAGGCAATCTTGGCTACTTCTTCCGCTCAGTTAAACTCTGAATTCAGCAATCCGAATCTCGAACCGATGCTCTCCGCCGAGCAGATTCAAACGCGCATCGCGCAACTCGGCGCGGAGATTGCCCACGATTATAGCGGCAGCAATCCGCTGCTCGTCGGCGTTCTTAAAGGCGCTTGCATTTTCATCAGCGACCTGCTGCGCGCCATTGATGCGCGGCTCGGCATCGAGTTTATGGCAATCTCCAGCTACGGTTCTTCGACGCGCACGTCAGGCGAGGTGCGCATTATTAAAGACTTGGACGTGGCGATTGAAGGGCGCGACATCCTCGTCGTCGAAGACATCGTTGACACTGGCCTGACGCTCTCCTACCTCTTGGCAAACCTGAAATCACGCGGCGCGAAGAGCGTCAAGCTCGTCGCCCTGCTCGACAAGCCCGACAGGCGACGGAAGGAAGCCACAGTCAAAATCGACTATCTGGGCTTCACCATCCCAGATGCCTTCGTCGTCGGCTACGGGCTGGATTTCGCAGAGCGCTATCGCAACCTGCCGTACATCGCAATTCTCAAAGACCCCGATGCATAAACCAAACGATGAAGTAGAAACGATGAACGCGCAACAGTGAATGATGAACCAGAAAGCAGCTTGTTTTTCATTCCTCGTTCATCGTTCCTACTTCATCATTTCAATCTGGAGGCTATAAATGAAAAGAGTTTTGACTGTGTATGGAGCGCTGGCATTGTGTCTGGGCATGAGCGTGTGGGTCGTAGCCACAAATCAGGATGTCTCGCGGGCCGAAGTTAAAGCGACCAAATTGAGCGGCAATGTTTACATGCTGACGGGCGCGGGCGGCAACATCGGCGCATCGGTTGGCCCAGACGGGATAATGATTGTTGACGACCAGTTTGCGCCGCTGGCAGAAAAAATACGCGCGGTCTTAAAAACGCTCGGCACAGGCCCGCTCAAGTTTGTCGTCAACACACACTGGCACGGCGACCACACGGGCGGCAACGCCAAGTTTGGGACGGAGGCGACCATCGTTGCTCATCACAACGTGAGGCGCAGGCTCTCAAGCGAGCAGAAGATTTTCGGCCAGCCGGTTCCCGCCTCGCCTAAGGAGGCGCTGCCCGTCGTCACCTACGGCCAGTCCGTCTCTCTACACTTCAACAACGAGGAGATTCGCGTCGTTCATTTCCCGCACGGCCACACGGACGGCGACAGCGTTATCTACTTTACGGGCGCAAACGTCGTCCACATGGGCGACCATTTCTTCGCCGGCAGATTTCCCTTCGTTGACTTGGAAAACGGCGGCAACGTCGTCGGCCTCACCAAAAACGTCGCGGAGATAATGAAAGACCTGCCCGCGGGCGTCAAACTAATTCCCGGCCACGGCCCGCTCGCCACCGTTGACGACCTCAAGCTCTATCACCGGATGCTCGTCGAGACGACCGACATCGTTAGACGACAGAAACAGGCGGGCAAGACGCTAGAGCAAATCAAAGCGCAAGGACTTCCCGCCGAATGGAATGATTGGGGCACCGGCTTCATCAAAACGCCACAGTGGATTGAACTCATTTACCGCAGTCTATAACAGCGACATCCCTTTTCAGAGGCAGCGCTAACTTATTCGCCGCAGCCAAACTCGATGGCCTTCGTCATCGTTGAAGGCTTGCCCGGCCCGACGAGTCTGGCTCTGAGCCTGACGAGTTCGCAGCGGTCGCCTTCGATGAAAAAAATCGCGTAAGTTTTTTCGTAATCTGACGGCTCCATGTGAGCCGTGCTGATTTTTCGCCATACCACGCGGCGTCCCTCCGTGGCCGTCAACTCGACTTTGCGCCCGTCATTGTTTGTCACTTCGACCATCACCATCAGGTACCGCGTCGGGTAGTTAGCCGCTCCCGAACCGGCAAACGGCGGCGCGCTTCCCTGCTGCCTGTCGAAGATATTATCCGACACCGATAGCGAGCCTTCCTGCGCACTAACGGTGGAGGCTTTAATCGCCGTAATTCTCGCTGGCGGCGTGGTGGAAGACTGTGCGCTGAAAACACTCGCGCTGCCGAAGACGCTCACCAAAAGCAGCATGAACAGCGCTCTCAATTTCAGACGTGCGGGTAAAGTGCTCATCTTAATCTCCCATCAAGAGCTAAGTTGAACGTCAAGCTATCTCCGAGAGGAAACTTTCTCCGGCAGTCAGTTTAAGGCCGAAGTTTTCAGCGATGGTTTGGCCGATGTCGGAGAGTGAGGAGCGAATCCGCAAGTCAACGCCAGGGCGAGCGCGCTCGCCGTAAACTATCAGCGGCGCATACTCGCGCGTGTGGTCTGTGCCGGGGAAGGTCGGGTCGTTGCCGTGGTCGGCGGTGATGATGAAGACATCGCCTTCTTTCATCGCCGCCTCTATTTCGGGCAGGCGAGAATCGAAATGTTCGAGCGCGCGTGCGTAGCCTTCGGGGTCGCGGCGATGACCGTAGAGCATGTCGAAGTCCACGAGGTTTGAGAAGATGAGGCCGCGCGTGTCGTCTTTGAGCGCATTGATGGTCTGGTCAATTGACTGGTTGTTGTTTTTCGCCTTCAAGTCCTGTGTGACGCCCGAAGAATCGTAGATGGAGGCGACCTTGCCGATGCAGACGACATCAAGCCCGGCATCGGAAAGCGCGACGAGCAGATTCTCGCGTGGCGGCGGAACGGCGTAGTCGTGGCGATTCTCTGTGCGGCGGAAAGCGCCCGCTTCACCCTCGAAGGGGCGCGCGATGACGCGCCCGACTTCGTCCTCGCCTTTGAGAATCCGGCGGGCGGCCTCGCAGATTTCGTACAGGCGTTCGACGGGAATGACCTCTTCGTGCGCCGCGATTTGGAAGACGGAATCGGCTGACGTATAGACGATGGGCTTGCCCGTGCGGACGTGCTCCGCGCCGAGTTCTTTGATGATTTCCGTGCCGGAAGCCGGAACATTGCCGAGGATGCCGGGCACGTTGGCCTCCTCTATAAAGCGCGTGATGACGCGCGGGGGAAAGCCGTGCGGGTAGGTCGGGAAGGCGTGCTCCAAAATAATTCCGGCCATCTCCCAGTGGCCGGTCGTGGTGTCTTTGCCGTTCGAGCGCAGGGCGCAGCGTCCGTAAGCGCCGCGCGGGTGCTCAATGGGCGGGACGCCGCGCAGCGGGCGCGTGTTGCCGAGTCCGTACGACTGCAAATTTGGCAGCCGCACTTCGCGCGTCTCAAGAATATGGCCCAGCGTATCCGAACCCGCATCGCCCCAATCCGCCGCGTCCGGCATCTCGCCCATGCCGAGGCTGTCGAGCACGATGAGCGTGATGCGGTTAAAAGCGTTCTGCTGTGTCATTAAATGGAAGACCTTTCCTCAAGGTTAACGTTATGGCTTGAAGTCGAAGCTCAGAAGCGAACAAAGTGATAGCTTATCGTTGAAAAGCTGTGCTTCCGGCAACGAGAGACAAACCCAAGCGTCTCGCGGCAAGCGCTTATCGTTGTCGCTCGCTGAAGATGATTTATGATAACTGCTTCTCTCTCTGCTTCGGCACGGTCGCTAGCTTTTCGGCGCGAGATAGCCTTCGCGGGCGCGCACCTTCACCTAGCGGATGCCGCGCACTTCGACGCGGATGGAACGAAAGCGCCCATCGCGCGCCTTGTTGGTCGAGTAGTAGCCGAGGCTGTACTGCGTGCCGATTTCGTCTGCGACCTGCGCGAAGGCTGCGCGCGCATCCTGAAGGCTCGCGGCATTGAAGGTCTTGCCGCCGGAGGCGCGCGCCAAATCTGCCATCTCGGCGCGCGCGAGGTTGTAGAGCTGGCGGCTAATCTGCATTCGCTCGAAGGGGCCGAGTTGGCAGAAGTTGGCGTAGTCGTCGGCATGACCGCGCGGCACGAAGATGCGCTGGTAGCGTCTGAGTTGGGTCTTTGACAAGTGGATTGTGCCGTAGCTCTGGCAGTCTTGCAGCAGACGGTCTTCGACGAAATCTTCCGTGTTGACTTGAACGAAATAGCAGGCCACGCCGACGCCAAGCAGGCGCGCGCGCGATTCGGCAAACTCCGCGAGGCTGGCGGAATCAACTCCATCGGTTAAAGCCACAACCGCTCGTCGTCCTCGCACCTCATCGCGCGGCGGCTCGCGAAAGACCTTCTCGGCAATCTTCTCCAAAGCATCGTAGAACGGTGTGCCGTTGCTCGTGCCGATGTTGTTCAGCGCCTTACGCAGGGCGGCGCGGTCGCTCGTCAGCTTCGTCAACACTTCGACGGTCGCCAGTTTATCCCCGCCTTCATCCTCGGTTTTGAACGCGATGATGGAGACGCGGTCGCCCGCTCTGAGAGATTCTATGAAGGCCATCGCGGCGCGGCGAATCAGCGCCAAGTCAGAGCGCGTCGAGCCGGAGGTGTCGAGCAACAGCGCGACTTCGAAGGGCGCTTCGGTCGTCGCGAAGTTGCTGATTTGCTGCGGGCGTCCGTCTTCGTAGAGCAGAAAATTCTCTGCCCGCAAGTGAACAACGGGGCGGCCCGTGCTATCCGTGACGACCGCCGGAACGGAGACTAATTGAGTTTCGACGCGTACTACGTCGCCCTCGTCAACCTCCTCGCCTTTTTGCGTCGCGGCGGCTGGCGGGCGCGTGGCCGGAGTTGGGCCAGGCTGCGCGGTGTTGCCGACGCGTCGCGGCCTTTGCTGCTGCGTACCGCTCGGTTGAGACTGCTGCTGCGCGCTGATGACGGTCTCGCCGTAGCAGAGAGCCAGCGCGCAGACGAGCAACAAATAAAGAGACCGATTGATGAACGAGCGGCGTTCGGAGTTTGCCAGGGGTCTTGTCATCGTCATAAACTTCCTGAGATAACATTCGGGATAACATTAATATAGCCGCAAACACGCGCCGCGCAAAAGAGCGGGCCGCATGTTTACCGTGGAGGCCACTCGAAATGTCCGTAATCGGAAGGCTGGACGACCAAGTTAACCGCGTGCTGATTGCGCCGCTCGACAAAAACAGGCAATCGCAGACTGATGAACGCGAGGCCGCGCCGGATGAGCAAGCAGCATCGGCTCATTACGGCCAGCCTGCGCCGGAAGAAAACGAAGGCCCTCACCAAGAGCGGGCCGCGCCGGAAGAGTTGCCCGTTTGGCTGCTCTGATAGAATAAGCCAGTCAAGGTTGAAAAATCATCGCTCGGGCCTTGGACGCGCATCTTTTATCTACGCTGCCAGTCCGGCCTGCGACTCGCGCGCTAGCGCCGGCAGTTCAACGTCTGCAAATTTTTCCAACAACTAACAACTCACCCCTCAACGTCAGCCTACCGCCTCTGACATTATCCGAACCACACGGCTCGCCCTCCACGGCTGTAAACAAAACTACACAGATGTCTCCAATCGTAGACGCTCGACGGCTTTCTCTCTGTGCGAAGAACTCATTTGTATGCGGGAAGCGAAGCTTTCGCTGAGTTTTTCCGGTCGGCACAGTCGTTGCTAGCACTCAACGGCAGCGAAGATATTTTCGCCAGCGCAGAGATGCTTCACTTCCGACTCACTTCGAGGATGTGATGTTCCGAAATTCTCACTTACGCCCGCAGATGCGTCGTCGCCATCGCGAAGAGGCCGCGCCGCTCACCTAAACTTCTTACCCGCTTAGTTATTCGCCGCATTAACGACTAGCGAGAAAAACCCGCGTCAATGTTCCTCAAACCTAAGGAGACAAAATAATGGGAGCGCCCAATTTAACTATCAGCGCCGAGCCGTTTGAACTCGGCAACGTTGTGTTTCTCAGGCTCGCAGCGAAGACCACCAACGATAAGTCTAACGCTCAGCTTTCGTTGAAGTTGACCATCAAAAACAAAGAGACGAAAGAGGTGCGCGCAAACTCGTTACAAGTCTCGTTCACCCCGTCGGCCTCTTCCGGCAGCGTCGCGTCTAAAACGTTCACCCTCGATTTGAAAATACCGTCCAACGAGACGCGCGATTGGTGGAACGACTCCGACAAAAACTTCATCCTCCCCATCCCCGCGCCCGCCAAGATTGAACTGGCGCTCAAATGCGACGGCTTCGACCAGCCCGCCAAGGCATCTTTTTCTCTGGCGGCGCACAAAAGCCCGACCAGCGCCGGAAGCTTTCGTTTTCCCGCGCGGGCCACTGACCTGCGCGCGGATGAATACTGGACGGGCGCGAGTTCGGCCCACTGGTCGGGCGGCGACCAGTTGTTTGCTTACGATTTGCTCGTCGTTGGCTGGGATGCTGCCTCCCAGCAGTGGAGAAGCGTGCTGCCCGGCAAAAAAGGCGACAAGAATGAGCATTATCGTGCATGGGGAAAGCCGCTCCATGCGATGGCGGATGGAACGGTCGTGTCTTTCAGAAACGACCTGGTTGACAACGCCAATCCGGGTTCGTGGCCCACGACGGTGATTGATTACGCCGGAAACAATTTTTATCTACAGCACGGAGATGAGTTGGTCGTTTATTCTCATCTTCAGTCCGGCTCTCTCAATAGCGCTTTGACGAAGGTGGGCGCGAAGGTCAAGATGGGAGATATGCTCGGACGCGTCGGCAATTCCGGCAACTCGACCGAGCCGCACACGCATATCCACTCCATACAGGGAACCACTCCTTGGGTTGGCCCGCTGCGTCCGGTTCCCTTTCACGAGATACAGGTCGTTGACCGCACAGCGCTCAAGCCTCCCGCCCGCTCCGGCCCTTGGGTGAGGGTGGACGACGGCAGGGGTCTGCCCAGTACGTCGTCTGCAATCTGGCCCGCCGCCACCTCCCCTGTTTGGAATTCTCAGCTTCGCTGTAACGGTATCTGGAACCCGGGCAACTACGGTCAATATTGTCGCTGGGGCTATACGCTCGACGATTTCAAAAAAGAAGAGAAGGCTTTGCGATCGCTCGGCTTTCGCTTGATATCCCAGCAAGCCTACGACCTCGGCGGCGGGCAATGGCGCTACGACGGAATCTGGAATCAAGGAAACTACGACCAGTTTATCGTCTGGGGCTGGACGCTCGCTGATTATCAGAAGGAGGCTCAGAAAAGGTTTAATAGCGGCTACCGTCTCATCGCCCAGCAAGCCTATGACATCGGCGGCGGTCAACTGCGTTACGACGCCATCTGGAACCCCGGCACTTACGGGCAATACGCCGCGTGGGGATGGAAGCCGGAAGACTACAAGCAGGAGGCACAGAAAAAGTTTAACGACGGCTTTCGCTTGATAGCACAGCAGGCCTATCAGATTTCACCCGGACAGTGGCGCTATGATGCGATTTGGAATCCCGGCGCTTACGGGCAATACGCCGTCTGGGGCTGGACGTTTGCCGACTTCATCAAGGAAGCTCAGAGCAAATTTGACGGCGGATACCGTTTGATAATTCAACAGTCGTACGACATCGGCGGCGGCCAGCAGCGCTACGACGGAGTCTGGATTCCCGGCACTCACGGGCAATACGCCGTCTGGGGTTGGACGGGCGAGTATTTTCAGGCCCGCGTGAAAGAAAGATTCGACGGCGGCTACCGTCTCATCGCCCAGCAAACCTATCGCATCTGACAAAGGGCCTGACGACACGACTCCAGGCGCGCCAGCCTGACTAAAGCGCAGCCATGATTAATCATCAGCGCTTCAACTTGACAGCCCAGCGCTCATCTTTTAGGATGACACTTCGCCTGCGGCAAAAGATGTTTGAGCGACCACAGGCACGTACGTCAATGGTAGACGGCTTCCCTTACAAGGAAGAGGTAAGTTGAAATTTCCCCTGTAAATCAGCCGTTCCATAAAGCATCCACTTCAAACATCTACTTGAATCGCGCTCTCTGCCGTGAATGAGCCGTTGCCGCATTGGTAACGGCTTTTGTGCATTTATACTACACTCTGCGTTCAGTATTCGCTCGGCAGTAAGATTGTAGTTGCCGAACGGTCAGCTTCGGTTATCACCCAAAGTTTAACTCCCTGTGTGGTCTTGTACGCGCTGAAAATCCGCAAGTGCTTATCCACGCTGAACGAGTTTTCTTTGTAATCTTCGGTTGATAGTTCCCCTTGTTCAAGCCGTGCGTGATGACTAATAACCTCCGGTGGTGATTGTCCGGCATTCTCTAATGCTTCGATTGCGCCGGGAGTCATAAACGAGCGTCCCAACGTGAAGCGGATAGGTGACGGTGTTGTGTTGGTATTGCTTGCGGTGATAAATTTAGTTGACATTCAATTTTTCTCCTGAAGGTTGAAAGGTTGAGTGGTAAGGGATAGGGAGTGTTCTAGCGCTCACCTATCCCGTTCGCTTTTACGCCGCGCGGCGCATCCAAGCGATGCCGATATGAACCGCTGCTGCCCCTGCAAGGTGATAGCAGATCAGCCCGCGCTCTCCGCCCTTGCAATTACATTCCCCGAACCGCTGCCGCCCCTGTTTGTAGAAGTGGATTGTGTAGATTACCTCTCCGCTGCTCGATTTGACTTCATACCAACGAAATCCGCGCACCCGCACAAAAGGTTTAAGCTGTCGCGCCCGCTTGATAGCTCTCGCCATCTGCTCTTTGCTCTTTAGCTCTATCATGGTTTCCCCTTCCCTTTTAGATTAACTGCGATGCTCTCCATGTTACGGCTTTCCGTACCATTTGTCATCACGACGGACTAGCAAGACTTTCACATAACTGTTACGGGATTGCGTAACACCTGCACAAGTGTTATTCTTAGGGCATGGGAATAACAATTCACATAAAAGAGGTAGCAGAGCGGCAGGGCATCACTACTGCCTATGCTCTTTGGAAAGAGATTGGCGGTTCTAAAGAAATGGTTTATGGACTATGGCGCGGGGACTTTAAGATGGTAGGGCTAGATACGCTGGCGAAGCTATGCCGGGTGTTGAAGTGTCAGCCGGGGAAGTTATTAAAGCTTGAGCCAGAGAGCGATCAATAGTCCAGAGGGTCAAGACTCTCAAAAGTCTTTTATCTAGTTTAAGGGACAGCTTTTTTTGATTTTTTGTGCTTTGGAATGCTCGGCAACCTAGCGGGTAAGTCTAAATCATCATCAACCAATTCATCTAAACAGATGCCTGCTACACGGGCATACTTTAAGAGAATTGGTAACGGCGGCTCTCGTTCTCCCGATTCATAACCAGAGATGTTTTGTGGATGAAGGGGCGAAGCCCTGTAGCGCAACCGCTTTATCATCTCCTGTTGGGTTAGGCCAAGAGCAATACGAATTTGGCGAAGTTTCGCGGCAAGGCGCGCTGGTCGCGGGCGGCGTGAGCGTCCCATCAGAGTTTACCTCCTGATGGAACACTGAGAGCAAAATCAATCTTGCTTGTTGCCCTATTTAGGGATATGCTTGCTTTGCAAACTTTTTTCGCCGGGAGCTTTCGTCGGTGCTCCCCAGTGACGCTCATCGCTCCTGATGTGGAGCCGCTATTTGCATTGGCAATCGCAAGGCATTATCAAAGATGCAAGTTTGTAGAATACCAAAGAGTAAAGCAGTCGTCATTTAATAATAGAGTCGAAGCAACTACATCTCTATTATGGGAGGGCTTATGTCTGCTGATGATTGGGCAGAAGCTAGATTGTACTGGGAGGAATATCGGTATAATGAAGAGGGAGGCCCACCGCGAAGCGATTTGCGGCGCGCTAGAATCTCTTATTGAACTTCAATTGTGCATGGTGAGGGAGCAAAGTGGAAGAGTAGATTGAAGGACTCTGCCAAATTTGTAATTACAATGTTAATCATCATGGCATGGATAGGTAGTATTGGATACGGCACTGAGTACGTTACCAAGTCGGCCCTCAGACCGGATTCTGCTTTCTATGGTATTTATGCACTTTTCACTTTGCTTTTCTTTGTATGCGCCCCAGTATTGATTATCAACTGGCTTCATAGAGAGCACGAACAAAACAAAAAGCATAAGAGACAAGATTTCTAATGATGCTTATGTCTTCTGCACCTTCTCAATCTCAATTGATTGATCTTGCAGCAATCGGCGCGTGGCTCATGGATACACGCTCGCGTGATTACTCAATGTGGTCTAGCTTGATGAGAAGGGATGCAGACATAAGTAATGTATTAACCGACAAGGGTAATGAAGACGAGCTTCTACGCCAGGTTTACAATTGGTCTTACGCCTTGTTAGCTGGCGGGTATCTCTACAAAGAGGGGAAGCAGGAGTATGCTCAATGGAGTCAGCTATTGCTTTCGGGTCTGGATGAAGAGTTGGGAAGTGAAATAAGCCCGCATCTGCGGGAGGTTTTCAAACTAGCCAGAGAGATGGCAAGTTCCATCGGCAGGACATTTGCGAACAAACCATTCCGACCCAATGGAAATCTCTATGATGGCTCAAAATATACAGTGAAGATTCCTGACAAGATCAACGACCAGTATTTTGTTTATAACGCAATCCATGAGGCAGCGACGTTCGCTAAGAGCTTGGTTGGGGAGATGAAGCAATCCAGGATGTTGAGTGCGATTACTATTCTCCATGATACTTGCCGACATTGTGGAGAGCCACTAAGGCTACGAAAAGGCCGCTCCGGTTTTTTTTGGTTGTGTTCGGATTATCCAAGAGATGGGTATGACGCTAAGTATGGAAAGGGCGGTAAATGTATCCACTACAGGTGAGCCTTATTATAAATTCTTCTTCCTACCCGCCTTTCTGACTAAACTTGCCAGAACTTCGGCATGAGTAAGCCCTTCCGCTCTATCCAGCCGATCAGCGGCCCGCCAGCACCCATCATTGGGTGCACTCAGACTTGGCACACTGGCAGCGATGACGGGCGGCAATTTGCCCGATCACTTCGGCAACCTCCAATGCAATCTCATTCGGAACTCTGTGAGCGGTAAAGCCCTTGTGGTTGAAATCGAATCTCCTGACTCCTTTGGAACATAGGAAGGAGACAATGCGCTCCTGATCTTCAGCGGAGATGCTGTAATCACCATCACGCCAAGTGTCTAGGTCAACGGTTGAAAACTTGGCGCGGCGCTGGATGGCGACAAGGGGGGTTCGGTGAACGGGAAGAGGGGCCTTTGGCCCGTTACGATTAAGGTTGTTGTTCATCTGATAGTCCTTTTGAAAGCCTTTAGGGCGTGTTTTGTAGAGCTGTTGAATCAGCCCGGTAGGTTATAGGTTTGCCCCTCAATGGACGAAAGTTTGGAGGGACGCGTTAGGGGTGAAAACTTATAGGGACATAGTAGGAAAGCCAGTTTCTTGTCCCAAGCCTAAAAGCTCTCTATTTAGGCGCTCTGCTGACTCTGGAGTGGTTAGAAATGCATGGGTGTGAAAACTCTTGATCATTTGCACAGCCTGACAGAACAATGTGTTCGACTCATCCGGTTATAAGGACTTGCGGGGACAGCGGGGACACTTATAGCTATTTACCTTTCAAACAATTCAACTTTGATAAATAAATACTCTAGGGAGTCCCCACTGTCCCCGAACTTTCATTCTTGCTTCACAAGGGTTGCTCTGCCACTTCCTTTAGCTGAAGTCCACGATAGACCTTGAGGCCATTGGATTTTCCCTTCTCAAATTCCTTTTCTGCCATGCGCTCAGCAAACAAGAGTTGGCTGTGAATGGTCTCACCATTCCCGATGCACCATCGCTTGTAGGCTTCGTATACCCGTGTAGCCGAGACCTTCTCATCCTTCTCTTCAATACAGCAATCTTCAAGAAAGTCGCTGATGAAGTCCTGCGCGTCACGGTAAGCATCCGTCGCAACCCTTACGGCAGCGGGCGGGTTCAGCCCTTCCGCTTGCCAAGCAAGACAGCCATCAACAGCCCAGCGTAGAATGCCCGCTGTTTCGTTTTTAACCAACTTCTCTTTCAACTCCTTGTCTTGCTCTTGCTCTGGGATTGTGACATCCCAAGGAATGAGCTTTACACGATCCCAGATGGCATTCTTGGTCTCACGAATTACAGGCTTATGGTTGGTTGAAAGCATTAGCTTGTGGGCTGGAGTAAACTCGAAAAAGTCCTGCCTCATATACCTAGCACTGATTCTGTCCCCTCCCGTTAGC
>CAZEZJ010000027.1:0-24330 GCA_964516695.1 uncultured Blastocatellaceae bacterium
ATCGGTGATGTATGCCATGCCTTCCGAGCCACGGCGCAGATCGAAGCGGACGTCGTTAAGGTAGGTGGTTGGCAGAGCCACGTCCTCCGGGAAGAGAATTTTCTTGATGACCTGATCCGTTGTCAGATCAACGCAGACGAGTTTTGGTCCGCCATATTCGGTTGGCTTGAACTCAGGACTGCCGGTATCAAGTATCCACAAACGGTCTAACGGATCGACGACGACCGATTGCACGGAGACAAGCGCGGCTGCCGGGTCACTCTCATCGGTTTGGTTGAATGCTTCGTCCGGGTAAGCTACCACCTCGCCGTCGCGTAGTTCGGCGACGGTGAACTTAACGTCGTCGCCCCACTTCGGGAAGTTGACGAAGATGCGCCCACGTTGCGAGACGGTGACGCCGGTCAGCATCGCGCCGTGAAAGTATGCAACTGGTTCCAACTCGCCGAACGGCTCATCGGTCGGCGATGTCTGCTGTTGACGACTGCTTGACATGACTTGTTCCTCCCTGTGATGTCGAGATGGCGCGTGTGAGGTGGCCGTACAGACTCATCCTCACACGCGCCGGGTTTGTCAGACGTAACCACTCGCTCGTTTGCCGAATGCGTTCGGGCGAGACGCTTCACGGTTTGAGCACGATCTTGATGCAGTTATCTTCCTTATGTAGGAAGGTGTCGTAGCCCTGGGGCGTGTCTTCGAGCCGCATCCGGTGCGTGATGACGAAGCTAGGGTCAATGTCACCCTTCTCGATATGCTCTAAGAGCTTGCCCCAGTAACGCTGGACGTGACACTGTCCGGTCTTGATCGTCAAGCTGCGGTTCATCACCGAACCCATCGGGAACTTATCTATCAAGCCGCCGTAGACGCCAATCACGGAGACCGTGCCGCCGTTGCGACACGACATGATCGCCTCGCGCAGTGCGATGGGACGATCCGACTCCGCCCCCAACGCCTGTTTCATGCGGTCGTAGGCGTAGACCATCCCGTGCCCGCCGTGCGCCTCCAAACCGACATCGTCAATGCACGAGTCGGGTCCGCGCCCGCCCGTCATTTCCATCAGCGCGTCGTAGGTGTCGCGCTCCTCGTAGTTGATGGTTTCAGCGCCGCCCGCTTCCGCCATCGCCAAGCGTTCGGGGAAGCGGTCAATGGCGATCACGCGCTCCGCCCCGAGCATGAAGGCGCTACGGATCGAGAACTGCCCGACGGGTCCGCAGCCCCAGATGGCGATGGTGTCACCGGGCTTGATGTCGCACATCTCCGCTCCCATGTAGCCCGTGGGGAAGATGTCCGACAGAAACAGCACCTGTTCATCGGACAGGCTGGTTGGCACTTTGAGTGTGCCGACATCGGCGAAGGGCACACGCGCGTACTCGGCCTGCCCGCCGGCGTAGCCGCCCGTCAGGTGCGAATAACCGTAGATGCCGGAGGGCGCGTGGCCGAACATCTTCTCGGCCATCCACGCGTTCGGATTCGAGTTCTCGCAGAGCGTGTACATCTCCTGCTTGCAGAAGAAGCAGTTGCCGCAAGAGATCGGGAAGGAGACGACCACGCGGTCGCCCACTTTACGGTTCTTCACATCCGGGCCAGTCTCAACGATCTCCCCCATAAACTCGTGGCCGAGGATGTCGCCCTTCTCCATCGTCGGGATGAAGTGGTTATAGAGGTGCAAGTCCGAGCCGCAGATGGCGGTCGAACTGATCTTCACGATGGCGTCGCGCCGGTTCAAAATTTTTGGGTCGGGCACTTGCTCAACCCGCACGTCCTGTTTGCCGTACCAACAATTTGCTCTCATTATTTTCCCCTTATCAGAATTTGTTCGTATCCGTCCGTAATTAGGCTGCGGCAGAATTCACGCGGCTCCTCGTGAGCGTCCGATTTCCTCACTCGATACGGGTTGCGCGGGGCGCTGCGTCAGAAGCCCGTTGTCCCAGACTGTCCCGTCCGAGACGACGACCTCACCCACTTCCATCAACTGCTTGAAGCAGCGCAACGCTTCCTGCGCCTGCTGTTCAGGATCGTCGCCGGTGAGCTTTGCCACCCATTCCCCAATCAACCCGCCCGGCGCTTTGTAGTTCATCTCTACCTTGACGATTGTGCCGCGCCCGCCCGGCGCATTCTCGAAGCGCACGGAGCCGGAATTCTCAACGTCCGAGCCTTCCACAGAGCGCCACGCGATCAGTTCGCCGGGCCGGTCTTCGGTGATCTCGGCGTCCCACTCGACCGTGCTGCCCGCCGCCGCTTTCGCCACCCAGTGCGAGCGCCCGTCGCCCGTCACGCGCACGCTTTCAAGAGCTTTCATAAAGCGCGGCAGGTTCTCGAAGTCGCGCCAGAATTGGTATAGCTCTTCAGGCGAGCGATTAATAATTTGACTCTTCTTCACTTGATTAGTCCCTCCTGTGGTTGCGTTGTCGTTGCTGCTGCTGAGTTGTTGAGCGCAGAGTACGTCCAGAGCCGTGACGGCAAGTACGTTGGCGGTGGCGAAGGCGACGCGACCTTTGTTCGATCTCGGCGATGCGAAAGCCGCGCCCAATGCGGCGAGGTCGAGCGCGTCACCTGCGACTCTCGACCAGACCGCCAACGCGGGTCGTTTCCCTTGCGCGTCCTGCGCGAAGATGGCGACGCCGCTCGCAATCTCACGCAAACCGAACAGGCGTATCAATCCCGTGTTGCCCTTGACGCCAGCGATGCGCGCGACCGCACGCGGCGCGAAAAATTCGGCGAGTCCGAGTCCGATGCTGAACCACCCCAAACCGCGCGCCAGCTTTTCTCCGTTGATATTCGCCAGCCCGGTTTGCTCTTGTCCATCTCTTTCTTGATGTTCTCGCGGCTGTCTGTCTTGCGTGGTTCTGACCGCCTGCCGGTTCGGTTGTGACGACGCGCGCGCCGGTGGCTCGCTTCGTCGCCCTTCCGCTCTTTGAGTTTGTCTCTTCGTTGCTGTTGCCATTGTTAATTTCCCCCCATTCCATACTTCATTCTTCTGACTTCAATCTAGCGCCGGCGCATTGTCGGTATTACTTACACAGCTACTTGCCGCGCGAAAAGCCCGCGCGACCATGCGAAGCGAGCGCAGTCGCCAAGATATTGTTCAAACTCCGTTTTGATAACGCCGTAACACTCGCACGCTGCCGCTTAAGTTCTTCATACGGGGAGAACGTGCGAACGCTGTTTGACTAAGTGCGATCCGCACATCGCGCGTGCGTGGTGGATGGTTTATGTTTGAGAAGTAAGAACGAAGGGTGGGATTCCATTGAGCAGTCGTCACCATTCCTTGTTCCCCCCTTGCTCGTTCACATTCCGTCACATACCGAAACGCCACAACTCACGGCGGACACCTCCGCCTAGCGAGACACCAATCCGAACCTGCTTTGATTAGAGGTTGATTATTTATCTCAAACGGTGGGTGGGAAACAATTGGGGAGAAGTGACAAACCGCTAAGGGTTTTCCCTATCGAACAGAGAATGAGGTGCGAGAAAATCAGGAAGGTTCAGGGAGCGTGAAAGATTAACGTGAGTTCGACGTAAGCGAACTAGAAAACGAGTTGCAACTGCTCTTTGACACGGATGTTCAAGCCGGGCTTCTTCTCGCGCCACGTGTAAGCCACCAGCCCGGCCAGGAGGTTGACGAAGCAGTTCGCGACGCTGCGGTGGCGGCTGTGCTCGATCTGCGAGATGTTCTTGAGCTGGTCGGTCACCGACCCGATGATGGCGCGCTTGCGCAGCATGATCCTGTCGAAGAGCGGCATCAGCCGGTTGCGCATCCCGCGTTATGCGCTAGGCGGAATGACTATTCCCTCTGGTGGCGGATACCAACCTTCTGCCTAGCGCACTCCTTTTATTTTGTATTGATTTGAATGTCAGACGGTTGGAATCGTCCCGCCGTCAATTACATATTCAGTGCCGTTAATATAAGCAGCACGGTCAGAGACCAAAAAGGCGACTAATTCTGCTACCTCTTCGGGTCGTCCGGGACGATTCATCGGAATGCCGCCGAGTGCATCTATTAAACTCTGCCGCGCGGCTGCAACATCGGTTCCGGCATCGTCGGCTATTTTTTGGATAAAACCCGCCGTCGCTTTCGTTTCGATAAAACCGGGCGAGACCGCAACCACGCGAACCCCCTGCGGCGCGACTTCATTGGAAAGTGACTTGCTGTAATTGGTCAGAGCCGCCTTTGCCGCCGCGTAAGGAAGTGTTGATTGGTAAAGCGGAAGTGTGCGCTGAATTGAGGAAATATGGATGATAATTCCTGATTTACGCTCAAGCATGTTCGGCAGAAACGCCCGGTCAAGGCGGACGGCCGCAAATAAATTATCATTAAAAGCCTGCTGCCAGTAATCGTCGTTCAAAGCCATTACGCCGCCGTTGGGTGCGTAAGAACTACCGACGTTGTTGATTAAAATATCAAGACCGCCGAACCTCGCGTGAACTTCTTTGACGATTTTTTCCGCGCCGGCGGGCGTGCTGATGTCTGATTGGACAAACAATTCGGGCGATTCCAAATCCTGCGGCATTGAACGCGCGGTTATCATCACCGTTGCTCCGGCGGCTCGCAGACTTTTAACAATCGCTTCGCCTATTCCTTTTGTTCCGCCCGTGACTAAAGCCTTTCTGCCTGTTAATTCTTCCGATTTAGTTTCCATAGTTGTATTCATAAATTATCCCCTCCGATAGCTATTATGCGGGAATGAAAACTCGATTAAAATACGGATAAATTTATCCCTATACCGTATTTGAAAGAATCGTTTTTCCGACTTAAAATCTAAGATTATGTATAAGAGAAAGATTCCGATTGAGTTAAGTTGCGGGCTTGATTTAGTGAAGGAAGTTATCGACGGGAAATGGAAAATTCATCTCATCCATTTTATCGCCGAAGGAAACAAGCGTCCCGGTCAATTGCAAAAGAAAATACCGCGAGCGACCCGCCGCGTCTTAAACGTGCAGCTCAATGAACTGGAAAGACACGGATTCATCAGTAAGAAAATTTATGCCGAACTGCCGCCGAAAGTTGAATACTCGTTAACCTCTTTAGGAGAAAGTTTGCTGCCGATTGTAACGACATTGGGAAAATGGGGAGACGATAATCAGGAGCATTTGCGGCAGGTAATTGCAGAAGACTGAAGACTTTTTTTCACCCATGCAATTCAGATAAACCGTTTATTAACGTGAGTTCGCTTACGTCGAACTCACGTAGATTAAGTGTCTTGGAGCCAGCCCTGCAAGAGCGCGTAGCGCACAACGTCAATGCGGCTTTTCATGCCCATCTTTTGCATCGCGTTGGCTTTATGCACTTCGACGGTTTTGACGCTGATTTGCAAACGCTCGGCGATCTCTTTGTTCGCGTAGCCCCATGCGGTGTCGCGCAGAATTTCCTGCTCGCGTTTGCTCAGGTCTTTTGCGGGAGCGGGACCACTCTTCTTGCGGCGGCTTCTTCCGATTGTGGCTTCGATGACGGCGGCGGTCATCTCCGGGTCGAGGTAAGTCTGCCCTGCGACAACGGCGCGGATTGCGCGCACCAAGTCATCCGGCGCGCTTTTTTTCAGCACGTAGCCGCTCGCTCCTGCCTGAAGCAGTCGCTGTAGGTAACTGTCATCCGTGTGCCGCGTCAGAGTGAGGATTTTAATTTCGGGGCAACACTCTTTTAACTTTACCGTCGCCTTCAGCCCATTCAACTCCGGCATCGAAACGTCCATCACGACGACATCCGGTTTCAACTCTTGCGCGAGTGCGACTGCCGTGCGCCCGTTGTCCGCTTCGCCGACCACTTCCATATCGGGCTGTGAGTTGATGAGCATCCTCAGTCCTGCCCGCATCATTTCGTGATCGTCGGCTAAAAGGACACACAGTTTACTCATGCCATCTCGCCTCCGCTCGTGACATGCGGCGCGGGGATGCGAGCGATCACAGTCACGCCCTTTCCGGGGCGCGCTTCGATGACGACCGTGCCGCTAGCGAGCGCGGCGCGTTCGCGCATCCCCGTCAATCCGAAACCGCCGTTGCCCGCGCCATGTATCTTCGCCGGGTCGAAACCCACGCCGTTATCTTCGATGATGAGCGACACCGAGTCAGCACGGCGTTCGAGCAGGATGTCGACTTTGCCGGCACGCGCGTGCTTGGCGACGTTGTTCAAGGCTTCCTGCACGATGCGGTAAAGCGTGGTCTCTATCTCCGGCGTGAGGCGGTCTTTCTCCATCCCACTCGCGTGAAATTCGGCGCGGACGCCGGAATGCTTCGACCAAGCTTTTACTTGACTAGTGAGCGCCGCCTGTAAGCCGAGGTCGTCGAGCGCAGTAGGGCGGAGTTCACGGACGAGAAAGTCAATATCGGCGTCGAATTGTTTGGCGACGGTCTCTAAGGTTGAGATGTGTTCGCGCTGCGCTTCCGTCGCCCCATTTGCTGTTTTAAGCAGCGACAGTTGCAGAATCAACGTCGTCACCTGCTGCCCGAAATGGTCGTGCAAATCGCGCGCAATTCTGCGCCGTTCGTCCTCCTGCGCGAAGATGATGCGATGCAGAAGTTGTCGGCGTTCCTCCTCGACGCGCTTGCGTTCGATGATCTCCTTTTTCAAATCTTCATTGGCGATTGAAAGCTGTTCAGTACGTTTCGCGACACGCCGTTCCAACTCGTCATGCGCTTCGCGCAAGACTTCTTCCGCCCGTTTGCGCTCGGTGATGTCTTCTAGTAACGCCACAAAGTAATCAACCGAGCCGTCCGCGCGACGCAGGGCTTTCACCGAAATCTTGGTGTCGATGACGCGCCCATCCTTATGAATCCAACGCTTGTCCAACGCATAGCCGTCAATCTCGCCCGCTATCACGCGATTGAAATGAACGACATCGGCGGCGAGATCGTCCGGGTGCGTTAACTCCGCCCACGTCATCCGCAGTAACTCGTCGCGCTCGTAACCTAAGATTCTGCAAATCTCGTCGTTGACTTCGACGATGTCTTTCTCAGGTGACGTGATCGCCATGCCGATCAGCCCAAGCTCGAAGTAGCTGCGGAAGCGTTCCTCGCTCGCGCATAAAGCTAACTCCGCATGTTTGCGCTCGGTGATGTCGAGCGTCGCGGTGACGACCTGCCGGACCTCTCCCTGATCGTCACGCGCAAACGGCAGATGGCGACTCCTCAACCACCGCCATTCGCCGTCGCGGTGGCGTATTCGGTATTCAAGCTCTCTGACCTCGCCATTCCCCGCCCATTTCAACCGCGCAAAATGCTCTCTCACGGTTGCTACGTCCTCCGGGTGTAGCAAGTCAGAGAACAGGTCTTTCATCCGCGCCAGCTCATCCGGCGTGTAGCCGTGCATCTTGACGACATCCGGGCTGATGTATGTGTCATGCTGGGTATCGAGATCGAAGACGGTGATGACGACCGGAGTGAGTTCGGCTAATTGCTCTATGAACCGTCCTTTCTCACGCACTTCCTCCATCGAAGCCTCGTGCCGCTCGACGGTCGTACGCAACTGAGCTTTGACGCGCGCCAACTCCGCTTCGAGTTCTTGCACGCGCGCTTCATTCATCGCCCAGCCCTGATTTTCGGCTCCCGCACCCATCTTCACCCCTCTGCTGTCGAATGGCTCAAGAGTGTGTCTCGTTCTATAACAATACCGCCTGCACCTTGATTTATCTGAAGAATGGTTTGGGCAGATTATTGCACTAATTATCCATTAAGGATAGAAGTTACGCAGTTGGGGAGTGTCTAAGGATGTGTTGCAGGAATCGCTACAACGTCTATAATCCCCACTTGGAATTAAAGAAAGAACTCAAGGAAGCGAGGAAGCAGACGCGGCAGGCGCAGGAGCGGCACCTCGCGCACTTGATGAAAGACTCGCAGAACTCTTCGCTGCCGCCTTCGCAAGACCGGCGCAAGCGGACGCGGAGCTTACGCGAGCGGAGCGGGAGGAAGCCGGGCGGTCAAGTCGGCCACCCCGGCACAACCCTGGGCTTCGCCCGTCAGCCCGACCGCCAGATCGTTCACGCGTCGGCGGACTGTTACCTCTGTGGGGCATCACTGACCGAAAGTGAGGTGGCGCGCACGGAGCGCCGCCAGGTTCATGATCTCCCGTCGCAGACAATGGAAGTTACTGAACATCGGGCGCAGACGAAGGTCTGTGGCAGATGCGGCGCGGAGAATAAAGCGCAGTTCCCGGCGGGCGTTAAGGCCCCGGTGGAGTACGGGGGAAGGGGTCAGGTCAGTGGCCGCCTACCTGATGGGCTACCAACTGCTTCCTTACGACCGGTGTGCCGAGGCGATGGATGACCTCTTCGCCTGCCCCCTCTCGCCGGGGACGCTGGTGACGTTGTTGAAGAGGGGTGCCGGCGAGTTGGTCGGGGCGGAGATGCTCATCAGGGAAGGGCTGCGGGAGTCGGCGGTGATCGGGGTGGATGAGACGGGCCTGCGGGTCTCGCAGCGGCAGGACTGGGTACACGTCTCTTCGACCGAGAAGCTGACGCTGTTGGTCCACGACAGGAGGCGCGGCCAGCCGGCGATCTCCGGCATCGACATATTGCCGCGGTACGAAGGCGTGTGTGTGCATGATGGCTTCAGCGCCTACGACCAATACCGGCAGTGTCGGCATGCGCAGTGTAACGCGCACCTCCTGCGGGAGTTGAATTACGTCATCGAGACGAGTAAGCCTCAATGGGCGGTGGGGCTGAAAACGCTGCTGCTGGAGATCAAAGCGGCGGTAGACAATGCGCGTGAGGGCGGGAAGGAGAAATTACCGCTGCGGTTGAAGGGAGAGTTCCTGCGCCGGTACGACGCGGAGATCGAGGAGGCGAAGAACCTGTACGGGGCGTTGCGCAGGAGAGGGAGGGCGAAGACGCGGAAGAAGGCGGAGTCGCCCATCAAGGCGGCTGGGAGGAAGCTGGCCTGCCGGTTAGAGGCGAAGCGTGAGGAAGTCCTGCTCTTCATGCAGGACTTCACTGTCCCCTTTGATAACAATCAGGCGGAGCGGGCTCTGCGGATGCTGAAGGTGAAGCAGAAGGTGTCGGGGTGCTTCCGCACAGAGGAAGGCACTGCCGATTTCTGCCGGCTAAGGAGCTACGTCTCGACAATGAAGAAACAAGGTCATAGTGTGATGGGAACGATCAGAAGTGTGTTTGCAGGAAAGGCTATGATGCCTGCCCTCCGATGCTAAAGCCTACCCAAGGGCTTGGCCCACCCAAATAAAATGAGCGTCTGAAGAAAGTAGAAAAACTAATCTACAGGTCTGCCTGCTAAACTGTTACTTATCATGTGGTAGTTAATTCGCGTCCGATAACATCCCCAATGCCCAGCTTCTGGCAGTCGAACAAAGTAAAGGGCTCATATGTTATCAGACCCGTGTAGCGAATGCTCCGTATAGATGACTCGCTCCACAAGAAGACGCTCCACTACGGTCACGGAGATGACATACTTTTGCTCACAGTCGAAGGTGAAATTAAGAGTTGCGAAGAGGTGTGAACCTGCTTCCCTAGAAATGGCTAATGGGACGAATGAAGAATAAAATGTCAGTTTGTTTGGAATAGAGCGCATAACCTAGTTTGACTTCTCAGAGAGTTCTCTTAACCTATGCGTAGACAACTACCAGTCATCGACCTTGCAGCGCCTCGCAGGCGCTCTGCTCGTCGATCTCGACCCGAATTTCATTCGCTCTCCGAAGTAGTTGATGATTACATCCGCAGGCATCGCATGTCTGCCTCTGCTGAGCTGGATTTCTTTCGCCAGAAAAGTTTCCCCGTCGCTATCGAGTATGCTGCACTCTTGAAGCTGGCAAACGGTAATAGACATCCACACGCATATCGTCGGAAACTGCAAGCCCTCGAAGAAGCACACCGCCGACTTAAAGTGATCCCAGGAGAGATACGAAACTGTTCGTCATTTGAATCACTGCACACTCTCATCGAACAAACGATTGGCGATATTCCCGACATCGGCCCGCTCACCGTGTATGACGTGGCGACCCATATTGGGGCGCATTTGCATCTTGAGCCTGCGAAAGTCTATCTACATTCAGGCACAAGGAAAGGAGCAAGAGCACTCGGACTCGGCGCGCGCCGAAAGACGTTAGAGCCATCTGAACTACCTGTAGAGTTCAACCGGCTTACAGCGCGCGAGATCGAGGATTGTTTGTGTCTCTATAAAGATTATTTGGGGAGCTTCCAAGCATAGGCTTGCCCTTCCGCTTTTCATCCTAGCTTCATAGGGCACACTATCCAGGCTATTGTGTTCCCTCAGTCGCTATCACGGGAGAATCAGAGAGCGGGGGTCTTCCTCACTTTTGATGATGGGGATCTAACGACAAGATTCACCGGCACCGCGCGATCACCTTGGAGCTACCGAACAAGGTCGATGCGCGGCGTCCCGTGCAACCGCTAGTTGGGCTGCGTCCCACCGCGCCTGCGGTTACGACCCGTCCGACGCTGCCGTGGGCGGCCACGCGCCGATCCGCTGCCGCAACGCAACGATCTTGCCAAGGTGATATGCGTTATGTACCGCCACACTGTTCAGCTCGTCGGCCAGTGTCACGCCCGACTCTACCTCGAGCGCCAACCGCTCAGGCGCCTGCCCCAACGCTGCCGCGGCGCGAGCGCCGTCCAAGAACACTCGCACCAAGTCGTGCCATTGGTGCTCGTGCTCCGGCGCCGCGCTCGGGTACACGTCGCCGGCCGGGTCGCCCGGCTCAATGACACTCTGCTGGTACGCCACAACGTGCCACAGCTCTTCGTAGATCGAGTGCGACGCGCCGTCCGGGCATAGCGTGACTTGCTCGAGCGTGAGCCCAGACAACAGGTGGGCTCGCGCGGGGAACTCGCCGACCAGAAACAGATGTTCCAGGATATGCATTGCATCGCTCCCTTTCTCCCTATGTTCGTCACTGGGGTGCGCTGAAAGAGCGGGTTCACTCAGCTTGGCTACCCCTTCCTAACACTCGATAATTTATTAGGAAGATCAATCTCATCATCCACTAATACATCTACAGGTATACCTGACAACCGCGCATACCCTATCAACACCAACAGCGAAGGCTCACGCTTCCCGCTTTCAAATTCAGAAATGTGTCCGGGTTGAGGCGGCGATTTTACATCCTTCACCCGTTCAGCCATCTGCTCCTGTGAAATGCCAAGTAGTGCCCGCACCTGACGTAATTTGGAGGCGAGACGTGCTGGCTGTGGGCGTCTTGACTGCCCCATCAGAGTAAACCTCCTGATGAGACATATCTCCGCCCTTTACCCTCCCTCCGAAATGGGAGTAAAATTCTGCCGCCGGATTTAGTTGCCAAGAATCCATGTCTTGAATCCTTGGCGGCGCTCATCATCCGGCAGTTGATCGAGCTACTTTACACATAGATTGCCGCAAAGAAATGTCAAAGATGATGGCGCTTAAGATACCAGAGCACGTAGCCCGTCGCCATCCTCAATCCACCATCCAAGGCAAAGCTATTATTTTTGAGAGCCACATACTTATAAGGAGATCTCTCATGAGACATCTCACACGCATTGCCCTCATCGCAATAATTATGATGGGTGTTCTACCTTTAGTAGCTTCAGCACAGCAACGTTGGCAAAGCATAACCGATCAGGAATTCGGATTCACCATCAGTTTTCCCGGCAAGCCAACTTATCAGTTGCAGCCTAATCCACTTATCGACGTCCCAGTGGAAAACTATACATTCGTCTATAACGTTCATCACTTGCAGATCTCATTCTGGGCACTCACGGATCCACCTCGAACACCGTCCGAAATAACTTTGTTTCTCAATAACAGTATTCACATCTATGGCCGCAGCGCAGGCACACTTCTCAGACAGGAGAAACTCCCTGACGGAGGACGCCAGTTCGACAACATCATGACCGACGCGCTAGGCACTCTGCACCTACGAACACGCATCTACCTGCATCGTGGGAAATTCTTTAGTCTCAGCTACGGCACCTATGCAACCAAAGGAATTGATGAGCAGATCGCTCAGCAGTTTTTCTCTTCATTTCGTTTGATCACTGCCGCCGCTGGCCAGCGAGCATCCGGAATAAGTAAACAATCAAGGGGAAACGTTTCAACTACTACTGAGCGAGACAAATGGTACAGGTTGCGCGGCGTGCATGGTGATTTTGTGGTCGAATTACCCGGAAAGCCATCCTTCAAGGAAACCACAGAACCAACTACCGGCGTCCTGCTCGACCAGTACATTTACTTCTTCGGCGAGAATACCTTTATGATTGCTGCCCGAGATAGATACAAGGATGAGATAGCACCGGAGCAGATCATTCGCGGGGCGGCGCGCAATGTTGTCGCTGATTTCGAGGGGTGGAGATTAAGGGAGCCTGTCAAACTGCCAGACGGGAGCTACCAAGTGGAGGGCCAGGGATTGGTCAATAATGAGCAACTCCGACTCTACGTACATGGCAGCCGCTTGTTCTTTGTCTCCAGTTTTACGAAGAATTTTACGGGACCGAACAAGGCTGACCTGGAGAGATTCTTTGACTCTTTCCGAACTCTGTAAGCCCAGGGCGGTTTAGCGGAACGTGTAGCTTTGATGGTGATGGAGAACGAACTGAATTCACTGCTTGATGTGAGGCGCTTGCTGCCTACCCCTTACAGAGTATACGTAACGCATCACTATTACGTTGAGTCCAGAAGCAGAGGAGCGAGATCAGGTGTATATCGGAAGGGTTGGAATTAAACGGTACATAGCTGAGGCAGTGACTTCTAATGAAGCCGAAAGAGTCACGGTACACATGTCATCTATCTATCTTCGTCTGGTTGCAGCTCCGCAGCAGTGGTGGGAAGAATACCAAGTGTTATCGATCAAGTCTGAAAGTCGAGAGAGCGTATTAACTCCTGCTTGGTCAATACTGGTGGCGTACCTTCAAGTGCCGCCCGAGGCGGCACGCCGAGCGCTCGCATGGCTGGAGGAGAAGGGATTTATTGGTGTCGAGTCTTCTACGGATGGGCGCGAGATTAGGATTTCCTTCGAGGGTCTATATTTCCCTGAAGATAGACGACAAGGCTAAAGCATCGGCCTCTTCTGAGGAAATTCCGAGATGTGTCGGTTCAGTAAATGATGTGAAATACTTTAGTAAACGATCTGAAGATGAGTTGGTCTGCGTAGTTAGGGGCTAAACTCAATAGATGTAAGATTAGCCGTGCTCTTCAGTAAAAGATGTGCAAGACTTCAGTGAATGGTCTGAAAATTTACAAGTGCTTTGGGAATTGAGGGAGTGCATGTAATTGCTTGATAATGGCGTATAAATGAAAGTGAGAGTGTATTATCGGACTCTTGTAGAAGAGTCCGCAACACGATTTGTGCTTTTTCACTTTGCTCATTTAGAGAGCAAAAACAACACTGCTTACCGCATACCCGAGTAATTATTGGCCTCTTCGCTTATTGACCTTAACCCCATTTATTTTGCTCGAGGTTGATAACCCCCGCGCCTGTGAAAGGTTATTCATCGGAGCGATATTTCGAACTTCCTACAACGGACGCGGTGAAGGATGACGCCTATAACAAATGATTTTATTTATCACTGCTCCACCAATAGGTGTGAGAGCACTCTTAACAGCTTTGTCCTCATCTTTTCGTAAAGTGCTAAACTTGTGAAGAGATCAAATGTGTTCGATTCGGTAATCATCGACTCAAGCGGTTTATATTCCGGATACTTCTCAAAGAAAGAGCTTTGCAATTTTTCTTTTGCCTCTTCAGCTTTCTCCCTCTGCCATTTCAGGATTCTTTCTCCCCAACTGCAATAACCAGCAATGTCGGAAAAGTACGTGTCTAAGGAAGGCACTAAGCCTTTGTACTGCCCGTCGCTTTGTTGTAGAAGTTTTCGGCTACCTTCATAAGGAAAGGGGAGGCGACAAGCTTCCTCGTAGAGCGGCAGAAGTTCATCGATGATGCCTTTAGCGGTTTCGATTCTCATCGTCTTGTTATCTTTCACGGCCGTATGAGATGATCTTTCCTGCGCTGTCTTTGATGACATAATACCCGTTCTTCATATAGCGAGTCCTTCCGTTTCCTAAATCGCTTCTTCGTGCTCCTCTAAGATTCCGAGAGAATGCTTCTGCTTTCCTCAGATATTCACCTACGTTTTTAGCGCCTACTTGAGCACCATGTTGGCTGAAGTGATACTTAATTGAGCCGGAAATTGTTTTAAAGGTACCACTAGCCCAGCCTCCCAGAAGTCTTTTCGCTTCTCTAAATGTAACGTTGCCGCCACCTCTATTGATAACCATTCCTGCTATGCTGAAAGCAAGATCTGTTTTGTCTCCTCTCACGGCAGCGTTCAAAACGCCTACAGCTCCAGTGGGATCCATGATTTGAGTCCCCTGATTGACCGCTTCCATACCTTGCCGCAGAGCGTCAGCATGTCTTTCGATAAGACCGCCTTTATTGATGACCACAGGAGCCGGGCCGCGTGGACGGTCGTCATTATCCCAAGCATCTTCTTCTTGTTGTCCGCCTTGTTTCAAGGCAGACCTTATCATAGAGCCTAAGTAATCTTTGATAGATTCAATAACCCCTTTCTTCTTAGGCTCCTCCTCCTGATGACCATCGGGATCAATGTAACGCAATGGATTATTAAGACAATACTGATACTTGTTCAGCGTTTGAGGGCTTGCGATATCAGCATAAGGCAAAGCTTGTTTCTCTTTGTCGCCGCTGCCGAGCACGAAAAGTTCGTCAGGCCCACCCTTAAATTCATCTGGGCTGGTGAAGCGTCCCTGCGATGATGAATAATATCTAGCGAGAAAGTAATCAAGTCCGGTCTCGTCATCGCGCTCTTTAGAGGTGAAGCGTTGTCTTACCCCATCCGCGCCACCGTGTGTAGTGTATCCCTGCTGAGGTGCTCTGCTGCCAGTGCCAGCAAAGATTTCTTCACCGAATGGCAAATAATCATGTCGTGATTTAATCTCACCATTCGCCTTCACAATGACTCTCGGAGTGCCCAACGTGTCACTGGTCAAATAACTAGTCTCATTCGCTGTTGGCAATCCACCATCCGTGTACTCCGCTACCATCTGCCCCAGCGCGTTGTACACAAAGACAGTCGTCACCGCCCCATTATTAGTCACTTTCTTGACTCTCTGCCCCTCCCCGTCATAGCTGTAAGTGTTGGGTTGCGGATTCCCATCACGCGCCGTCACGATCCGGTTTTCACCGTCGAAGACATATTCCAAGCCCCCGCCTGCCGTCATGTTGCCAGCCGGGTCATACCCGTAGTGCTGCGCCGAGGTCAAGCGGTTGGTCGCTGGACTCACGGAGGGATTTGTCACTTCATCCAATACCGCCGGGAGAGTGGTCTGCCCCTCACCTCCGACAAGGCGGCGATTGCCATAGGGGTCATAAGCATAGACCTGCCGCCAACAATCGCTGACCGCACCTTGCGCATTGAGGCACGGCGTTAAGTTGTTGACCTCGCGCGCTGACTTCAGCCGATTCAAGTCATCGTACTCGTAAGTCTGCGTCAAGGAGAGAGTGCTGCCGATGGCAATCTGCTGACTCCGCACATTGCCGTTGTTCTGTGTCGTGCCGTAGTCGTACTGCAAGTGCAGCTTGCTGTTCGGCGCGGTCGCCGTCCCCAACTTGATGTCAGTCGGCTGAAGCCGTGAGTTGAACAAGGTCTGCTCGATGAGCGTGTTGCCCAACTGAAGCTGCTGCATTGCGCCATGAGCGGCATAGGACATGACAGTCGCATAGGTCACGGGCACAGCGTTGCCCCGTGTGCCAATGACTTTCTCAAGCCTGCCCGCCGCGTCAAACGTGTGTTGAATGATTCTGCCCGATGGATAGATTTCACTCTTAAGGTTACCGGCCAAGTCATACTCATAACTCATCGAGTAGGTCTGCCCGTTGGTCTGCTGCGAGCTTGATGTCACTCTGCCTAGTGCATCGAAGCCCGCATAACTGCTCTTGGAAATGATCTCTGGCTTGTTGGGGTCGGCAGTCGGCAAACTCGCCAGCACGAAGTTCAGTCTCCCTTTCCCGTTAGCGATCCCCACCGTATCATAGTGGTAGCTGACGGTCGGAGTTTTCGGCACGTCATTGTAACTGCGACTGATGACGCGATTCAGTGCATCATACGTATAGGTCGTCTTGATGTTGCGGGCGTCGGTGCGCGTCTCCAAGTTGCCGTTAGCGTCGTAAGCATAGCTCATTGACCACTGGCTGTTACCAGTCACCGAGTCCGTAAGGTTCAACGCCGCATTAGCCGTCTGCTCTGGATTCTTAGCGCGAATCAAGCGCGAGAACGAGTCATACATGAAGTGACGCGTCTGATGTCCGTGAGTCACTCGCCGCAAGTTCCCCAGCACGTCGTAAGTGTAGCTGGTCTCAAAGTTGAGATTCGCATCGTTAGGCGCTTCGTAGACTTTCACCAGTCGGCCTAATGCATCTGTCACACTCTTCCGCTGTTTGCCCGCCTGATCCTTCACCGTCACCGTGTTACCGCTGTACGCAGTGACGACTGCGCCCGTCGAGCTGCCGGTGCCTGTGAAGCTCTCTATTCTCGTCACCCGCGATAAGGCATCATAAGTCGTTTCCGCCCAGCCGTAGGTCTCATCGCTGGTTGTGCGATACGGATTGTAAGAGCGCCTCAGGCGCCCCAGTGCATCATACTCCTGCTGGCTGATAATCGTCGTCGTGCCTTCCGTCTGCACACTACGTACATCTCTCCCCAGGCCATCGAAGTACTGAGTGGCCTCCAGCCAGCGCGCAGCGTCAAGCTGCGTCCGCGTCTGCACATGGAGATTGCCCACCACGTCGCCATACTCGTAAATGGTCTGCCCGCTATCAGGCCGGGTCACTTTCTTCAGCCGGTCGAGCACATCGTTATATTCGTAAGTCATCACTTGACCGTTGGCGTCAACAGTTGAGGTGACGTGTCCCGTCCACAAGTCATAATTGTTTGTAGTGACGAAGGCAGAGCTAGAACCTTGCTGCCCCGAGGGGGCCGGAATGGGAGAGGTGACAGTGGTCGGGAAGGCATACTGGTAAACACTGGCATAGTCGGTCTCGACCGCCTTGCCGCGCCCGTCAATGGCTTTGACGACACTTCCCGCCACGTCATATTGCAGCGCAGTCGTCACTGCGCCGCTCAAGGCGGCGGCATCCTCATAACTGGTGACGCTTGTCACATTGCCGCGCCAGATGTAAGGTGTCGTCGTGTTGGCAAAGACAGTATCCAGCCCGCTGATGTTCTCACGTGGCTTCAAGGGCTTGTGCAGCGCATCGTCCGTGTAGTTGTCGTATTCATAAGTGGTGCGCGCACGCTCCATACCGTTCGCGTCATAGACGGACTGCCGCGCGGGGAGACTCCGCAAATGCACGGTCGCTGCTATGTCTGGCGCAGTCTCATTGAACTGAAGCGCGTCGTAAGCGGTGTTGCCGAGGCTCGTCACATAAGCGGTCTGCGTGTGGCGCATAGGTGTACTCTGCCCGAAGTCGTACTCCCAGAGGTCAGTCGGATTGTTGTATTGGTCAAAGCCGATGCTGCCGTCCACGGGACTAATAGCCGTCTGTTTGCTGACCAGCGCCGGAGTGACATCGAGCAGTGTCGTCTTGGTCTCGACGACGCGGGCGTTGACTTTGGCCGTCGGATTGGCCGAAAGCGGCGTCCCCTCCTGCCACGTCTGCTCCACACGCTTGACGAGCGTTGTCGGATTCTGCCCATCTGTGTCGTACCATTCCGTTTTGTATTCTCGGCCCTCATCCCATGCCGGATACGACACAGCGGTGTGGAATCCTTGTTTCAGCGAGTCAATGGCCTTCCCATTGAAGTAATGCTTCTGGAAAGAGAGCAGCTTGCCGGTTGAGTCCCGTTCGGCCACTTCCACGTAGCCGTCGCTCTGCGACAGATTAGCTTCGGGACGGCTGTAGGTCGTCTCGCTTTCCCATTGCGTCCCGCCGTTGGGGTAAACGCGCCGAGCGACCACCCGCCGGTAAATCTGCTTGTTAAACTGTACCGCAGGGCTGGGAACTAAATCACCCAGCACCACGGCGCCATGCTCGTTATTATCGCGGAGGCCGGCGGCATAGTCGTATTCGATGGCCCCGCCGGTCGGCAACTCCACGCGTGCCAGCTCGCCCCAACTGTTATATTTGAAAGTATAGCTCCGCCCGTCGGGCAGCACGACACTGCTAATGACGCTCGGGTTGAAGTCTAGCGTCGCATCGCCCTCCAAAGACGGGAACAGCTCTTCGTATTTCCTGATCATATTAGGGGCGCGCAAAGTGGCGCTGAGATTACTGTAGATGAGTCGAATCGTACGCTCTGCGCCGCCGAAGCCTTTGTAAGTGATCTCGTCAGTCTCATAATTGACGGTGACTTCCCGATTGAGAGAATCGGTGACACGCATCCACGTCAACTGTCCATCAGCCGTGCCGTAGGCGAACGACAGGACATTGCCGTTGCGATCACGCACCCACACTACTGAGCCGTTGCTAAAGCGGTAGCGCGTCCCGTCTCGCAATAACAAGTAGCCAGACAAACCAAACGGCTCCGCGTAGTCGCTGAGCTTATATTTATCGTTGACTTCAGTATCGGAGACGAAGGTCATGGCGCTGCCGTCAGCGCTGACGAAGACTCTTCCGCGTGAGGAGCCGGTGTCAGCGCCGCAGACCGGAACTTTCGCCTGCCCGCCGGAGAGATGATCGCGCAGCTCAATCTCAGTGCCGTCTGGGGCCGTAAAAGTCAGGCGCGTCAGCGAATTGAGGTAAACGTCATTAAGCGAGTCGTCATTGCACCTTCGCTTACCGCTGCCACCGTAACGGCCCTCGATCTTTCCAGGGTTGAAGAGGCTGCGCTTGCTCCACCACTCCTCTCCCGGCAAATAGGAGTAAGACTCCGTTTCTGGAATATAAACATTGGCAACGGTCCACTTGCGCTGAAGAGGCAGTACCAAAGGATATTGCAGCGAGCCGCGCCCGCCGACGCTGAGCAGCGGCAGCCGGAAGCTCAAGTTGCCGTTGAAGAGATTGACGTTATCGAAGCCGCTTAATGAGTATGACCCAGCGGGCGAACCTGGTGATAAGGCTAGGGGTGTCGCCCCGTCAGTAATGCGTTGCGCGCCGGCGCTCGTTGCTAGTGACAAGAACAGTGTGATGAGGAATGCATACCGCTTGAAGGCAATAGCGTGGAGGCAACATAAGGCTGCGAGGAACGATCTCTGATAAATCATGGCTCTAATTGTTATCAAGTCAAATGAAATTTTGTCGGATGAATGCTCTTTAGAAAGAAGCGATGACGATTGCTATGGGTCACTGTCTGACGTAAGCGGCGGGCACAGGAATGTCGCCTGTTTGTCCCCAGCCCATCACCAGCGTCGTCCCATCGGAACTCTTCTTGATGTACCAGTTGCCCTCCGGCTCTCTCCACACCGCGATGTCCGTGCGCCCGTCTCCGTCGTAATCCGCTGGCACAGCGCGGTCGCCGCTGCCGCCCCAAGTTTCCCTACGGGTCGCGCCGTTCGAGCTTTGCCGGATGTACCAATTGCCCTCCGATGGTCGCCATGAGGCGATGTCTGCGCGCCCGTCTCCGTCGTAATCAGCCGGAGCCAGCACATCGCCCGTCGCGCCCCAGCCTACTGTCATTGAGCCGCCCGTGCTCTTGCGGATGTACCAGTTGCCTTCACTGGGGCGGAAGACCGCAGCGTCTGCCTTGCCGTCGCCATCGTAGTCTGCCGGCACAGGCAGGTCGCCGCTGTTGCCCCAACCGAATTGCTGCTCAGGGGTGCTGCTGTAGGAGATGTACCAGCCGCCGTCCGAAGGTCGCCAGACGGCTCTGTCCATCTTCCCGTCCTCGTCATAATGAGCCGGAACGGGGATGTCGCCCGCTTGTCCCCAATCAGAGTAGTACGAGACCGTTTCGGGAGTAATGCTGCTGAGCTTGATGTGCCAGCCGCAGCCGTTGCTGCTACAGGTGCCCATGTTCGGTCGCCAGATGGCGATGTCGGTCTCGCCATCGCCGTCGTAGTCGCCGGGGACGATTGTTTCGCCGCTCTGCCCGAGGTGTTTCATCTTGGAGGTGTTGGTTACCAGATCGAGGACGTACCAGTTACCGTCCGATGGACGCCACACAACCACATCGCCCGAACCGTTGCCGCTGAAGTCGAAGGCTGTACCTCCAGCCGGAGGCTGAGACTCTTCAATGGCTTGGAGCTTGCCGCCAACGTAAATGTACTCTTTGGCTGGCTTCTTGGGGACGAACGGGTTAGGCGTCGGGCTGGCCGCAGCGGTCGGCGCTGCGGGCGTCGTCGCCGTGAGGTAACTGAATGGCTGCGCGCCGCTCCATTGAGCTAGGACACCGGCGGTAAAGCAGAGTATCAAACCTACACCGACAGCGATCCTAATGGTTGGCTTTTTCTTCGGCGCGGGAGCTATTCTCTTTGACATGAAATCCTCTTTCCTCAAGACACACTGAGACTCAAATGTGCGTCGCACAAGTTCTCACTAATCGTTTTGAGGCGAAAGACACAGTTCGGCTCACGAGAGAGCAACTGAGTCAATTGTCTAACATTGAATGAGGCTGGCGGCACTGGGGGACCGTTGCTACCGGAAACGTAAGCGGCTCAGATTACGAGCCGAGAGAAAAGGTTGCATGAGGTAAAAAAAATTGCAATTATTCTGAAAACAACTCTCCTGGGGTGCGATAACAAAGCTCACGTTCTTCTAATGGTATAATGAACGGGACAGAAGAACTTCTATGACAGAAGTCCACTCCAAAGTTGCTTCCCTGTAATCTACTCACTATTCAGCCATCACAAGTTCGGAAAGTCCGAGAACCTCCACCCATACTTGAGCGTCCGGTAGATGATCCCTAAGAGAACTTCCGCGCCACCGCGTTCAGCGCCTTGCCTGAGCCGCGCCGCCCCTTGATTCGCTCGTAGTACTGCCGCAGATATGGACTGAAGCGCTTCGCTGCCAGCGTACACTGTATCAGCACCAACCGCCCGAGCTTCGAGCCGCGCTTTGTGATCCGCCCGTGGTGTTGTGTCGCGTTGGAGTCCGCCACACGCGGCACGATACCGAGGTAGCTCGCCAGCTTATCCTCATCGGCGAAATCCTTTACGTCCCCGATGCTCAAGAGCAGGACAGCCGCCGAGTAATCGCCGATGCCCTTGATGCTTGTCAGGCAGTCGTGCCCTTCGAGTTGCTTGCCTAACTCACAGATTTCCCGCTCCAGCTTCGGGCGTGCCTGCGTTTGAACTCAATGGCCTCACGAAGCAGCATCGAAAGCATCAACAGGGGTTAAGTTATTAACGCACGCCCCGCAGCGCGATACAAGACCCGCGCTCGGGACGGAAAGCTTGGTGTCAAAATAATTATGGCAGGGCCGGTAGCGACTTTAGCGGGAAGCCTTCTCTTCGATGGCCTTGAACCCCGTGCCGTTGATGACTTCACGAAGCCTCGCTTCGGTCACTTTCTCGTCGTCGTATTTGACGACCGCCTCGCCTTTATCGTAACTGACCTCGACCGACTCGACGCCTGCGGTGGCTTTGAGCGCTTTGGTAATCGAAGCCGCGCACATCTTGCAGTGCATTCCCTCGACACGAATTTTGGCAGTCTTCGGAGCGGCGTAGACGCCCACAGTGCCAAATGCCATCACGAGCGTCAAAACAATCATCGCGAAAAACTGTTTTCTCTTCATTTTCTGCCTCTCCAAATAAGATTAGTAGGTTGATGTACGGAGCCGAAGAAGCTCTGATGCGCTTTCACCGGCCCCGGCTTACCGCAAGAGCGGTTTTATTTTCTGCTCGAACTCCTCTGCCAGCAGGATTCCTTCGATGCGTTCCCGGATGTTGCCCTCACGATCAATGACGATGGTCACGGGAAGCGTCTCTGACTCATCAAAAAGAGCTTTGGTTTCTTTTGTCCCGAGCGCGACCGGATAATTGACTTTGAACTCGCGGACAAATCGGCGCACTTCCCTCAAAGTTTGCGGCGGGTAAGTGATGCCGATGACCTGTAGACCTCTCGCGCCATACTCGCGCTGCATTCTGACTAGGTCCGGCATCTCCGCGCGGCAGGGCGGGCACCACGTCGCCCAGAAGTTCAGGAGCACGATTTTACCCCTGTAGTCGCTCAGGCTCAGGGCACGCCCCTGAATGCTTTTGAGCCTCAATGGTGGAGGCTGCTGAGCGCTGCTTTGGCTGTGCGCAGCCATCGTGAACATGAGCAAAGCAGCGGCGATGATGATAGTTCGTTTCATCTCGTCACCTCAAAACAGGTACCTGACTCCGAGAAGAAGGTTGTAGTCCGTGCGCAGCACCTGCGGCCCAGTGTTGCGAATTACAGGAAGCTGGAGGCTGCCCTCGACCACGAACTGAGGAGCAGCGGCGTATTGCAGCCCCGGTGACAGATAGAACTCGGTCGAGTTGCTGCCTTGAACAGCGCTGCCATTAAGGCGTCCTAGTCCACGGTGGATAAACGTCGTCTCAAGGATGGTGAACAGCTCATGGCCGGGCTTGGAATAATCACGAGGCAAAAGCACGTATTCGAGATCGGTGTTAATGCGAACTTCGTGTCCCATGCGAAAGCTGTCACGTTCCGAGCGCAAGGTGGCCTCGACGTTGCCGCCGAAGATGATTCTTCCGCCCGCCTGCGAAAACGCCAGGTCGGGCTTTGCCTAACAGAACGCAGTTAGTGATGATTGTTTTGTTGGGCAAAAGGCTTCCGTTGGGCAAAGCCTACTAAGAGTATGGTCGGAGATATAAGGCTCCAAGTTTGTCGCTTCGATGTTCGAAGTAGCCGCTCAGCGAAAGGTGCTCGAAGAGCTATTGCGCCTCGAATTAATCTTTGCAACATTACCGCAACGGCGGAACCCTGCGGGCTATAACGTAATGGCTTAGGGGCGCATAATATTTGCCAACATCAGAGGTGTGACAACCCAGGCAAAGGTAAAAAGGCTGGTCTACGCTTCGGTCTATTTCCTCCACAATATCTGGCAAAGCATTTCGCATCGAGTGACATAGAGCACAACTGTCAATTGACACATCAATTGGTTCATCGCTTGTTAATTTTAGGGCGATATTGACGTGACAAGTAGCGCAGCCCACCTGTTGGTGATATACATCGCTGCCACCACCAGCATGACGAAACTTGATAGAAATACGCCTGACCCCGCCCTGTCGCCATACTGTAATATCTTTCCTTTGACCTAGTGGTTCCACAGTAGAAGAGGACTTGTTATATGTATATTTAGTTGTGTCACCTATACGTCTCGAATGACATCCTGTGCAGTTTTCAGCCACCGGTTGCGGCGACATCCAAGGTAGGAGACTACTCCCGTGACAAACAAAGCAGTTTCTATGGTTTTCAGGCTTTGTTATAAATGTTCCATCCTTCGGCACAAAAGAGTCGGGCCATTTTTCGTTTATAGCGTATTCTGTTATGCGTTCCTTTTGAACCTCATGACAAGCCTGACAGCTTTCTTTCATACTATTTTCTTGGCTTAGTGCCTTAAACGAAACTCGCTTTAGAATAAGATTTCCTTCAGGCGAAGATCGGTTAAAAGCTAACAATTCCGTATGCAGACCGTGCGGAAAATAAGTAAAAAACTCTTGTTTCATCTTTTCATAATTTTTAGGGAACTTGAAGCGTGCGCCTATACCTGTTTTTATGGGTTTTGTATGACAGATAGTACAAATCATTGAGGAAGGGCCTGTTGAAAACTGTTGGCGATGGCACGCTAAGCAAGATTCGTGGCGTGGGTAATCTTTAATGATGTACTCCAATGGTGTTGAAATACGATGACAATCTTTGCAATTGGAGCTTGCGCGCGGCACGCCAAACTCGACATGGTTTTGGTCGTGCAGGAAATTACTGTAATCGGGAATCAGCCTAATTGATGAGTTGATATTGGCTTTTATCTGAGATTGGCTAAGCGTCTTTAAGGGATATCTACCAATGGCAGTTAATGATGATTGTGTGCAAATGATTTGCACCAATAATAAGCTACCAATTATGGTAAATAGTGTAATTAATCCCCTGAAACTACACATTGGCAGGCTTCCTATAATACAAAGACTTCCCGAGTATTAATGAGCTAGACACAAGTAGTAATCAAAAACAAGCAGGAGTTTACCAAATTTTTTAATATTAATGTTTATAATCAGTTTTATAAGTTGGTTAGTAGTCACCTTTACGTAGTAAGAAAAGGGCTAGATGAACTGACATCTCATGGAATGAGCCTTATCGTCTTTGAAAGAGAGGCTGGCCACGATGGAGGTTCCTTCAACGATCAATTGCGTAGTTTTCTGGTATTATTAGCGCAAGATCAAGTGCTTTGCGAAGCAGTTCGGGAAGTGGGACTGTCTAAATCAGAGAAGAAATAGAATCAATCAAGTTTATCGGATAGCGCG
>CAZEZJ010000028.1:0-1138 GCA_964516695.1 uncultured Blastocatellaceae bacterium
CAAGAGGTCGCCCTGAAAGAGAATTTTCTCCTGCGGAAGATAAACGACGAGCATCTCTTTGGCGTGTGGGCCGGGGCCGATGTCGTGTAGCTCGACGGTGTGCTTGTCGTCCGTGAACACACGTTTCCCGTTCCGCACAATTTCGATGGCGGGCTTGCGCGGATTGCGCGAGAGCGCGTCGGGGTCGAAGGTGCGCGTGGCCGCCGCCATTTTTTCAAAGTAAGCGGTGTTGCCGGGCGTTGTGACGAGCGTTGCGCCTTCTCCGATGAAGGTGCGCGCGCCGCCGGAATGGTCGTCGTGGTGATGCGTGACGACGAGATACTTGATGGGCTTGCCGGGCGCGAGTTCTTTCACTTTGGCGATGGCGCGGCGCGATGTGCCATCGTTCAGCGGCGATTCCGCGACGAGCACATAATCGTTGAAGACGACGGCCAGCACGTTATAGCCGTTCGCCACGTCTTGCAGCAGATGAACGTCCTTCGCCAATTCCGTGACGACGAAGGGCGGCGCAGCGGGCGCTTCCGGTCGTTCTTCATATCCGTTGGGCTTGTCGAAGGCCGTCTCGGCGGGGCGCGTGTTGAGTTGCACGTCCGTGTATTTCACGTCCTGCGTTAATTCGCCGCCTCTTCTGATGCGGCGCGCCGTAGGAAATTTAATGCCGCCGACGCTCTTGTATTCAGGAAAGATAACTTCGGTCGTCACATCGCCCGCCGTCGAATCCGTGTCGAGCGTTTCGTACTTACTCAAGAGATTGGTTTGCGCATCGAGGTAGAGCGTAATCTGCGTGCCTTCGGGCGTGGCGAAGGTCAGGATGTGGTGTCGTTTTCCTTCGTAGTCTTCCGCGCCGAGCCAGCGCAAGGTCGCGGCGCGTTCAGCCGCGAGCAGCAGCATCACGTGCGGGAATCTGGAGCGTGTGATGTTGTTGTAGAGATTAACGGTGTAGCCTTTGCCGTCCTTGAGAATCTGCCGCCCGCTGAAGCGAAAGCCGGGCAGCGTGCTGCTGTTTTCAAAGACTATCCAGCGACGTTTGAAGTCGAGCGTCGTCCAGCCTTCGACCGATTCGACGCTGTAGGGTGTTTGCGGCGTCAGGCTTTGGTTGCGAGCGTAATTCGTTCCCTTAAACTTCAGCACGAGGTCT
>CAZEZJ010000028.1:1148-24258 GCA_964516695.1 uncultured Blastocatellaceae bacterium
AGGCATCAAGCCCTGCGTCGAGCGCTCGTCGCGCCTGGAGGTAAGACTTTTCCGACGCGCTTCTTTGTTGCGCTCCGGCGTCACGCGCAGAGAGGCTTCCCAGCAGCAGGAAGATTGCTGTGCTAATCACAAGCTGGCGTTTCATCGTTGTAGTGCCTCCTCAAAATTGTACCCAGAGGGTTTGACGGCTGCATTCTTCAACAGCTTGATTGAACGGGGATTCCGACGAGCGAGAGTACAAAAGCGAGAACGACCGCCTGCGGCCAAATGTTCGCGCTCGCGGGTTGTTTTTACAAATCGGAAACACTCTGCTGTGATTGGTCAACCAGCGCGCCGCAGCATAGTGTGTTAGCCTTGCAGGAAAAGCTGCACAGAAAGGGTGATGGAAATGGAGATGGAATATACGATAGTTGACGGTTTTGCCGCGGAAGAAGTAGTAGCAGCGGTCAACGCGCGTCTCAAAGAAGGTTGGGAACTGCACGGGAGTCTCGCCGTTAGCGCCAGCACGGCAGCGGAAGAGGGCCGCGCTCAACATCTTTACGCGCAGGCGATGACGAAGAAAGCGCCCGAAGAATGGTCAACAGCTTAAACTCGCGCCCGGCGCGGTCGGCTGGCCTGGCTCTTTCGCTTACAAGTTCAAAACGGGCTTGGCCGTCTTTCAGCGAGAGAGGCGCGCTTTGCAGAGGCGAGGGCTGTTATGTTATCTTGTTCGGCTTTCAATCCTGCCAAGTTTTTCGCCTATACAGGCTTTCATCATTGAGGAGTTAACTAGAAAAGTATGGTTACGCCTAACGGAAATGCGAGCACGGACGGACAAGTTGCGGGGCGCGTCGTGCAGATTATCGGCCCCGTGGTTGACGTGGAGTTTGAAGAGCATCACCTGCCGCCGATTTATCAGGCGCTACGGATAACATCCGAGGGTTTCGACGTGCCGACGCCGGTTAATGTCGTCTGCGAAGTGCAGCAACATTTGGGCGAGGGGCGCGTGCGCGCCGTCTCCATGTTGCCGACCGACGGCATGGTGCGCGGTATGAAGGCCATTGATACGGGCGGCCCGATTACCGTTCCCGTCGGCAATGCCACACTGGGCCGCGTGATGAACGTCATCGGTGAACCCGTCGACAACCTCGGCGCCGTTCCTTATGAGCAGCGCTATCCGATTCATCGCCACGCGCCTGACTTTGACGAACAATCAACCGAGCTACAGATGTTCGAGACGGGCATCAAGGTCATTGACCTGATTCAGCCCTTTTTGCGCGGCGGCAAAATCGGACTCTTCGGCGGCGCGGGCGTCGGCAAGACCGTGCTCATCATGGAGTTGATTAACAACATCGCCAAAGCTCACTCCGGCTTCTCGGTCTTCGCGGGCGTCGGTGAGCGCACGCGCGAGGGCAACGACCTGCTGCGCGAGATGGTCGAATCGAAGGTTATTAACTTCGGTGAGGGCTTCTACAAGAATCTAGAAGAGACGGGCGACTTCGACATGTCGAAGGTTGACATGGAGGCCATCAAGGAATCGAAGGTGGCGCTCATCTACGGGCAGATGACGGAGCCGCCGGGCGCGCGCCTGCGCGTAGCGCTTTCGGGCCTCACCGTTGCCGAATACTTCCGCGACCAGGGCCTCGACGTGCTGCTCTTCGTTGATAACATCTTCCGCTTCACGCAGGCCGGCTCGGAAGTCTCCGCGCTCCTTGGCCGTATGCCTTCGGCGGTCGGATACCAACCGAACCTCGCGACCGAGATGGGCGAGATGCAGGAACGCATCACCTCGACCAAGACCGGCGCGGTCACTTCGATTCAGGCCGTCTACGTTCCCGCGGACGATTACACAGACCCCGCGCCCGCAACCACCTTCGCGCACCTCGACGCCGTCACCGCGCTCTCGCGCCAGATTGTCGAACTGGGAATTTACCCGGCAGTTGACCCGCTCGCTTCCAGCTCGCGCATTCTCGACCCGCGCATCATCGGGGAGGAACACTACCGTACGGCGCAAGACGTCAAACAACTGCTGCAACGCTACAAAGACTTGCAAGACATCATCGCTATCTTAGGTATTGATGAGCTTTCGGATGAAGATAAGCTGGTGGTGGCGCGCGCGCGCAAAGTGCAGAGATTCTTCTCGCAGCCGTTCTTCGTCGGTGAACAGTTCACGGGTCTGAAAGGCAAGTACGTCAAACTGGAAGACACCGTGCGCGGCTTCCGCGAAATCGTTGACGGCAAACACGACGATTTACCCGAACAAGCCTTCTACATGGTCGGCACAATCGAGGAAGCACGCGAGCGAGCGCAGCAAATCGCTCAGGGAGCGTAAAAGTAAGTATGAACACGGAGCGATGAAGGATGAGCTATGAAGAGCTTGTCTTTTATTCATCGTTCCGCGTTCCTCCTTCATCCTTTAATCAACATGGCTAATCAAATTCAGCTTGAAGTGGTGACGCCGGAGCGGCGTGTGATGGCGGAGGCGGTGGATGCGGTCACAGTTCCCGGCATGAATGGCGAGTTGGGAATTCTGCCGGGCCACACGCCTTTGATTTCGCAGTTGCGCACGGGCGTGTTGACCTTTACGCAGGGCGAGCGTGCGACGCAGTTACACGTTTCGGGCGGGTTCGTCGAAGTGTCTGACGACCGCGTTTCCGTGATGGCGGAGATTGCCGAGCGGCCCGAAGAGATTGACGCGGCGCGTGCGCGAATGGCCCGTGAACATGCGGAAAAAACATTGAGCGCATGGAGCGGGACAGAGGAAGATTTCGAGGTTGCGCGCGCGCGCCTTGAGCGCTCAATGGTCAGACTACAACTCGCTTCAGGAATGCCGATGGCTAGAAGCTAACCTTAATTTCACGCCAGTAGAATCCTTATCCGTTCTGGTGCCCGCGAGTCTTCATTGAAGACGCGCGGGCATCAACTTTTGAGCCTCTTTTTTATCACTTCCAGCCGTGTTTCATGCTTGAAACATCGGCCCAAACGCGGTATAATGCGACCAACTTGAAGGGTCAGTATTTTGGAGTTTGAAGGGTTGAATAATGTCACAGGCAATCGTTGAAAATAAGCTGGAGGAAACGCCGCGCCCCGTGGCTGGCGAAGCCACGCCGGAGGATGTGCAGGCCGAGCCGAGTTTGCGCCCGCGCCGTCTTGACGAGTATATCGGGCAGACGAAGGTGACGAGCAATCTCAGGATTTTCTTAAAGGCTGCGCGCGGGCGACGCGAAGCGCTCGACCACGTTCTCTTTTACGGCCCGCCGGGCCTGGGCAAGACGACGCTCGCCAACATCATCGCGACCGAGATGAACGCCGAGATGAAATCCGTGGCCGCGCCCGCCATTGAGCGCGGCGGCGACTTGGCGGCGATTCTCACCAATCTGCAAGAGGGCGAGGTGTTATTCATAGACGAGATTCATCGCCTGCGCCCGCAAATTGAAGAGGTGCTCTATCCGGCGATGGAAGACTACCAACTCGACTTGATGATTGGACAAGGCACAGCCGCCCGCTCCATCAAGCTCGACTTGCCAAAGTTCACTTTGGTCGGCGCAACCACGCGCGCCGGATTGATTACAGCCCCCTTGCGCGGTCGCTTCGGCATCGTCTTTCATCTGGATTTTTACAGCCACGAGGATTTGGAAGTCATCGTCAAACGCTCCGCAGATATTCTCAAGGTTCAGATTGACAACGGCGGCGCGCGCGAGATAGCGCGCCGCGCACGCGGGACACCGCGCATCGCCAATCGCCTGCTCCGGCGTGTCCGCGATTATGCCGAAGTCTTGAGCGACGGGCGCATCACGCAGACGCTTTCGCGCCGCGCGCTCGACGAAATGGAAGTTGACCGCTTCGGCCTCGACGAAGTTGACCGCAAGCTGTTGTCGGCTATCATCGAGAAATTCGACGGCGGGCCGGTCGGCGTCGGCACCATCTCCGCTTCGATTAGCGAAGAGCGCGAATCCATCGAAGAGATTATCGAGCCATACTTGATTCAGATAGGCTTTCTCAATCGCACGCCGCGCGGGCGCGTCGTCACACGCGCCGCTTACAAGCACATGGGTGTGGCGCTGCCGCGCTCTGAGCAAGACGCGCTGGCGAGCTAACGGAAGTTAAATCAAACCTTCCTTTTATGACTGAGGTGAGCAACATGACGACCGTCGTAGAGGCTTCATTGCGCGAGCAATTGCTTGAGCGTCGCGATAAGCTGCGAGTTACGGCTTCCGTTTTGGGAACGGATGCGGAATTCGCGCGCTTGCTGGGCGAAGTGGATGCAGCGCTGGCGCGGATGGATGATGGCTCGTATGGCTTATGCGAGGTCTGCCATGACCCTATCGAAACGGAACGCTTGCTGGCCGACCCGCTCGTGCGGTTTTGTCTAGGCGATTTGACGCCGCAACAGCAACAGGCGCTTCAAGAAGACCTTGAACTCGCCGCGCGGATTCAACGCGGGCTGCTGCCGTCAATTCTCGACGCGGGCGCATGGGAGGTGGCCTATCGCTACGAGCCTGTCGGCCCCGTCAGCGGAGACTACTGCGACCTTATTCCGACAGACGGCGGTGACCTGTATTTCATCTTGGGCGACGTTTCGGGTAAGGGGATGGCGGCGTCATTGTTGATGTCGAATCTGCAAGCGATGTTTCACGCGCTCGTGCCGCTCGGGCTTTCGCTCGACAAGCTGATGGGAACGGCGAGCCGCTTGTTCTGTGAAAACACCTTGTCCACACACTTCGCAACGCTCGTCTGCGGCAAGGCCAGCCGCACCGGCGAGGTCGAGATTTGCAACGCCGGACACTTGCCGCCGATTCTCTTGCAGCAGGGCGCTTGCAGCAAGCTCGACTCGACAGGGCTGCCCATCGGCTTGTTCTGTGATGAAGAGTTTGCGACGAGCAAACTCCGGCTCGCTCCAGGCGATGCGCTGCTGCTTTACACGGACGGGTTGACGGAAACGACAGACGTGGCCGGGGCCGAGTATGGCATCGAACGCCTCATGCAATCGCTCGGCACGCGCTCTGCCTCACAACCGACGGAGTTGATTAACAATTGCGTTACTTCTCTGGCGGACTTTCGCGGCAACGGAACGAGCGCCGACGACCTGACGGTCATGGCAATCAAATTCGCCGGTTGAAGAGGAACACGCTCGGCAGCGCTTGATAACGCGGGGCAGCTTATCTTTCAAGTTTCGGTCGGTATTTTTGACTGGCCGAATAGGGCCGGGAGCGAGCAGGTGGGGAGCGGATCGGGAGCCGCTACCCGCTCGGTCGCTCCCGGCGTTTTCTTTGGACTTACCTTGCGCCGCCGCGCTTAGTGAAACTTTTTGTGGTTGTTGTTGATGGCGGCGCGCATTTCAGTGACGGCGCGGTCGAGTCCGATGAAGATGGCGCGGGAGACGATGTTGTGGCCGATGTTAAACTCCATCACCTCTTCGATTGAGGCGACAGCGCTGACGTTGCGATAGGTGAGGCCGTGGCCCGCGGCGATGCGCAGGCCATACTGCGAGCCTAAGGTGGCGGCTTCGCGCAAGCGGCGAATTTCGGCAGCGGCGCGCATGGCTCCCTCCGTGTGCGCGGCGCGAGCGCCAAGCGTGGCATCGGCATATTCGGCGGTGCAGAGTTCGATTTGCTGCGCGCCGACTTCGCGTGCCGCTTCAATCTGCTGCGGGTCAGGGTCTATGAACAGGCTGCTCAAGATATTTGCTTCACGCAGGCGATGGACGGCGGCGCGCACGATAGAAAGATTGGCGCGCACGTCCAAGCCGCCTTCGGTCGTTATCTCGTTTGGATTTTCGGCGACGAGCGTGACGGCATCCGGCAAAACGTCGAGCGCGATTTTTATCATCTCTTCGGTTGCCGCCATCTCAACGTTGAGATAGGTCGTCACGGTTTGTCGCAGCGCGTGCAGGTCGTTGTCCTGTATGTGCCGGCGGTCGCCGCGCAGGTGAATGGTGATGCCATCGGCTCCGGCCCCCTCGCACATCATCGCCGCCGCGACGACGCTCGGCTCCGGCGCGCGCCGCGCCTGCCTGACGGTGGCGACGTGGTCAATGTTGATGTTGAGTTTGGCAGTCATAATCACACTAAAAGCTCGTGGCAAGATGTTAGACGCTGGCGGCGGAGAGCGTCAACCGAGTTGACCCTTTGTGCTCGCTTTAGATGCGGCGCGAGGCGCTGGCGAGTTCGGGCGAAATATCGCTTTCGGCGGCAGTCTCACTTGTGTGCGCAACCGTTTCCTCTGCGCGGCTCGCCGCTGCTTGCGCGGCAGCGATGGCCTGACGGTAAACGCCTTTGCGTGCCTGCTGTCGAATGAGGCGCACCTCGTTGAACATGCGCTGGCTGTCGCGCATGACGCTGACTTTACTGCCTTCGTAGTGATTCCAACGCACCGGAATTTCTTGCAGCGAGAGCTTGGCTAGGTGAGCGAGGTAGATTAACTCAACGTCGAAGCCGAAGCGATCAATGGTGGCCGCTTCGATGAGCGGGCGGCAGACGCTCATGCGAAAAGCCTTGAATCCGCATTGCGTGTCCCAAAAAGGCAAGCCTGTCGCCAAACGGACGATGAGATTGAAGACCTTGCCGCCCTGCTCGCGTCGCCAAGGTTGATGGACTCCGATGAGGCTGCGGTCGAGAGCGCGCGAGCCGAAAGTCAAATCGGCTTCCCCTCGCCGCAGAGGCTCAACGAGCTTTGGCGTCTCCTTGATGGGCGTCGAGAGGTCTGCGTCCGTGAAGAGCGCGAGCGGTGCGCTGGCGGCGAGCAGGCCCGCGCGCACGGCATAGCCTTTGCCGCGATTCGGGTGAACGCCGATGAGTTGCGTCTTGATTTTGCTCTCGGCGCTGGCGAGGCTCTGCTCGGCCACCCGCGCCGTCTCGTCTTTCGAGCCGTCGTCTACGACAATCAATTCGCCGCCGCCCGGATAATCGTGCAAATAGTCTAAGATGGTGTGGAGGGATTTGCCGAGCCGAGTTGCTTCGTCGTAGGCCGGAACGATGATGGAGAGCGAAGGTTTCATCAGCTTGCAGGTTTCAAGTTTCGCGACGCCGGTTCTCTTTTTTACTTGAAACCTAACGCCTTGAACTTGAAACTTATCAAATCTATAAGACCAGCCTTCCGGCCCGGCGCGCTGTCGGCGCTTGGCGGGCGGCTATGTTATCATTTGCTTTCAGGCGGCGCATCCGCAGCGCTCGCCGCCTGCTCAGGCGGAGGATTTTGGAGCATAGCATGACGAGGAATTTTGGCATAGTCGCATTGGCTATTATCCTGACGGCGAGCGTTGTCGGCGGTGCTTTCGGGAAACGCACGCGCGCGCGGGCGGCAGTTTCCACAGACTCGGCGGCCAATTCGACGGATAATATCGCTGATGTTTACGAGAGCGCGATTCAGGTTGTGACGGACAACTACGCGGGTGATATTGATTACGAAAAGGCGACGCAGACCGCCATTCAGGGAATGCTCTCCACGCTCGACCCGCACTCGATGTACTTTCCGCACGCCGAGTTTCAGAAGCTTAAGGAAGACCAAAACTCTCGCTTCTACGGCATCGGCGTCACCATCCTTCAACACCGCGACGGCGTTTACGTGCAATCAACCGTGCAGGACACTCCGGCCGCGCGCGCGGGCCTGCGCTACGGCGACCGCATCGTTGAAGTGGACGGGAAGGATGCGCGCGAGTGGACGAGCGAGCAGGTTTCGAAAAACGTGCGCGGCGACCGTGGCGAGCCGGTTCGCATTAAGATTGAACGAGCCGGTTCCGAAGCTCCGCTCTATTTCACCATCGTCCGCGATGCGGTGCCGCTGCCTTCGATTCGCAACTCCTACATGATTCGCCCCGGCACGGGCTACATCGGACTCACGGGCGGCTTTCAACACACGACGGATGAGGAATTAAGCCAAGCCATCAGCACTCTCAAGACGCAGGGGATGCGCCAACTCATCCTCGATTTACGCAACAACCCTGGCGGCCTGCTCGACCAAGCCATCAACGTCTCCAGCGAATTTCTGCCGCGCGGGCAGGTGGTGGTCTCCGTGCGCGGGCGCAGCGAGTATGGTCAGCCCGCCGTCTATAAATCGAAGGGCAACGACATCGAAGATTTGCCGCTGGTCGTGCTCATTAACCGCAATAGCGCATCGGCCTCTGAAATCGTCGCGGGTGCCATGCAGGACCACGGGCGCGCTCTCGTCGTCGGAGAAACAAGCTTCGGCAAAGGACTCGTGCAGCGCGTCTTTCAACTCCCCTTCGGCACCGGACTGACCCTGACGACCGCGCATTATTACACGCCTTACGGTCGTCTCATCCAGCGCGATTATTCCAACGGCTCGTTTTACGATTACTACGTTCGCCATGAAGCCGAGGAGCAGCCGCAACCGCAAAGCCCCGCTTCCCCGACGCAGAATACGGAGCAGCCCGCGGCCACGCCGGTTCCCACGCCGCGCCCGCCAACTGGCCCCGCGGTCAAGACCGCAGCGGGCCGAGTCTTCTACAGCGGCGGCGGCATTACGCCGGACATTGAAGCCAAGCCGCGCGCCATCACGCCCTTGCGCGGGCGCATCGCGGAAGCGGCCTTCTATTTCACGCGCCAACTGGCCGCCGGACTGATTCCCGGCCTTGAAAGCTATCGCATCGAAAAGGTGACTTACGACTACAACCCGCGCGCGACCGATTATCCGATTACGGAGCGCGTCGTTGAAGCCTTCGTCAACTTCATCAAGCGCGACCCCGAACACGGGCTGCAACCCGCGCAAATCGAAGAGGAGATGGAGTTCGCGAAACTGCGCCTGCGCGATGAGATTATCACCGCCGCCTATAACAGCGATGCTGGCACGCGCGTGCTGCTCGACAGCGACCCGCAAACCCTGCGCGCCCTCGAAGCGCTGCCCGATGCCAAGCGTCTTGCCGAAAGCATCCGCAACGGCCAATCGCAAAGCTAGGGGCAAGTGCGCCGGATTGCTCGCTGCTCGTCAGCGGTCGTGGGAACTTTTGAAGTCTCATTGTTCTTCGCGTGTACAGCTCGCGAAGAACACGCGCCGAACAATTCATAAGGCTCAGTCAGGCTTATCTTTAAGGAGCAGGCTATGAAGCTGACTTTCATCACGCTCGCTGCTTTTCTGCTATTAGGCCCGCTCATGGTGCGTGCTCAGGATTCAACTGAACCGCAGGCCGTCCCCTTCCACATCACTTCTTACAATACGCCGTTTGCGATGCAGGGAGACTTCGTGGGCGAGTATCGCGTCTACCCTCGTTCAATCGAGGTGAGTTTGAGCAAGGTCGTCATCCGCGTCAGCGACCATTGCCCTTACAAGGGGCGCAGAGAATTCGGCGCGCTCGGAATCATCCTGGCATCCGAAGGGGCGAACGGAAAATGGGACAAGCGCTTCAAAAGCCAGAAGTACGCCGTCGGGAGAATCATGTTTCCGGGCGATGAATATTCGCTCGGCTCAATTCACCTTTCAATTCCCAAAGAAGAGACCACCGACTTGACCAAGCATTGGTTCGTTTTCTACATGGACGACCTCGTGCTCGACCATCCGAAGGGCAAGCCCATGCAGGGCTTTTCGCTGGCGGTCAGTTGTAAAGACATTTTCACGCAAAAGCAGCGTTGGGAGCAGACGGAAGCCAGCGAGCCTTGATTGATTATGAGAGCTGAAGCGTTCCGCTCTTTAATCCAACACGCGCGCGATAACACACTTCAGATAGTAAGTCTCAGGCACGCCGAAGAGCACCGGATGGTCTGACGATTGAATTCTCTTCTCGACTAGCTGTAAACGGCGGCGCGCGTCCTTTGCCGCATCCGCAATAATCTCCAAAAACATTTTTTCCGGCATGTGATACGAGCACGTGCAGGTGATGAGCACGCCACCCGGGTTGAGCAGTTTGAGAGCGCGCAGGTTGATTTCCTTATAACCGCGCGCGGCCTTCGCCACGCTCGCGCGATTCTTCGCAAACGCCGGCGGGTCGAGCACAATCGTGTCAAACCTCTCGCCCGCCGTCTCCATCTCGCGCAGGGCATCGAAGACATTGGCGACGCGAAACTCTACGTTGCGTGCAGCGTTCAAATCGGCATTCAAGCGCGCTGCCGCCACAGCCTCCTCCGAGATGTCTAGGCCGAGCACGCTTTCACACGCCGCGGCTAGATGGAGCGCAAACGCGCCGTTGAAGGTGAAGCAGTCGAAAGCGCGCCCGTGTGCGACGGCGCGCGCGGCCAGGCGATTCTCGCGCTGGTCTAAAAACGAGCCGGTCTTTTGTCCGCCCAATGGCTGAACGCGGAAGCGCACGCCGTGCTGCAAGATTTCCAATTCATCCGGCACGCTGCCATACAGCACACCCGTGAGCATCTCCAACCCTTCCAACTGGCGCACGCGAACGTCGTTGCGCTCGACCACCGCGCGCGGGCTAAACTCCTCGACGAGCAACTCGACGAACATCTCCTTCAACGCTTCGCTGCCCTGCGAGAGAGTTTGCAGCACCAAGACATCCGCATAAGCATCAACAATCAGCGACGGCAGCAAATCGCCCTCGGAATAGACTAGGCGGTAAGCATTGGCTTCAGCCGCTACGCGAGCGCGACGCGCGGCGGCTTTCTGTAGGCGGTTGCGCCACCATTCGCGGTCAATCTCTTCATCGCGTAGGCTGAGCAGCCGCAAACTTATTTCCGAGCGGTCGCTCCACAATGCCTGACCGACGAAGCGCCCGCGCTCATCCACGACGCGCACAATTGAGCCGCCCGCCGCCTGCTTCGTGTCGCTCGTGTCGCTGCGATAAATCCACAGGTGCCCGGCGCGGACGCGCTCCGCCCCTTTTTGTTTAATCGTGACGGTTTCTTTCATGTGGCGAATATTAAATCAGAAAAGCGGCGAAAAGCGTTAACCTGAGATAAACTGTCTCTTCGATGTTGATTCATTCGAGAGATGAAAGCGCGAGGATGAAGCGCCCGCACGCGATTAAAAATGTGCTCTTCGATTTGGACGGCACGCTGACCAATCCGAGAGCAGGAATCACACGTTGCCTTCGGTATGCGCTGGAAAAGCTGGGCCGGCCTGTTCCCGCCGAAAGCGAGCTGGCAACTTACATCGGCCCGCCGCTGCGCGGCACGTTTGCGGCTCTGCTTAAAACGACCGACAGAGAGTTGGTGGAAACGGCGGTCAATTTTTACCGCGAGCGGTTTGCGCTCGTCGGACTCTTCGAAAACGAACTTTACGCGGGCGTGCCGCGAATGCTCGAAAGCCTGCGGGCTGCTTCTTGCCGCCTCTTCGTCGCCACTTCCAAAGTCGGAATGTTCGCTGAGAGAATCCTCGAACATTTCCGACTCGCGCCGTTCTTCGACGGCGTTTACGGCAGCACGCTCGACGGGCGCTTCGATAATAAGAGAGACCTCATTCGTCATCTGCTCGAAAGCGAATCATTAAAGGCGACGGAAACCCTGATGGTCGGAGACCGCGAGCATGACGTGATTACCGCACATGACAACGAGATATACGCGCTCGGCGTCACCTACGGCTACGGGACGCGCGAAGAACTCTTGGCAGCACGCGTCGATGCCTTGTGCGACAGCCCCGGCGAGGTCGTCGATTTCCTGCTGCGTCATTAGCCAACAGCCAAGCGCTTACCGATTCGCTTTCAAGTCTTGTAAAGCCGCTCCGTAAGAGTGTAATCTGGTCTTGATTTTCACCCCCTAAAGCTCTTTGCATAATCAACTTTGGACAAAGGAGGACTATTCGTCATGCCGGAAGTTGGAGACATGGCTCCTGATTTCGAGTTGAAGAGCCATCTTGAGAAAGACAAGGTGGTGCGGCTCTCGGATTTTCGGGACCAGCAGAACGTCGTCTTGGCGTTCTACCCGCTGGCGTGGACGCCTGTCTGAACGGCGCAAATGCCCGCGTACGAGGCCGACCTCGAACGCTTTGAGGGCTATGATGCTCAGGTTCTGGGCATCTCCGTTGACAGCGTCCCGTGTAACACTGCTTGGGCCAAAAGCCTCGGCAATCTTTCCTACGATCTTCTGAGCGACTTTCACCCGAAGGGCGAAGTGGCTCGTGCTTACGGCGCGTATCGCGAGGCCGATGGCATCTCGGAACGCGCTCTCTTCATCGTGGATAAGGAAGGCAAAATCGCCTTCAAAGACATCCACAATATTGCAGACCAACCCGACAACGAAGAGTTATTCGAAGTGCTCCGTAAGTTGTAAGCACGGCGAACGCTGTCTCTGAAGTCTCTGACCAGCGGGCTGAGCCGCGATGCTTTTCAGGAAGCCGCTCCGGTTCAGCCCGTCGTGTTAAAATGGCAAGAGGTAAACTGTGATGAATGAAGACACCACACAAGACATGCCGGATGCACGCTCTTTTGAAGAGCGTGTGTTCGCGCGGTTTGATGCTCTGGGTGCACGCTTTACCGCGCTGGATGAACGCCTGAGTTCTCTGGCAGAGAAGGTTGACGGGCGACTTCAGGAGATGCGACCGATTTGGGAAGCGATGCAGAATAACCTAGAACAATTGAATGAAAAGGTTGATCGCCTCAACGAAAAATTCGAGCTTGCTCTCTCAGACCTCTACGACATGCGCGCTCATGTTAAGTCTCTAGGCAAGCGTGTGACGAATCTCGAAAACACAAATTCGCGGTAAATATAACAGGACTATTATGACACTCTCTCGAAAATGCGTGCCGTTCACGCCGTTTGACCGCACGCTACAGAAGAGCACTATCGCGATAGTGAGCGCCGGCGGTGTGCATCTGAAAGACCAGGAGCCGTTCAACATCGCGGACGAGTTGGGCGACCTCAGCTATCGCGTCATTCCGCAGGATGCGGATTCGTCGCAGTTGATGGTCACGCATCATCATTACGACCACACGGACGCTGACGCGGACATCAATGTTGTCTTTCCCCTTGACGTGCTGCGCGACCTTCAGGCCGAGGGCTTCGTCGAGGGCGTGGCCAAGAAGCACGTTGGCTACATGGGCTATACGATGCAGTTAAAAGCGATGTATGAGGGAACTGCCCCGCAGATTGCCAATGAGATTGATAAGGGGTCGCGCGCAGATGCCGTCGTGTTGACCGGAGGTTGACCGAACGTCTGCCACCGCACGGTCGTTGCGGTTCAGCGTGAGATTGAGATGCGCGGCATTCCGACAGTGCTCATCACCGTCAGCCCTGAAGTCTCGGCGCAGATGCGCCCGCCGCGCGCGCTCTACCCGAAAGGATTTAAGATTGGCAACAGTCTGGGCCGCCCCAGAATGCGCGAGCTACAACGCGCCGTCCTGCGCGACGCCCTGCAACTGCTAACCGAAAACACGCGCCCCGGTGAAATCGTCACGCGCGAATACCCTGAATACGGCGAGCAATACGAGCCGCCAAAAGTAAGACAGTAAAGAAGTGATGAGTGATGAGTGATAAGTGATGAGTTAATAACTCTTTCTTTCACTCATTACTCGTCACTCATCACTCATCACTTAATTTATGTACAAAACCATCGGCATTGTAACGGGCGGCGGTGATGCGCCGGGACTAAACGCGGTCATTCGCGCGGTGGTGAAGACCGCCGTGGGTGAATACGGGATGCGCGTCGTCGGGATTGAAGACAGCTTCGAGGGCTTGCTAAATGAGCCTAAGGTGCGCGATTTGACTCCGGCGGACGTTCGCGGGCTGTTGCCGCGCGGCGGCACAATTTTGGGCACCCGCAATCGTGGTAAATTCGTTTCGCGTTCCGCCGAAGGCGGAGACGAGCAACAAGAGAATATTTATCAAGAAGTAATTGCCAGCCTCGGACGCCTCGGGATTGAAGCGCTGGTCGTGCTGGGCGGCGAAGGAACGCTGGCGATTGCCGCCGAGTTGGCCGAAAGGGGTTTTCCGGTCATCGGCGTGCCGAAAACGATTGACAACGATTTGGCGTGCACGGAGTTGACCTTCGGTTTTGTCACCGCGCTCGACATCGCGACCGAAGCGCTCGACCGTTTGCATACGACCGCCGAATCTCACGACCGCGTGATGATTCTCGAAGTGATGGGTCGCCATGCAGGTTGGATTGCGCTTCATTCGGGCATCGCGGGCGGCGCAGACGTGATTCTGATTCCCGAAATTCCGTTTACGATGGAAGCGGTCGCGCGCAAAATCTGCGAGCGCGAGGCGTGCGGCTCGCAGTTTAGCATCATCGTCGCCGCCGAAGGCGCGCTCGAAGCGGGTCGAGAGGCCATCTACCAGAGCGCTGGCGACCACGCGCACCAGGCGCGGCTCGGCGGCGTCGGCATGTACTGCCAGCGAGAGCTTGAGCGTTTGACCGGCAAGGAGACGCGCTGCGTCGTCCTCGGCCACCTGCAACGCGGCGGCACTCCAAACGCTTTCGACCGAATGCTAGCCACCAACTACGGCGCTTGCGCAGTGCGCCAATTGGTCGCGGGCAAAAGCGGCGTGATGGTCGCCCTGCATTCCGCGGACATCATCACCGTTCCCATCTCGAAAGCCATCGCCAACCTGAAAACCGTTCCGCCCGACAGCCGGCTCGTGCGCGCCGCGCGCGACACGGGCATCTCCTTTGGCGCGCCCGACGAAGACCAGCACCATGCGGCGGGAGGCGCGGAATGCGTCTAAGCAAGGCAAAAGGTAAAAGGTAAAAGGTAAAAGTGCGGACTGGCTAACGCCAGTTTTAATAAACAGATGGTTTCTGCCTTCCTTTTGCCTTTTACCTTTTGCCTTTTACCTTTACCCCTGAGAGCATATAATTCAAAGGTTCCTTAAATTACGATGACGGCGCGAGCGGAGCGAGAAACAAGTTGACTCAAGACATCAAGCAACGGCTGCAAGCTGAACTGGACGAGTTGGAATCGGAACTGCGCGTGCATTTGCCGAAGGAGATTAAAAGGGCGCTGGAGTTTGGAGATTTGCGCGAAAACGCGGAGTATCGCGCCGCGCTCGACCGCCAGAACATCGTCAAGGCGCGCATCAGCCAGCTTCGCCAGCGCTTGAGCGAAGTCGCCTCGATTGATTTGTCGAAAGTGCCGCACGACAAAGCGGCCTACGGCTCGACGCTCGTGCTCTACGATTCCGAGCGCGACGAGGAGTTGACCTACCGCCTTGTGACGCCCGAAGAAAGCGACCCGCAAGGCGGCTTAATCTCCACCACTTCGCCCGTTGGCCGCAGCCTGATGGGCAAGGAAGAGGGCGACGAAGTGACCGTCCGCACTCCGGCTGGCGCGCGCCGCTTTGAAATCAAGAGCTTGATGACCGTTCACGACGCTCAAAATAAGGCGGAAGCAGAGGAGAAGCGAGGCGGCGGCGGTCAGGAGCCGGAATAAGCGGGCGGCGACCAGCTTGTCGTTTGATTTTCTTTTCCTCCGGCCCTTGAATTCCGCCGCCTGCTTTTTCTTGACAACCTCTTCGGCCCGTCTCTATGATGCCCTGTTTGATTGGGCGGCGCGGCCGGAGACGGGCGGCTGGCCGGGCCTTAGTGTTTGGAGGAGAAAGAGGGGAAAGGTGTTCGGGGCAAGTATTGGGCGTGGAGCACAGCGAATTATCAGCGCGATGGTGCGCTGGCTGGCCTATGGACACATCAGCCCTAACTTTCTGACGGTCACGGGTGTTGCCATCAACGTCGGCTGCGGCCTCTTGTTCGGCTACGGTCAATTCTTTTGGGCCGGTATCATCCTGATTGTCGCCAATCTCTTTGACATGCTCGACGGGCAGGTCGCGCGCCTTTCAGGCCGCGTGACGCGCTTCGGCGGCTTTCTGGATTCCTCGCTCGACCGCCTCTCCGACATGGTGGTCTTCGTCGGCCTGATGGTTTTCTACGCCCGCGACACGCAATTCCATTCAACGCTCAACGTCTTTCTGGCTGGCGCGGCTTTGATGGGTTCGGTGATGGTCAGCTATAGCAGCGCGCGGGCCGAGAGTTTGATTCCGAAATGCGATGTTGGTTTTCTGCGGCGGCCCGAGCGCGTCGTCCTGTTGATTATCGGCGCGCTGACGACGCATCCCTCGTCGCAAAATGCTTTCCTGAACCGGATGCCCGCCGTGCTTTGGATTCTGGCCGTCGGTGCTTACTGGACGTTTGCACACCGCATGTTCTACACCTGGCGCGAGGTGAACAAGGCCGACGAGGAACGCGCCCGCTCGGCAGCCGAAAAGGCTCTGGCTGCATCTAACGCGGGGCCGGAAAAACGTTCCGAACCCGAGTTTGCGCGCAACGTCGGCGCGACAAACTAAGGCGCTCGAAGCCCTTTTAAGCTTTTTATTAGTTTCCCCTTTAAGAGGTATATCATCTTGACTGTTTGCCCCTGCTGCGGTTTCAGATTCGAAGGCGATTTACAGGACGGCTGCCAGGCTTGCGGAGCGCGCGCCATCGGCGCACCCCTCGCTCCGCCGGAGCGCGAATTGCCCTTTTATGGCCGCGCGTTCTTCGTCGGCACGCTTGGCGCTCTCCTGCTCATCACGTTTCTCACGAGCACCATCATCGCTCTTTTCGAGCGCGTTCCCTTTGCAGTAGACTTTTGGTCATTTGTCGGCGCGGGCGAAACGGCTGCGTGGCGGCTGAAATGGGTTGGTTTGCCGCTGGCGCTCGTCGCGCTCTGGATGGGAGTGCGCATTTGCGCCAGCATCCGGCGCGAGCCGAAGCGCTTTGCCGGTGGCCGCTTCGCGCATGGAGGATTGGCGGCGCTGGCGTTAGTCGTGTTGCTGTTCGTGACTCTCATCGGGAAGGCCGTGCCCGAGCGTTTGCGCCAGCACCAGCGCGGACTCGAAGCGGGCCTGCAAGCGCGGCTCTGGACATTCCAGCGAGCGCAGCTTGAATACCGCCAGCGCTTCGGGACGTATCCGGCAGACGTGAAAGATTTACGCGACCGCCTGCCTGACCCTGACGGCTCGATTGCCGCCGCCATCGGTGGCCTTGATTCAACCCACTACCGGCCAAGCGTTGACCTCGCTTCGTTGCCCTCCAAGCCCAAGTCGAGGCAGTTGCGCGGCGCGGCGCTGCGTAAGTCTTCAGCCAGCACCGACGATGCGCCGACCGAAAGCATCTCTTTCACTAATTATGAGCTGCGGCTGCCCGGCGACGATAAGAAGCTCAACACTGACGACGACTGGATTATGCGCGACGGCTTAGTCATTAAACCCTCGACGGCTCTGGACCAGACTCGTCCCCTTCTTTACTGGGGCGACGAAGGCACGATGCCCTAAGATAATTCCACACACTAATGTCGTTTCTGGATCGCTTCCGTCGTCAGAAAGAAGACCCTGAGATGAAGCGGCGCGCGCGCCTGCTCCGCACCGGGCGCATCAGCGAAGGCTCCGTGCTCGACGTGCAAACCGACACCGTCTCAGGCGCCATCACACAGATTTTCTACAGCTACACGGTCAACGGCGTCGAATATGAATCGTCGCAATCGCTCGACTCCGCGCAGCAACAGCGCGGCGAAGACTACGCGCCCGACGCACGCATCACTGTTCGCTACGACCCTCATCAACCTTTTAATTCAGTCGTCGTCTAAAAACAGTCCGTCGCCAGTTGTCCGTGGTCGGTTATCTGTGCTCTACTTTCGAGCGGCAAGATAATCATCAAGCGCAACTGACCCTTGACGACAGACGCATGTTCAAAAAAATCCTGATTGCCAATCGAGGTGAGATTGCGGTGCGGATAATACGCGCGTGCCGCGACCTTAACATCTCGCCCGTCAGTGTCTTCTCAGAGACGGACGCGGGCGCGCTTCACGTCCGTCTGGCTGATGAAGCTTATGCGGTGGGCGCTCCGCCTTCGATTGAAAGCTACCTGCGCATTGACCGGATTATTGACGCGGCGCGGCTGAGCGGCGCGGAAGCGATTCATCCCGGCTATGGCTTTCTCGCTGAGAATGCAGGTTTTGCGCGGGCGGTCAAAGAGGCCGGACTAATCTTCATTGGGCCAACGCCGGAAGCGATGGAGTTGATGGGAACGAAGACGAGCGCGCGGCGCGTCGCTTTGGAAGCAGGCGTGCCCGTCGTCCCGGGCACGACCGAGCCGCTTTCCTCATACGAAGAGGCGCGCGAAGTGGCCGCCAGCTTTGGTTATCCTGTGATGCTCAAGGCTTCGGCGGGCGGCGGCGGCAAGGGGATGCGTCTCGTCAGGGCGGAAGACGAGTTGCGCTCCGCCTTTGAGACGGCGCAATCGGAAGCGGCTGCTTCATTCGGCAATCCTGAAGTTTATCTCGAAAAGGCCATCGAGCGCCCGCGCCATATCGAAATCCAAATCTTCTCAGACCAACATGGAAACCACGTGCATCTGGGCGAACGCGAGTGTTCAATCCAGCGGCGTCATCAGAAAGTGATAGAAGAATGCCCGTCGCCGCTCAACGATGAAAGCTTGCGCGAGCGAATGGGCGCGGCTGCCACGAGCGCCGCACGCGCGGTCGGCTATACGGGCGCGGGCACAGTTGAATTCTTGGTTGCCGATGCGACGCGCGACTTCTATTTCCTGGAAATGAACACGCGGCTTCAGGTCGAGCATCCCGTGACGGAGTTGGTGACGGGCATTGACCTCGTGCGCGAGCAGATTATGGTAGCGAGCGGGCAGCCGCTCTCGTTCACACAGGCGGATGTCCGCTGGTTGGGCCATGCCATCGAGTGTCGCGTTTATGCTGAAGACCCGGAGAATAATTTTCTACCTTCGCCCGGTCGCATCAAGCAGTTGCGCGTGCCAGCGGGGCCGGGCATACGCGACGATAGCGGCGTTGACCATGAAACGGAAGTCTCCATCTACTACGACCCGATGATTTCGAAGCTGGCGGCATGGGGGCGCACGCGCCTGGAGGCCATTAATCGTTTGCGCCGCGCCCTCGACGAATACACGGTCGGCGGCATCAAGACGACGCTGCCCTTCTTTCGTGAAATCATCCGCGACACGGAGTTTATCGAAGGCCAGCTTGACACGGGCTTCATCGAGCGTTTCTTTGAGCGACGTGCAAATAATTCAAACGGCGCGGCGGCGACCAACGCGAGCGACGAAGAAACAGCCGAGCGCGACATCGCCATCATCGCCGCCGCGCTCGACTACACGCTCCGGCAGAAAACAGCGGCGGCTAATCTTCCCTCGCTTGAACAGGAACAAAGCCGTTGGCGGCTGTCCGGTCGCGCAGCATTGCAGAAACGAAACTAGCCGCCGTTTCCCGTCTGTCAGTCTTCTCCTTCTACTAATCTCTGACAAACGGCATCACGGCATCCAACTTATGAAACTGACAGCGGAAATTGACGGCGAGAGCCGCGAGGTGCAACTCAAACGTGACGGCGCTCGTGTGTCGGCGGAAGTTGACGGGCGTTGCTACGAAATCGAAGCGCGCTCTTCAGGCCCGGGCGCTCATCTGTTGTTAGTTGATGGCCGCGTCTATGAGTGTCGGATAGATGCGGGCGGCGCTGGCGGTCGTGAGACAATCGAAGTGCACATCGGCAGCCGCGCCTTCGCGCTCACACTAATTGACCCGAAGCGCTTGCGCGGCGGGCAGAGCGCGGGCGCGCAGGCAGACGGAACCGCGCAAATAATCGCACCGATGCCCGGCAAGGTTGTGCGCGTGCTCGTCGAACAAGGCGCGCAAGTCGCGGCGGGCGATGCAATCGTCGTCGTCGAAGCGATGAAGATGCAAAACGAGATGAAGTCGCCCCGCGCCGGAACGGTGACAGCGCTTCAGGCAGAGACGGGCGCGACCGTCAACGCGGGCCAAGTGCTGGCAGTCATCGAATAGAGAGATTTATTCATCTACTTATTTACGCATTTAGTCATTTAGTTATTGAATAAATGAACCAATGAATCAATCGCCAGATTTGCGCGTTCTCCTCTGGGACATCGACGGCACGCTCGTGCGTTCCGAGCGCGCGGAAGCTTTTAAGGATTATACGATTCCGGTGCTCGAAGGCGTCTTCGGGACGGCGGGACGCCTGCGGGAGATGAAGGTCTCCGGCATGACAGACTTGCAGATTGTCGTCGAAGCTCTACGCGATGAAGGCTTCACGCCCGAGCAGATTCGCGCGCGCGTTCAAGACCTGCGCGAGCGCTACATGCAGGAGTTGGAGCGTTACGCTGCCAACGGCGCTCAATTGTTTTACCTGCTGCCGGGCGCGCGTGAAGCTCTCGCAGCCACAGCCGCGCACCCGCGTTACAAGTCGGCTTTGCTGACCGGCAATATTGAACCCGCCGCGCATTTGAAGATGCAACTGGTCGGCCTCTCCGACTTCTTCACGCTGCCCGGTGCTTTTGGCGACGATTCGCACGACCGCCGCGACCTGCCAGCGCTGGCACAAGAACGCATCAATCATCACTTGGGCCTAACGCTTAGCCCATCGCAGTTCATCGTCATCGGTGATACGCCTAACGACATCGCCTGCGCACGCCACTTCGGCGCACGCGCCGTCGCCGTCGGCACCGGCCGCATGTACGGCCTAGACGCTCTCCGCCCCTTCGAGCCTGACGCGCTCCTGCCTGATTTGTCTGATACGAAACTATTGCTGCGCACCCTCGCCACTCTTTAGCAGACTAACCGCAGCGGCTAATTAATCTTCTACGGTTCAGGAACGGTGGAAGGTTTTTTCGATGTCGCGCATCGCTAAACGCAGGATGACAGAGCGGCCATGCGGGCAGGTCGTAGGCGATGATGTCAGGAGCAGGCGGTCAATGAGCCAGCGCATCTTTTCCGTTGAGAGCGGGGTGTTGGCTTTGACGGCGGCACCGCAGGCGAGGCGCGCGGCAATTCGCTCGTGCAGAGTGGCGCGCGCAGCGCCGCGCCTTTCCGCTTCAATCGTGTCGAGGATTTCCGCGAGCATGTTGCGCGCTTCGCCCGCGGGCAAGTCTGCGGGCACGGCCTTTATCGCCACCGTTCGACCCGACAAGCGCATCAACCCGAACCCGTAAGCTTCCAACTCCGCGGAGACCACATCGAAGACCGCGACCTGCGCGGGCGACAAATCGAAGGTCTCCGGCATCAACAAATTTTGCGATTCGGCGCTGCGCTCCCGCTCAAGATATTTTTCAAAAAGGATACGTTCGTGCGCGATGTGCTGGTCAATGAGCAGCAAGCCCTCGTCGTCTGTGGCGATGATGAAGCTGTCAGCGAGTTGGCCAAGCGGGCGAATATTCGATGAGAGCGCCGCGATTGGAACTTCGCGCACGAGATTGGCCGCGGAAGCCAGCGGCGGAAACTGCGACTCGACAAGCGCCGCTTCGGCTACTGACTCGCGCGGCGTAGTCCCAGTTTGAAAGGACGAGTCTGCTGCGGCGGCTTCGATAGTTGAAGCTTCATCTTCCGCGGTGGTCTCGTCTTTCACCAAACGAATATTCGCATGGCGCATAATCGCGTCGAGTTCGCGCGCGGTTTCATTTCTTTCCGGCACGGGCTGCTCCGCTTCCATCGTCCACAAATCTTCCTCATCGGACGGCGTGAACCCGAACTCAATACTCGCCTGTCGTCCGGGCGGAACCAACTCCTGCGTCCCGCGCGGTTGATTGACGGAAAGCGGCGAAGCAGTTTCTTCTGCTGCGTGCTGCGCTCGCTCGTCGCGCTCAAGCCCATGCGTGCGCGCGGGCGTTTCGTTTGCAGCTTCAAATTCTTCGCTCGCCGGAGCCGCATCGTGCGCCTCTGCTCCCGCCTCATCAGTTGCTATATTCGCGCGCACGTAGCCCGCGCTGGCGAGAGCGCCGCGCACGGCCTCGCGCACAGCATCGCTGATTGCCGCCGAACGGCGGAAACGCACTTCGGTCTTAGCCGGATGAACGTTGACATCCACTTCCGCGAGCGGCACATCTAGAAAGAGCAACGCCGCCGGATACGTCCCTTGCGGCAACACCGCGCGATAACCTTCCGATAGAGCGCGACTAATCAAGCGGTCGCGCACAAAGCGTCCGTTGATGAAAAGATACTGCGCATCGCGCGACGTGCGGCGCGTAGCAGGCGAGGAAACAAACCCGCGCACGCGCGCCACTTGTTCCAGCCCGCCATTAACTTCCAACAGGCTTTCGAGAAAATCAGCGCCGAAGATTTGATAGGCGCGCTCTCGGACATCCGCCGCTCGCGCCGCCCGCAGCACTTCTCGACCGTTGTTTGTCATAGTGAAAGCAATCTCGGGGTGAGCGAGCGCATAGTGCGTGACGAGGTTTGTCAGGTGAAAACTCTCCGTGGCTTCCGAGCGCAGAAATTTTCGGCGCGCCGGAACGTTGAAGAAAAGGTCGCGCACGGTGATGGTCGTTCCCTGAGGATGGGCCGCATCCTTCACGTCGCGCATCCGCCCGCCCTCGATGAGGATGCGCGTCGCCGCAGCCACTTCAGCCGTCTTCGTCACCAACTCGACGCGCGCCACAGACGCGATTGAAGCCAACGCCTCACCCCTGAAGCCGAGCGTCCTGATGGCATTGAGGTCTTCCGCGCTCGTAATCTTCGAGGTCGCATGTCGCTCGAAGGCCAAGAGCGCATCATCGCGCGTCATTCCCTCGCCGTCGTCCATGACGCGCAAGAGGCGGCGTCCGCCCGCCTCCACGTCAACCTGAATCCGCTTTGCTCCGGCATCAATAGAGTTTTCCACCAACTCCTTCGCCACCGAAGCCGGACGCTCGACCACCTCGCCAGCGGCGATTTGATTGGCAAGCTGATCCGACAGGACGCGAATTTTTGACATCGGATGAGTATTAGGCAGTAAGCAATAGGCGGCAGGCAATAGAGAGTAGGCGTTTAAAAGCTTCGTTAAGTTTTCACTGCTCGCTGCCTACCGCATAATGCCTACTGATTTATAAATAAACCACCTGATGGTCGGGAGAGCCTAGATTGATGGCGTCGTAAATCCAACTGACGACGTAGGAGCCGTGGCGCGCGAAGAGGCTGGTGATGTTGATGTGGCGCTCTTGTAGCTCCTTGTGCGGGTAGAGGGCGGCGATGGCGCGTTCAATCTGGCGATGAGCGGCGCGGTCGCGGCTCATCTGCGCGCGATGAAAGCGTGTGCGCAAGCCTTCGAGCTGGTAATTGATTTTGCGTCGTCCGGTCTCCAGGGCTTCGGCCAGCGTCGGGTCTATGGCCCGCAGTTGTTGCTCCAATGAATCAAGCTCGCGCTTAAAAATCTCCTCGGTCTGAACGAACGCTTGCGCCGTCTCAGCGCCCAAATGTTCTTCGACGACGCGGGCGATGACGCTCTCGTAGCCCGCGAAGAGATGGCTCAAGGTT
>CAZEZJ010000029.1:0-239 GCA_964516695.1 uncultured Blastocatellaceae bacterium
ATATTGGTATCTTCAAGCATTTGCTGATGAAGGTCATCCACATCCAATAACAAACGATGGGATTACGTCCATATTGTACGAAGGATCTGAATTTGAACTCAGCGTCTTTACTTACAGGAGTAAGACGGGGGCTATTGCTCCTGGCTTTTCCTCTGTGTCCGAGCTGACAATGGCTAGAGAGTACGACACCCGCTTCAGCAATTACTTTACGATCACTGAAGGCTCGAAGGAATCTAAAG
>CAZEZJ010000029.1:249-12679 GCA_964516695.1 uncultured Blastocatellaceae bacterium
GCACCCGAATCGGTATGAAGGTACGGTGGTCTTATTCTCGGACGGGATTTACCGCCGTCAATTTGGACATAAAATCCCGGATAAAATCGTAAAATCCCTTAGGCGAGCCAATGGCGAAAAATGGATGGATGCTCTCCTCGATCTGGGCTATGAGCATCTTTTAACTTATGCGCATCAAGAGTAGAAAGTTAGCAACAAACAGGCTACTGCGATTTGGCCGTAGCAATGTGCCAACAATCCAGTAGGCGAACGCACACGTGATGCGTTCTGTAAGTCTGTTCGTAGATAGTGCCCATTTCAAGTCGGTTATTTAGGCTGAACGCCTTTTCCGTTGCAAACTGTACATCTACCGTTTCCGTGACACATCGAACAACCTTTAATCAAGCCATCTTTGCCGCTACCTTTACAGCGTGAACATTTGCCAGTGCCTTTGCAGCCTTTGCATTCCGCCATAATCAAAACCTCCTTGGGATTTTCAACGCGTTTCTACGATTATGCGAGGGGTGTCAATACCACCACCATATTCAAACCTAATTTCACCTAGAACCTTTGGAAATTCCCCTCTTGTTCTGAAATATCTATTAACCTCATCTACATCCTCTGCAAACATCCACCCAATAGCGTATGAGTGCCTCGGAGCGTTTTCTTTAGCATCGTAAATAAGAATACAACGAAAATCGCCGGGGAACTTGAAAGACATTTTGAAAAAATGTTGAAAGAATCGGTTAAATTCTTCTTCCCCGAACGGATACTTATCACGATTCTCAAGCGACGACCACGCGGTGATGCTACCGTTCATCAATTCAAACCCTACTGAATATTCTGTTTCTTGCATGGCTATCTCCTAAATTGTCGGTAGTGTCCAATAGTGGGATAAGCCGTTTTCGCCCGCAGTTTGGCAGATGTCGCGGACGGCGGCAAGCGCAAGGGAAGAGCGGCGCTTCGAGTTGCGCGGTCGGGTCGAAGATTTGTTCGACGGTGCGCTTATTAACATCTATGCGAGGTTCTCCTATGAGTTGTGGGATTTACAGATTTTTCAGGCAAACATCTTTTTCGTGGCGGTGTCCTTTTTGCCTCTTGGCGTGCGCTTGGGTTTCGGCTTAGTTGAATTCTTTTGTTGCGCTCGTTCCTGCCGGATGCGCTCTAGGAGGACGGACGCGGGTTCGTAAGTGCGCCCTTCTTGGCGAGCGAGTTCGGCTTCGGTGGTGACGAGTTCGCCGCGAAAGGCGCGGGCGAGGATGGATTGCGTGAGCTTGTCAACGTGCCCTTTCGCCGTGCGGTAACGAGTTTCGAGCGCGTCGGCGGTTTTGAAGAGTGCTTCGACGCGGCGGACGATTTCTTGTTGTTCTGCCAAAGGTGGAATCGCTAGTTCAAAGCTCTTGAGAGTGTTATATCTTACACTTTGAACCGTTGTTCCCTCTCTATTCAAGGCTAGAATTTCCTGCGCCGCCGCTTTGAGGCTCAGAAACAGCCAATAATTTAAATTCTGATTACCTGAATCAAAGCACTTGATGTCTTGGTTAATCGCTAATCTGGTACCTGTGATGGCGACTGGGAGGGTATGTTTCAAAATACCACTCCTTACTACCACCAGCACCGTTCCGGCGCGACAAAGATTGGCCGATGAATTATCAAGCCCCTCTTTAGTGATTGTCTCGGAGCTTGAATCTATAATATTAGCCTTAACGTCACCTGATGACACCCACAGTATTTTACCGCCCCAATACTCAGGATTACTTCGGCTAGGCGTGCCTCCACCATATGATTCGAACAACTCGTCCACAGAAGCGCGTGCCCAGCCTGTAAGTTCCTGATCCAGACTACGTGTAAGCAGCTTTTGCTTTATCACATGTTTCAGGAAGTCGGATGCTGGCTCAATGTCTGGATTACTTTTACGCCAATCAGTGGTCAGCCGTCCAGAACATGCGGCTGCTAGAACGGATTGCCGAAACCGTTTAAGAATGCGCGGGATGGTTGCGATTCGCGCTTGGGCCGCGTCCACACGGCTCAATAGCTTTTCCAACTTCGCCACAATGCGATGTTGTTCGTTCAGCGGCGGAAGTTTTACATGAAGCGTCTTGAGTCGCTGGACGCTGAACGCTGGCTGTGCTGTTGCTGATGTTATTTCCTGAAGCTTGGCTTGAAATTCATCAGACCTGATTTGCAATAATAGATACTTATTATTTATGACTCGACCATCAACTGACACTTTGCACAAGTTGGCGGGAATGATGGCAGTAGGCGCATCTTTAGGATATATGCTGCATTTCCCAATCGAACCAATTTTGGCGATAAGAATATCGCCGCCCTCTATTTTGCTTCTTTTTAGCTGCTCAAACTTTTCGGCAGAAATGAACCTGACGCTGTGCGGGTCATAGCTGCCCGTCAAGTTCTTTGTTGTAAGAACAGGAACTGTACCGTCTGATACATAGTCAGTAAGTTTTAGGTCCGAACCAAATGGGCCGTCAACGATAGAAAACTTTTCCGGCAATGCGACCTCTGGCAGCAGGGGCATTGCCCATCCTTCCGGTAATTCACTCATGCCGCAACCGCTTCCTCTTTCTCAATCAAAGCCACAATCTCTCTTAAATCATCCACCACTGCTTCAAGCTCGGTAATCGCTTCGGCGGCCAAGTCCTGCGGTTCGGGCAGGTCTTCGGCGTCTTCGAGCGATTCGTCCTTGAGCCATGTGATGTCGAGCTTGTAATCGCGCTCCTGCACATCTTTGATGTGAAAGCGGCGGAAGCGTCCAGCCTCGCTCGTGTCCTTGCGCTTGCTTCTGCCGTTCGGGTCTGAGCCGTAAGCAGCTTCAAACTCCGCGAAGTGCTGCGGCGTGAGCGGGCGGTCTTTCTTTGTGATGCCGGGGACGTTTGAGCGCGCGTCGAAAATCCAGACGTGCTCGGTCTTGTCGCCCTTCTGGAAGAAGACGACGTTTGCCTTGACGCCCTGACTGTATGGAGTGAACGTCCCGCGCGGCAGCCTAAGAACAGTATGCACGTTGCAATCCTGCATCAGTATCTCAAACACCTCGCCCGCTTTGCCTTCGAACAAGCAGTTGTCCGGCAACACAACGCCAGCGCGCCCGCCGGGCTTCAAGACTGTGAGGATGTGTTGGAGAAAGTTCAACTGCTTGTTCGACGTTTCAATGGTGAAGTCTTCGCGGTCGGGCGCTTGGTTCGCGCCCTTCGTGCCAAACGGCGGGTTCGCCAGCACAATATCGAAGCGGCGCGAGGCTGGTGTCTCGTAGATGGTATCGCCTAACGCGATTTCCGGTTCAAGGCCATGCAGGTAGAGATTCATTAACGCCAGCCTGCGCGGGCGGGCGACGAGTTCTGCGCCGAAGTAAGTTCCCTTCCGCACGCGCTTCGCCGTCTCACGGTCGAGCGCGCCGCCGCGCGTCTGCTCCACTAGCCACTCATAAGCTGCAACAAGAAAGCCGCCCGTGCCGCACGCAGGGTCGTAGAGCGTAAAGTCTTTGTGTGCTCGCGGGTCTGGCTTCAGACAGCGCACGATTGATTGAATCAACACGCGCGGCGTGAAGTATTGCCCCGCGCCTTTTTTGCCCTCGCTCGCCGCTTTCTCAAGCAAACCTTCGTAGGCTTCAGCCTTCACGTCCGTTTGCAACGCCGTCCATTCAATTTCATTAATTAAGCTGATAAGGCGTTTGAGGTTGACCGGATTATTGAAGCGCGATTGCGAGCCGCCGTAGATGTCGCCAAGTAGACCCTTGCTCTCGCCTAGCGTGAACAGCACCTTGATGTAGTGTTTAGTCAAGTCCGTGCCTGACTTGCTGTTAAGTTCCGCCCAACTGCAACCTTCCGGCATCTCGACGCCGCGCTCGTCCGCCATCTTTAGAAACAGCAGATAAGTAATCTGCTCGATGTAATCGCCATAGTCAATTCCGTCATGGCGTAGTGTGTGGCAGAAGCCCCAGAGTTTTCCGACAATATCGCTCATGCTGCAATCGCCTCGTTAATGCGCGGCAGTAGCTCGCGCAGTTTGTTATTGAAAGCCCGGTTAGCGCGTCCCCACCCGCCCTCGCGTTGTAGCACGGGCAGCGCGTCGAAGTCGTCTTCGTCAATCGAAAGGTTTTCGATGAGCGCGGCGCGGATACGCTCAAGCCATTGCTGTTGCTCCGGCGTGAAAGTCTCACCCGCTGTAATTTTGCTGAGAGCACGCTCCACGCGCTCCTCTGCCGTTAAGAGCGGCTGTTCTTCTTCGGCTGCGTGCTTGACCATTGAGATAAGGTCAACGAGCGCCTTACGGTAGTGAATCTCATGCGCGCGACTCAGATTCTCGACTGTGAAACGTCCAACAGCCTGCGCCAGCTTCTTCCGCAATTCGCTCAGAGCAGCCGTGCTCCAATCCTGTGGGCGCTCGCGCAGGATATTGATGGCTTCGACATGTTCGGGATTATCGCGGACGTATTGCGCGAATGCTTGCAGGTAATCTTCCGGCTTATATTGTTTCCCCGTACTATCGCGAAAAAGGCGCTCGGAAGAAACTTCATCCTGTGTCTCATAAGCCACGACAAAGGTTTTCGGCGGGCGCTTGTAGTCAGTCAGCAACTTCTGAAACTCTCGGTCACGTAAGAGCTTCATCGTCTCGGTGAAACGTTTGCCGAGAGCATCTTTAAGCCCCGCCGCAAACCTGCCGACATCGCCATCAGGGATGAATCTGGCGAAATCATCCCGCGCTTCGCCAGCCATCTCCTTCTCGATGCGCTGCAAGCGCTTGACTAGACAGCCGACGTTATAAGCACGGTCGTTATTCTTCCAGATGTTGTCAATAATCTCGGTGATTGTACGCGAGGTCGTGCGCGGCGGTTCGGCGGTAATCGCCGTCGCCTGTCGGAAGTATTCGAGCAACGTTCCGTCAAAGCAATCGAATAACACGAAGTGCGATTTGTCTGGAAACTTCTCGCCTTTGCGTGTGCCGCGCCCCAACATCTGCTCGAACAGGATACGCGACTTCACTTGCCTGAGCATCACGATAAATTCGAGGTCTGGAATATCAACGCCCGTCGAGAGCAGGTCGACCGTGACAGCGATGCCGGGATTGGGACGATTGCGAAACTCGCGGATGCGCTGTAGCGGCCGGTCAACGCGCCCGGTAATCTTCTGAACAAAAGCGTCGCCGCGTCCGAAGACATCGCGGCAGACGTTGACGAGTTGGTCTGCATGAGAGATATGCGGCAGGTCGTTATCGGCAAAGATTAGTGTCTTGGGGAATCTACCGTACTTCTCCTCATGCTCGTCAGCATATTTCCTCAACTCGGTCACAATCTTTAAGTTTGAATCCGGCGAAGTGACTTTCTCTTCAACCTCCGGCGCTTCAAATTGGCGCTCGTCTTCGAGATAGTCACGTTGTTCCGCGCCGCTCGTCGTGTTGACCAGCCCGACCTCTTCGCCCTCGTTAAGGAAGACGCCGTTCATACGCACGTTTGATTTAAGCTTTACAGGGTCGTAGTCAACCAAATGGCCTTCGTCTACTGCGCGCTCATACTCGTAACGATATACAACTTCGCTGAAGTAAGAAGTCGTATGGCTCGCGGGAGTCGCCGTCAAACCGATTTTGATAGCGTCGAAATGTTCGAGTGTGTTGCGCCACACTGAGAGTTCTGCCGACGTGTAGCCACGATGACATTCATCGGCAATGACCGTATCAAAGGCGTGAATTGGAATGTCGAGCCTGCGCGCGTCTTCGTCAATCGCTTCTTCACTGCGGTTAAGAATGACTTCATCGCCGAAAAGGTTCATCGCCATTCTTTGAATTGTGCACACATATACAAAAGCGTGCTGCGGTTTCGGGTCGGTTAGGTATGCGCTAGGTAAAACATTCGGGTCGAATGGCGTGTCGTCATCGAGGTCTTCGCGCTGGAAACGCTGGCTATAGACTTCATAGATGCGGTCGAATTTCAAACCCTGTTCCGGCTCAAACGAGGCAAACGCCCGTACAGCCTGAGCAGCCAGCGCACGACGGTCAACGAGGAAAAGTACGCGGCGCGAGAGGCCCGACTTCATCAGACGATAAATCTGATTGACCATCGTGAACGTCTTGCCCGTACCCGTTGCCATTGCGACGAGCATATTACGCTTGCGCTTTGCTACAGCTTTTTCGATTTCGGTATTGGCTTCTCTCTGGTAATCGCGTAAACGTGGATGGTCGTTAGGCGTCGTCCTAAGCCAATCGCACGCGCCTTGAAAATCGTGGCTGAACATTTCGCGTAAAGCGTTCGGCGTGTGAAAGCGTGTCACCTTGCGCGAGCGGTTGAGGGGATGGCGTACATCGTGAAACCAGATGATTTCACCATTGGTAGAGTAAAGGAATGGAACATGAAGGCCATCGTAATTTAGTGGATTAGCTGTCGCGCCGCGCGAATACCTCTCAGCTTGAGTTAGAACATTCTGTGGCCCAAGCGTAAGTTTCTTTGCTTCTACTATTCCCAAGATGTGACCGTCAACACACAGACCATAATCAGCAGGGCCATTATTAGTTTGATATTCTTCTATGCCTGCTTCCTGATACCATGACAGAGGTTTGGACGGGCTGAATGGTGCGATTTTCCAGCCAGCATCTTTGAGCTTAGGGTCAATTCTATTTTTGCGGGTTCGCTTTTCAGATTCCATCGTAATGCTCTTTAGTGAGAAGCCTACTTAAGGTAGAAGGACTATGAAAGCCTGAGCGGTTGGGATACTATCATAAGACGGTAAACAAGAACGACGGCAGTAGCTTAGAGAGTTGAAAATTTGGTAACGCTACGGTAACGAATTGCCCTGCAAATGGAAATGCTTGATACGGACTTTCACGGCGGCGACACGGGTTCGACTCCCGTACGGGACGCCATTTCCTTACTATCACTGACAAACTTGAGCCTCGGCCGTTAACTCCTGAATAAAACTGTGCGGCGGCTTGCTCTATAGCGCGGAGTGCTGACCTTGAAGAAGCAAAAGACGCTCCTTTTTTACTGTCAACATTCGCTTGGCATCGGCCACCTGATTCGTTCGTTCGCGATTGCCGAAGCCTTGAGCCGTCGGTTCCGCGTCGTCTTCGTGTCCGGTGGAAAATTGCCGCGCGCCGTGAGGCTGCCAAGCGGCATCGAATACGTACAGATTCCGCCGGTGGGGGAAGGGCCTGATGGGCAACTCATCAGTCAGGACGGCAGACGCGACCTCGCAGATGCATGGCGTTTGCGCCGCTCGCGCCTGCTCGACATTTTCCGACAACTGAAACCGGCGGTGCTGCTCATCGAGTTTTATCCTTTCGGACGAATACACTTTTCCGGCGAGTTGCTGCCGCTGCTCGACGCGGCGCGTCGCGCCAAACCGCACCGGCCGGTGGTGCTGTGCAGCGTGCGCGACATTATCAAGCTCCGAACGCGAAAGAAAAACGTCTATGATGAGATTGTGAGCACGCTCATCAACAACCTTTACGACGGCATACTGTTTCACTCCGACCCGCGCTTCGCCCGGTTGGAAGAGACGTTCCAGTCTTTCATAGCGCTTTCAACGCCCATCTATTATACGGGCTTCGTCGCACCCCACAGAGAACTGCCGGCAACGAATGAACGGCAGAACGGGTCTGAGATAATCGTTTCTGCCGGAGGCGGGCGCTGCGGCGCGGCGCTGTTGCACACCGCCGTCGAAGCCTACACGCGTTATGGCATCGGTGATGGTCTCGGCATGACTATCGTCGCCGGGCCGTTTATGCCGCAGGCAGAATGGGAGACGCTGAAGGCGGCGGGCCGCAATGTCAGAGGATTGAAGGTGCGCCGCTGGCTCAAGAATTTCAGGGCTGAGCTTTCGCGGGCCAAGCTGTCGGTCAGCCAGTGTGGCTATAACACCACGATGGATTTACTGAGCACTCGCACCCCGGCGCTCATCGTGCCTTTCGTGGCGGCGGATGAACTGGAACAGATGCACAGAGCGCGGAAGTTAGAACGCTTCGGCCTTGCGCGCGTGCTTGAGCAGCAACGAATGGATGCTCACACGCTCGCCTCCGAGATAAGCAAGACTCTCAACTTTCGCCCCTCCTCAACTCGCTTTGACATGAGCGGCGTCGCCAAGACCAGCAGCCTCATCGAGTCGCTGGTGTCTTGAAGATAAGGAAGCGGCTCTCAGCGGGCGCAGATGAAAGAGAAGAACAGATGAGCAAGCATAATGCACAAGCTCCGGCGGTTTGTTTTGCCACGGCTCAATATCCGCCGCAGGCCACCGGCATTTCCAGGTCTGCCTTTCGCATCGTCAAGTTTCTAGTCGAGGGAGGCTTCGACGTTCACGTCTTCGTGCCGCAGAGAAGTGAGACCATGGAAAGTCCGGCGGTCACCCACAGCGTAGACGACGGAGTTCACGTGCACCGGCTCTGGACTCCCGCGCAGACTACCAACAGGCTGCTTATCGCGCATCTTCTGAGCGAGGAGATACGCAAGGTGGATGAGGTTTCCCGCTTTGCTCTGTTTCATGGTTTTTTCGTGCCGCTCACCTTTGTTTGCCTGCGCGTAGCCGAGCGTGGGAGTCGTCCGGTCATCGCCAGTATCCGCGGCAGCGACGCCGTTGACTGGCTGGTGAAGGAGAGTCATAAAGACATCATCGGTCTGATTATGCAGAAAGCCTCTTGGGTGACATCCGTGAGCACGGATTTGCTGAACAACGTTCGTGCTTTGTGGGACGTAGCGGGAAAGTCGTCCGTGATTCTAAATTCGATTGACAGCACGTCTTTTCCCGAGTGGCAAATTTCCGAGGCCAATCGCGGCGTGGTCGGCACGCTCGCGGAGTTTCGTTATAAAAAAGATATTCCGCTGCTGATTCAATCATACGCGGCGCTCGACCGCGACTTGCGGCGAAAGCTGCTGCTCGCCGGATACTACGATAATGAGGAGACCAGAATTGAGTGTGAGAATGCGCTCGCGCGGTACAACGTGGAAGCGGAGACGCAAGTTACAGGCTTGGTGAGAGACGCGGCCATCATCCAACACCTGTTGGGGATGCGTGTCTTTGTGGTCTGCTCGAAGCACGACGGGCTGCCCAACGCTCTGCTGGAAGCGGCGGCGGTCGGCGTGCCGCTGGTGGCGACCGCCGTGGGAGGAATGCTGGACGTTCTAGTTGACGGGGAAAACGCACTGCTCGTTCCGCCGGAAGACCCGGTCAGACTAACGGCGGCCATCGATGCCGTGTTGCGCGATGAAGCGCTCGCACGAAAGCTGTCCGAAGGCGCACGACAAATCGTCAAGAAGCTTCAGCCGGAGAGCGAAAAGAGAGCGTGGATTGAGCTTTATCAAAGAATGCTGAACGGCGGTTGACGCAAGCGAACGCCCCGCTTGCCGAGCCTGTTGAAAAAGGGAAGCCAGCGCTTTGATGAGCGCTGGCTTCCCTTTCGCATTCTTAAACGCCTGAAGCCTTCACGGGCCGCAGTCTTGATTGGTGCGCGTGATGTGTGTGCCGAAGCGCTGTTGATATTCGGTCGAGGTCAGAAAGGCGCAGACCATCGCGCGATAGTTGTTCGGCACGCGATTGTTTAAAACGTCGAGCCAGAATTGATAGCCGCCCTCGTCTGGGTTGCGCTGCAAATAGCCGAAGTATTGCATCAGCACGAAGGCCGGATTGTACTCGGCGTTGACGAACAATGCATCGTCGGCAACCATGCGCACGATGCGTGCGCGGCTCCCATTAAGCGCGTAGTCGTTCAGCAATTCCGCGCGCCGCGCCGAAAGGTCAACGCTTGAGCCTTGCTGGACGGTGAGCAGCAGGGCGTCAACGAACTCTGCGCCTGTGAGGCTCTGCGGATACTTTTGCAGAAACGCCGCGCGCTGGACCCACGCGTTGGCATAAGCCTGCTTGCTCGCTTCCAGACCGGGGCCTTCGGGCACGAGGCTTCTATCGGCGTTGAATTGCGAGAAGGTGGGCCGAGCGCCGTAGGTCGATTTATAGAAGCGATAGACGAAGCTGCCCGTGCGCTGAAACTCGTTCTCGACGAAGAAGGCAGCCGAGATGTTAATCCGGCGATTGTGGATGCAGCGGGCATCACCGGGCGGGCAAGGCGCGGGCGTGTTGCTGCCGTTGCCTGTAATCTGCTCGCTCCAATAATCGAGGCCGCCTTGGTCGGGCGCTCGCCCGAGAAAGTCAAGATAATGGCGTTGGACGAAGAAGCGCGCGTCGTCAATCGGATTGGTCGGGATGGTGTAGGTTGCGGCCTTAACGTGGCTGGGAATCCAGCCGTCTTTCCAAGCCTTAGCCTTGATGGTCAGATTGCTTGCGGCAGGAATCGTGATTTTCGAGCCGGAGGCGATAACGGGGTCGCTCTGTGTCGGCTCGCTGCCGTTGGTCGTGTAGCGAATAACGGCTCCGTCGGTAGCGCAGGTGATTGTCACTTCCTGCGCCGGGGTCAGCGTAAACTCGCTGCCGTCCGGGCTGAAACTCGGCAGGCTGACTGACGCCAGGCCGCTGACGCTGATAGGGCTGACGCGATTTGTCGTCGTGCCGTCGCCAAGTTGACCGTTGTTGTTGCTGCCCCAGGCGCGAAGCGAACCGTCGTTGAGGAGCACTAGGTTGTGCGAGTTTCCGGCGGCCAGCGCCTTGACGCCCGATAGGCCGGGAACGGGCTGCGGCGTCGGGCGGCAACAGTTTGTGCCGTCGCCCAACTGCATTCTGTTGTTGTCTCCCCAGGCCCAAACCGCGCCATCGCTGCGCAAGGCGAGGCTATGGTCGCCACCGCCGGAGACGGCTGCCGCGCTCGTGATGCCGCCGACCTGCAAAGGCGTCGGATGCGGTGTGAAATCCTGAGCGGGCAGACCAATCTGCATGTGGAAATTATCGCCCCAGGCCCAGACCGTGCCATCGTTGCGCACGGCGAGGCTGTGGTCTGCGCTGCCCGTGCTGCCTCCGGCGGAAATATCAACGATGCCTGTCAGATTAATGACCTGCACAGGCGAGAGTCGCAGCGAGGTCGTGCCGTCGCCGAGCTGTCCATTGGCGTTGCCGCCCCAAGCCCAAAGAGTGCCGTCTGTCTTAAGCGCCAGCGTGTGGTCGCCTCTGGCGGAGATGGCGCGCACGTTTGCGAGGCCGCTCACCTGCACGGGCGTGTTGCTGTTGGCGGTCGTATTGTTGCCGAGAGCGTAACCCGCACCCCATGACCAAACCGTGCCGTCGCTCTTAAGAGCGACGCTGTGAAAACTGCCTGCGGCGACGGCGATAACGTTGCTCAATCCGCTGACCTGCACGGGCGCGAGGCGCTCTGTCGTCGTTCCGTCTCCGAGTTGGCCGTAGCCGTTATAGCCCCAAGCCCAGACCGTGCCATCGCTTAGAGAGGCGAGCGTGAAGCCGTTGCTCGCAGCCACCGAGACGACGTTCAATAGACCGCTCACCTGGGTCGGCGTGGGAGTATTGCTTCTCGTGCCGTTGCCCAATTGCCCGGACAGATTTTCACCCCAGGCCCAGAGCGTGCCGTCTGTGCGGATGGCAAGCGAATAGTCGCGCCCTACCGCGATGGCTTTGACGCCGCCAAACTCTACTTGCTGCACGACGCCCGTGATTCTCGTCGCTGTGTTGTTTGTGCTAACGGGGTCGGTCTGTGTGCTCGCGACAGAAACGGTGTTGATGAGATTGGTGGCGGGCAAAGCCGTCACCCTGACGGTGATTGTCACGGGCACGCCGGAACTGAACGTAGAACCAAAGAGCGTGCCGAGGTTGGCGGTCACGGTGCCGTTGGTTCCGACTGCGGGGCCGTTGCATGTTCCCGCTCCTGTCGTGCAGGAGACGAAGGTTGTTCCGGCGGGCAGCGCGCCGGTCAAGGTCACGTTCGGCGCATCATTCGGGCCGAGGTTGCGGACGAGGGCCGTGTACGTCAGATTCTGCCCCGACAAGACCGGGTCAGGATTGGCCGTGAGACTCACGGCCAAATCAGCCGAGGGCGGCGGAGGCGGATTGCGCAAAGCAAACGTCACCGTCGGCGCGTGGGTCAAATCTTTGAAGAAGAATTCGGAAGTGTGCGAGAGAACGGTATAAGCATCGGGTCTGCTGTTTGAGATGCCGACCACGGGGAAGAGATTTCGATTGCCGTCGCCGTAGCGCGTTTGAATCGTGCCGTCGCGGCGCAACTCGATTTCAAAGTTGACGGGATTTTCCCCACGGCTCGTGCCGTCAAGAAAACGCGTGTTGAAGGTGACGCCCTGCCAGCGAAAGATGATGCGGTCAGCGTCGGGCTTAACGACATACACGTCGTGGCTGGCTTGCCTGTCCGTGCGCAAATCGTCCCAGAGGCCCGCAATCATCGCGATTGATTCGAGACCCGCTATCGAACTGAAGTTATCGCCCGCATTCTCCAACGGATTATTCGGGTCGTAGGGGCGGCCCGGCGGAGTTTGAAAATAGAGCGCGCCGTTGGTCGAGATGGTGACGCTTGTATAGACCTGCGAGTAGTACTTGATGTTGAACGG
>CAZEZJ010000029.1:12689-23782 GCA_964516695.1 uncultured Blastocatellaceae bacterium
GTATAATTGGAATGATAACGGTCGTCGGCTTTGAGGCTCAGCGGCGTGCCGCCCGTGGAAAGCGTCGTGGCCGCGCTCTGCGTCACGATGTACGGGTCAGCGATGTCCTGATTGATTGTAAAATGAATCTGTGTGATGCCGCTCGCGTTGCCGGCGTTATCAATGGCACGAATGCCTATGAAGCCTGAGAGATGCCTGTAAGGAATCTCCACTTCTGTGCTTTGCAGCACGCCCGCATTAACCGGTCGCGGCGCGATGAGCGAGCGCGCCTGCTCAAACTGCGCGCTGGAACTAATATCGCCGTCCGAGAATTTTATTTCATAGACTGAGGCGCGGCCCGTCATCGCGTCATCGCCGGGCGCTGTCCAGTTCAGAGTGAGGTTACGCCCGTCCTGTGAACTGATGCGCAGGCCAGTGATGTCTGCGGGCGGTGTTGCGTCTGTCTCAGCGGCGTTTTGCAAAGACCCGTAGGCGCTCAGGCGGCGGCCCGTGATTGTGCCGGACAAACCGAAGAGTTCATCGCCGCCGAAGAGAACGGCGCTGCGCAACCGCTGCACAGAGATGCCCGGGTATTTAGCGCAGACGAGAGCAGCCGTGCCCGCCACATGAGGCGAAGCCATGGAAGTTCCGCTGGCATAGAGGTAGCCGCCGTTTGGCGTGGTGCTCAGGATGCCTTCGCCCGGCGCGGCCATGTGAACCGTGCGCGGGCCTTGGTTGCTAAAGCTGGCAACGAAATCGCGATTGGTTGTAGCCATCACGGAAATCAGGTTCGGCACGTTGTAGCTGGCAGGGTAATGCGGAATGCGGTCGTTGTTGAGGCTGGAATTGCCTGAGGCTGCGACGAAGAGAATGTTCGCATCGTTTAAGACGCGAATCGCATCCAGTTCCGCCTGCGAGAAGCCGATGCCGCCGTAGCTGTTATTCAGGATGCGAATGTTCGCGCCCTTCGTGCCGCCGGAACTAATCCACAGGTCACGCATCATCTTGGCGTAACTGTAAGCCCTCACAGTTGTCTCGACATTGCTCGGAGCCGGAGTCTCATCAGGGCGACCCAGTATCTTCAGAGACATCAGGCTCACTTGCCAGTTGACGCCGGCCACGCCCTGATTATTGTTGCCCGTCGCTCCGATTGTGCCGGCGACATGCGTACCATGCGCATCCGTGTCGCTATCGCTGAGCGTGCCGTCGTAGACGGAAGCATCTCTGTGAAAGAAGTCGTAGCCGTTAATATCGTCAACGAAACCATTGCCGTCATCGTCAACAGAATTGCCGGGAACTTCCGCGGGATTACGCCAGATGTTGTCCCTCAAATCCGCATGATTAACGTCGACGCCTTCATCCACCACTCCGACGACGATGCTGCGCTCACCCGTTGAAATATCCCACGCCTGCTCAGCCTTAATATCCGCTCCGGCGACGCCGTTTCCGGTGCCGCTGATGAATTGGCCCGTATTCTTAAGTCCCCACTGCTCTGCATAACGCGTCTCATTGGGTGCGGTCGCATCCTTGCGCCTGATGTAATTTGGCTCGGCATAGAGCACGTCGGGCTGCTTATTGAGCGCGGCGATGGCCCGCAAGGTTTCTTCCGGTGCGACGCGCGCCAGCCGCAAGCCCTCGACCAATTCAGAGCCTTCGAAGCGTTCGACGTTGATGGAGATTGCTCTGCCTTCGCCGTAGAGCACGGGCGCGCTCTGCTCTTTGGCTTCGGCAACGCTGCCGGAGCGATAGCGCACCAGTATCTCGCCGGGAACGAAATCCGCGCGGCCCTTTTCGCCTCCGGTTGCGGAGTTATCGTTTTGTAACAGCGCGGCCTGCGACCTGAAGGGTGAAGCCGTCGTCAAGAGCAAGCAGATGAGGACGAAAGCGAGAACGGCGCGTGCTTTTTGAACGGCGACGCGCGAAGGGGCAAAGTAGGAGGAAGTTGACATAAAAATAGCTGCTGATTCTCTTCCGGCGGAAGGCTCTTATAAGAGCGCCCGCGCAGAGGCGATGGATATTAAGCCGGGATAAAGTTGTTTTTAGCTGCCCGACAGCCACGGTGTGGCTGCTCTGGAAGGCTGCACGATTGAAAGCAGGGGACCTTTGACGCGCGCCGCCTGATAATACAAGAAAAAAACCGAGAGGCAAACACGCGCGGCGAGCACGCGCGAGCAACTCGGCTTCAGAATTCGACTTTGCCGTTCACGATTAGCTTCGTAACGTCGAGCGTAAAATTAGTCACCGAGTTGGCTTTGATGTCGCTCATGCGGAAGAGGAGTTTTTTGTCTTCCGGCGTCAACAGGGGCCGACCCTTTTCGTCGAGGCGCGGAAAGAGAAAGAAGACCTCTTCGCCAGGCGCTTTCGGCGGAATAAAACGCGCCACCTCGCGCCGCTCGCCGCGCGTGTTGGCGAGATAGATATAACCCTTGATGCCGGGCAGGGTTTGCCCGTTGAACCAGTCATAAATCAAGTCGTTCACCGAATTGTTCGATGAAGCGAAGCCGACGCTGACCACGTAATAACCGGCGCATTCCTGACATTCGAGCAACTCTCTGGTCTGCGCGTCGAAAGCCTTGCGCTCGGCCTTATTCATTTGGTCGTAATTACTATCAAGCTGTACGAGCCTGACAATCGCCTGCCGCACAGGCAGCGCCGAACGCAGCCGCATCGTAAAATTGTAATCATAGGCGTCTTCGGCGGAAGACAACTGGCCTGTTCTATCGCCCACCACGGCCTCATTCTGTCCGGCGATGGAGCGCACCTGCCCGCGCCGTATGATGCGCTGCGTCTGCGTCTTCGACCACGCCGAATCGCTGAGCAGTTTAATCACCTCGGCCTTCGTCCATTGCTGGTAAGAGCCGTCGGCCAGCTTATCTTGCGCCGCCGCCGAACCGGCCAGGCTAAGCGTTACGACCAGCCCCGCGATGATGATTAAGCTTCGATAACTTTTCACTTGTGGGATTAACCCTTTTGCCTTTTTCAGCCTTGTACGAAAGTTAAGCTTGCTGCTCAAGGTGACGCGCGGGGGCTGCTTTCAGTTGCGTTTTAAAGGCTTGAAGGCAGGAACGACCACTTCGGACGGACCACGTTTAGTTGACGGCAAAGACCATTTGGTTGCTCAATTTCGGGCGGTTTTTTGCGCTTCGCCCTTTGAACGGGCGCTCTTTTCGGCGCGCCGGTTGGCCCTCATTTGCCAACCGGACTCGGCCCCGGCGCATCCTAAAACACTCGGTCGCAAAGGGCAACCGCCAAAGCGTGCGGCTGCTCAGACTTGTCCCGTCTATCTTCGATGTGGCACACTTATTTTTTGTCGCGAGCGACCGTGTTGCTTCCTGTAGAGCGAAACGCTCATCTCGTTGCAACGAGACGGCCATTTTATTTTGTTAAGGATTGAATTCATGTTGAGAAGGTTAACGGGCGCGCGTGCTGCGCTGGCTTTTCTGATTTTCATGCTGCTGGCTCTCTTCGCCGCTCCGGTCGAAGTGCCGGCGCAGGCCAGCGGGGTGAAGGATGTCGTCATGGTGTTGCCGTTTGAGAATGTTTCGACCAAGCCGGAGTATAACTGGGTCGGTGAGAGTTTTTCGGATTCCCTCTCCGAGTTGCTGAGCATTCCAGACATGATTGTCGTCTCCAGCGATGAGCGCGAGCTGGCCTACCAGCGCATCAGGCTGCCTTTGACCACGCTGCCCTCGCGCGCCACAGCTATCAAGCTGGCGCGTGAAGCCAAAGCGACGATGGTGGTGCTCGGCACATACAGCGTCATTCCGGCCAGGGACAACCAGCCGGAAATGATTTCCGGCACGGCGAGCGTCATCATGGTTAACGAGGGCTTGTGGCTCGGCAAGACGATGGTTGACGGCAACCGGGCCAAGAGCGTTTTTGACTTTGGTGAGCCGTTAACGCAGCTCCAAAAGATTCAAGGCCATCTCGCCTACAATATTCTCTACGAACGCGACAAGATTCTCTACAACAGCGAAAAGTCGTTTCCCTTCACGCTCAATTCCCTGATTACACGCGCCACCAGAGTTCCGCAGAAGGCTTTTGAGGCTTACGTCAAAGGCATTCAAACCAAGGAAAAAGATAAGCGCGAAAATTACCTGAAGAACGCCCTTCGTCTTTACGCTGACGACAACGCGGGCGCTGTTTACCCGCAGGCCGCCTTCGAGTTGGGCCATCTTTATCTCAGCCAGAACGACTGGAAAAACGCGGCTGAATATTTCTCCAAAATTCAGAAGTACAGGGAGAACGACTGGAAACCCGAGGACGCCAACACTAATCGCACGCAGAAGAAAAAAGAGCCGCTCTACACGGAAGCCTCTTTTTACGCGGGCCTTGCCTACTGGCGTCAGGGAGACTTAAGCCACGCGCTCGCCGCGCTCATTCCGCTGACCTCCGAAACGGAAAACGGAGTGCGCATGGTCAGCATTCACAACAACGCGGGCGCGGTCTCCGTGCAGGCGGCGCGCGAGGAGAAGAAAGCGGGCGAGCGCGCCACGCTTCTAACCCAGGCCACAAACCTTCTCTCGCGTGCGGCTCAATCGGCGGCGGATGATTCGATGGTGCGCTTCAATTATGCTTACGCGCTCTTTCTTTCCGGCAAATACGCAGAGGCCGCAGAGCAACTGCGCCCCGTCATCACAGCCGACCCGCGCGACGGCCAAGCCTACTTTCTCTTCGCCAAATCTTTAGAGCGCACAGGCCACGCAGACCAAGCAGCCGCCGCCGACGACCAAGCCCGCCGCTATCTACAGTCTTACGGCAAGTGGCAGACGGAATGGCAGAAGTCGCAGTCTGCGCCGGAAGTTCCTTTGCGTCTGAGCCAAGTCTTTAACCGGACAGACTACTTTCAGGGCGTGCGCGAGACGACCGTCGCCGCGGCCAATCCAGACCCGGGCGGCGCCGAGCAGGATTTACTCTTGAAGTCGCGCCAGTTGTATCAGGCCGGACAGGACGACGAAGCCTTGCTTGAGCTACGACGCGTGCTGACCATCGAGCCGATGAACGCGGAAGCGTATCTACTGAAAGGACGCATCTACGTGCGGCGCGGCGACCAAGAGACGGCCATCAGCGCTCTGAAGACCGCCATCTTCTGGGATGCCAAACTCATCGACGCTCACATCCTCTTAGGGCGCATCTTCTTGGAGCGCAACGACCGTGCGCAAGCCATGACCTATGCACGTTCGGCCATCCAGCTTGACCCTCAGAATCAGGAAGCCATCGGCCTTCAGCGTCAGGTCGAAACAGGCGGGAAATAAGGCAGCCGGGAAAACTAAAAAGGTAAAAGTGAGGCGGAAGCCGGTTTTAATAACATTGGCTTCCCCACACTTTTGCCTTTTACCTTTTTGCTTTTCCCTTTTCTCGCTTGTGCTAAAATGCGACTCTTTCGTGAGCGCAGGGCTTGAAGGCTTTTTGTCCGCAGACAGAGACGCGCGCCTGCTATGACTTCTTCGTTCGTCGTCGTCGCCTTAATCTTGGGACTGCTGCTGATTGCCGCAGCCGTTTACATCATCCTGCTCTCGCGTCATCATAAAGCGGCGACGGGTGAGCTTGAATTAATCGGGGCGGTGGCGGCGGTTGAGACTGCGCTGGAACCTGAAGGCGCGGTGCTGGTGCGCGGCGAGTTGTGGCGCGCGCGGGCCAGCGCCGGGCGAACGATTGAGCGCGGCAGCCGAGTGCGCGTCGTCGGAGCCAGCGCACACCTGCTCGAAGTCGAGCCGCTTTCTTGAATTTCGGTTGGAGTTTGAAGTCCTCGGGGCCAGTGTGGCTAGAGGCAAGACGGCCATGGCGACAGATACCGAGAAGTATGTTTCTGAGAGGGAGGCGAATCATTCCGCGCTCGCAGAGTTTCGGCGCGATGAGCGGCGTCCAGCCGTGTTGCTGCTGGCTATTCTGATTGTGGCGGCCATCTTCTTCGCTCTCGGCATTATGGTCGGACGCTGGACGGCTCAACCCAAACCGGCAGAACGCCCCTCGCCAAGCGTCAGCCTCTAGCCCGCTCCCTTTTCATCAACAACGCACGCCTCGCGTTCAGCACGGAAGCCAGCCGAACTCGACCGCCCATCTCGGTTGCCCATGTCTTTCACTTCTCATTTTTCGCCCATCCATTACGTCTAATCAAACTGGCTTTCCAGAAAAAAAGTTCTGTGGCACGCGGCGTGCTCTATCTTTGGTCGGCAAGCACGGAACACGAAACGTGACCCCGCCGCCGCCACTTCTCTGAGCGCCGCCTGCCGCTGCGCCAGCCGCCCGCCGAGCGATCCTTCAGTTAAACTTTCCTATACGAGAACCCGGTCCAAAAGGCCGGGTTCGCCCACATTTACGCCCCTTTTTAGTCGTCCTTTATCTAATAACGCCTTTTCTATCCGTCTTTATTAGACACTACGGATAATCGTGTAATAACGCTGCATCTTGTCAGGAGACGAAATTTGTCACTCCGAGGGTGACGTTTTCTGTCGAATAGCGCTTTGTAGTAAACGTTTTGCGACATCAGCTTTGTCTTTAGCGACATTTATTTTCGCCTGCAAAAAATTTTATCTTTCCGGCTTGAATCTCGCCCCGCCTTGTGCGGAGAGGCGCGCTGGCCCGCTGGTTCAAATAGAGGTGAAGCGGAAGCTCGGAATTTTTCAAGACGGATGGTTTGGCCGTCGCGTGCGCCATCGCTTCTGACTCCTGCTTTTTCTTTGTTACACTCGCCCTCATGCAGGAGGCATTGTCTCTTGAAGCGCCGGTTCGCTGGCGCTGGTTGAAGAGGTTGCGCGAGCGCGTGCGGGCGTCGGCTCCGACGCGTGTGGAGACGGGGCTGTCTGTCCTCTCGGCGGCGCTGCTCGTCTGCTCGTTTCCTGATGTCAATCTCTGGCCGCTCGCGTGGGTGGCGCTCGTGCCTTTGCTCGCCGCAATCGCGCAGAGGCCGCAACAAGGACGAGCTTTCCTCTTGGGCTGGCTCGCGGGCGCGCTCTTTTTCTACGGCTCATGCTACTGGCTGACGCACGCGATGATACGCTACGGTCGTATTCCGTCGTGGGTCGCATTTCTGGTGCTAGTTCCTGGCCCGCTCGTCGTCGGCCTGTTTCCGGCGCTCTGCTCTTTAATGCTGGCTCGCTTGGTGTCGCGCTGGGGCGTGCGCGCGCTGTTCGTCGCGCCGCTATTGTGGGTGGCGCTGGAATGGGCACGGCTCGGCGTGACGGGACAACTCTGGAATGCCATCGGCTACTCGCAGGCTTATCATCCCTCTTTGATTCAAACGGCACGCTGGGGCGGCGTCTATGCCGTCGGCTTTCTCATCGTCTGCGTCAACGCAGCAGTCGCCTACGCCGTCTTACGCAGAACGTCGCGCGCCTTGATGACCGCAGCCATTGTTATCCTCTCTGTTGCCGCCGTCATTTACATAGCAGACTTCAAAGCGCGAAACGATGCGGCCATCAAGCCGTCCGGCGAAGAGATGACGACCGTGGTGGTCGCCGTGCAGCCAAACGTTCCGATGGACCCGGTCGAGTCTTTGGCAGAGATGGAGGCGCTCAAAGAACGACACCGGACTTTGAGCGAGAGCGCGCTTAATGAATGGGAGCGGTCAAACCGCGCGGGCATGAGCCTGACAATGCCGCGCGTCGTCATCTGGCCTGAGTCGCCTATGTATTTCGCGTATGGGCGCGATTCGGAGTTTCGTGATTTCCTCACCGCGTTTGCGAAGAGGAATCGCACGTCCGTCATCCTCAATTCGCAGGAGGCTGCGCCCGCGAACGGCACGTATAACGCGGCGGTGATGATAAATGAAGAGGGCCGACTTGTCGCGCAGTATGATAAGATTCGCCTGCTGCCGTTTGGCGAGTATGTGCCGCTGCCGCGCTGGTTGCCGGGAGTGAGTTTGATTCCCGTGCTGGTCGGAGATTTTACGCCGGGGACGGATTACCCTTTGATGCCAATAGGCAAGGCTCGCGCCGGAGTGTTCATCTGTTTCGAATCGGCGTTTCCTTCCATCGCGCAGAGGTTCGCGGCTGACGGAGCGGACGTGCTGATTAACATCTCGAACGACGGCTATCTGGGCCAGACGCCCGTGATGCAACAGCATTTGGCTAACGCCGTCTTTCGCGCAGTCGAGAACGCGCGGCCCGTCTTGCGCGTGACGAACACGGGCATCACCGCGTATATAACTTCGCGCGGCGAAGTTCAAGATGCGACCGCGGGATTTCAAACGGCGGTGCGCACATGGACAATCAGACCCGCGAGCAATGGTCAGACATTTTACACACGGCGCGGCGACCTCTTTGTCGGCACCTGCGCCGTCACCGGATTACTGGTATTGGGAATGACATTTTTGAAAAGCAGAGGTCGGAATTTAGAGGAGAAGAAAAACAGAGGGACGGAATAAAAGCGCTTTGCCGCCGGTTATTCTGATTCATGGACTCAGGCTTCTGCTTTTGGAGGAACGATGCTAGAGACTTTATCAATGCAGGAATTAAGAGTTGCGTACGACGACCTGAGCACGCGCGTCGAACAACTCGGGAGGTTTCTTTGATGTCGCTACGAAGCGCGAGGAATTGACGCGCATCGAACGCGAAGCTTCCGCCGAAGATTTCTGGACGGACCAGGAGGCGGCACAAAAACTCTTGCAGCAGCGCAGTCGTCTTGAGCGCACGATTACGCGCCACGAGCAGTTTGAGCGAGAAGTTGCGGACGCCGCCGTGCTCTTTGAATTTGCCGAAGAGGATGAGGAATCTTTGCGCGAGTTGCGCGCGCTGCTTGAGCGGCTGGAACATGAAATCGGCGTGGCCGAGACGGAGATGCTGCTGGCGGGCGAAAACGACGCGCGCAATGCCATCTGCACGATTCATCCCGGCGCGGGCGGCACGGAATCACAAGACTGGGCCGAAATGCTCTTGCGCATGTATTTGAAATGGGCCGAGCAGCGCGGTTTCAAAACCGAGATTCTTGACTACCAGCCGGGCGAAGAGGCTGGAATTAAAAGCGTGACCTTCACGGTTGAAGGCGAATACGCCTATGGTCTGCTGGCTGCCGAAGCGGGCGTGCATCGCTTAGTGCGTATCTCGCCGTTTGACCAGGCGGCGCGGCGTCACACGAGTTTCGCGTCGCTCTTCGTTTATCCGCAGATTGACGAGACCATCGAAGTTGAAATCAACGACAAGGACTTGCGCGTTGACACGTATCGCTCTACGGGTGCTGGCGGCCAACACATCAACACGACCGATTCAGCCGTTCGCATCACGCACTTGCCGACCAACATCGTCGTCTCGTGCCAGAACCAGCGTTCGCAGCACCAGAATCGCGCCGTCGCCATGCAGGTCTTGCGCTCGCGGCTTTATGAATTGGAATTGGAAAAGCGGCGCGCCGAAACCGCCGAACTGGAAGCCAACAAGCAGGACATCTCGTTTGGCTCGCAGATACGCAACTACGTGCTCGCGCCCTATCGTCTCGTCAAGGATGCGCGCACGAAACTGGAGCGCGGCGACGTGGACTCAGTCTTAAACGGCGACTTGGACGACTTCATCAAGGCGTATTTACTTTCACGCCGGGCGGCATGATAAAGCAGCAGCAGTCAGAGGTCTGGAGAACGGAAAAGCAGAAGCGAAGAGAATCAATCACGCGCTTGCAGGGCCTTCTGAATTCCGAATCTTGACTCCTGAAGGAGTGTTTATGGCAACCACACAGACGGAGGCGCGGGCGAAAGCAATCGCGCCGAAGAACACACGGCGGAATGAGATTATAGCCATCGTGCTCGCGGCGCTCGGCCTCCTCTTTGCGCTGTGCCTGCTCTCATACAGTCCGAACGACCCTTCTTGGAACGCTGCCGGGCAAGACCGCGCGCGCACTCTCGTCGGGCCGTTTGGCGCGTGGGTCGCCGCCGGTCTCTTTCAGTTTGTCGGGCTGGCGGCCTACCTGTTGCCGCTGTTGCTGCTCGCAGCCGCTTGGCGGCGTTTCCGCACGCGGCGCATACGCGCTCCGCTCTCGCGCATCCTCGGCTTAGTCACGCTGCTTCTGGCAGCATCGGCGTTGCTCTCGCTCTCAGGAATGCGCCCGCGTTTTGACGGCAGCTTCCAGCCGGGCGGAATGATGGGCACGCTGATAGCGCAGATTGCAGCCAGCGGCTTAAACACGGTCGGCGCAATCGTCTTACTATCGGCGGTCGCCGCCGTTGGCCTGCTGCTCGCCACCAACTTCTCCTTCGTCCGCGCTTACGAGCGCACGCTTTCGCTCTTCAGCAATCGCTTCAGCTTCTTCCGCACGTTGCCCGAAAAGTTTGCGGCGTGGCGCGTCGCGCGTCGTGAGCGGGCGCAGGCGCGGATTGACGCCAGGCGCGCAGCCCGCGCCGAACGCGAGGCCCTGCGAGAAGAGGAACAGCAGAACGCGCGCGAGCTGACGGGCGCAGAACGCGTCGCGGAGTTTATGCGCGAAAGCGATGTCGGCCTCGAATCGAGCATCTCTGCGACGGCTGCGATTCAGCGTGCAGCCGTTGCGTCTCAACCAAAGGTGCAAACAGCCGCCGAGCGGATGGATGAAATGGAAGCTGTCGCCGCAGCCGCAGACTCCTCGTCGTCCGGCGCGGTGGCTGTTGAGAGCGCGGCGATAGTAGAGAACGCTTTGCCCGTCGCCAGCAGGCGCTCGACGGCTTCCAGTTCGCGCGCTGTGGAGACGACCAAAGATGAGGCGGCGGAAATCGAAGCGATGGTCAGTTCGGCTTCGGTCGTCCGCACGGAAGTTGACGAGCAGGAGCGCAAGGCCACGCGTGCCGCAGCCGAGCAGGCGCGTCGCGCAGCGGCAGCGGCCACCGCGCTGAGTAATTACAAGCTGCCGGACGTGGAATTTTTGAACGCGCCGCCGCCTCATCTTGAGCACGCCGATGAGGAATACTATACGCTCGCCACGCGCCTGGCGGAGAAGTGCAAAGAGTTTAACGTCACGGGTAAAATCGAGCACATCTGCCCTGGCCCCGTCGTCACGACTTACGAGTTCAAACCTGACCCCGGCGTTAAGTATTCGCGCGTGACGGGTCTGGTTGACGACCTCTGCCTCGCGCTCAAGGCCGAATCCATACGCATTGACCGCATCCCCGGCAAAGCTCACGTCGGGATTGAAGTTCCCAGCCCGCATCGCGAGACGAT
>CAZEZJ010000030.1:0-1099 GCA_964516695.1 uncultured Blastocatellaceae bacterium
TGAAGCCGGGGCAAAAACTACCGAGCACGCGTGAGCTGGCGCGCCGCTTCGGTATTCACTCGAACACGGTCAGCGCGGCTTATCGTAATCTGGCGGGTCGCGGCTGGGTCGAGTTTCGCAAGGGCAGCGGAGTTTATGTGCGCGTTCATGCGCGCGACCGGCAAGGAGCCACGCCACAGCTTGAGCTAGACCATTTAATCTCCTCTTTCCTGCAAGTCGCGCGCAGCAGCGGATTCTCTCTCGGAGAGATTCAAACGCGCGTCAAACACTGGCTGGCGCTTGAGCCGCCGGACCATTTTCTGGTCATCGAGCCGGACGCGGAACTGCGTCGTATCCTGATGGCGGAGATTAGGGAAGCGACGGGCTTTCGTGTGGCGGGCGCGAGTCTGGAAGAATGCGGTGCGGCGCATTTATCAACGGCTGCGCCCGTCGCGCTCTACAACCACGCGGAGCAGGTGCGTGCGGCGTTGCCAGCGGATGTCAACTGTTTGTTGCTGCACACGCGCTCGGTCGTGGATTCACTGAAGAGCGCCGAGAAGCCTCCGGCTGACGCTCTCGTGGCGGTCGTCTCGCGCTGGCGCGAATTTCTGCGCTGGTCCCACACGATTCTCATCGCCGCCGGACTCGACCCCACCGCCTTGAGCCTCCACGACGCCTGCGAGCCAAACTGGCAGAAGGGACTGCGCACCAGCACGTTTGTCATCACCGACGCGCTCACCGCCGGACAACTGCCGCCGGGCTGCGAGCCACGCATCTATCGCGTCATCGCAGATTCATCCATCACCGAACTGCGCGGCTACGTCGAACGCTTCCTGACCAAATAGCCCGTCGCTCATCGCACCACAAACCTTCGCGGCGCGACCACAATTCTCGCTTCTGGATTGTAGTAGTCGTAAAGCTGCGAGGCGGCGGTTTGCGCCTTCAGACCATAGCGCGGGCGAAACTTGAACTCGAAGCTCGTGCCGCCCGCGCGCGGCCAGAGATAAACGACCAGACGGTCGGGCAGAATGTCGTAGCGGCTAAACGTCCAGCCGGATTCCCGCATCGCTTTGTCGAGCGAGGCGCGGTCAACGTCTGCGCCGGGCGGCAGCCCTATCTC
>CAZEZJ010000030.1:1109-22305 GCA_964516695.1 uncultured Blastocatellaceae bacterium
CGAGCAACATGCCATAGCCAGCATGGCCGATGCGCTCGGCCAGCACTTTACACGTTACCTCATCACCGATGGCGGCTTCCTGTTTGTCGAAGCCGAGCTTGAAATTGAGCGCGCTTGATTCTTTGGCGGGGGTTGCCGGATGATTCATCTCTTTATTGGCCGACCAAGGAATGTAGTAAGTCGCAACGACCTGCACGGAGGCGGGCATTCCCGTTCCCTTGCGTTGCAGCTCAACGCGATTCTCTCCGAGCGCGAGGAAGGGCGAGAGGTCTGCGACTATCTGGGCGGCGGGTTGATTCGCGGGCGGCATTCTGATTTCAGTCGCACGCTGGCCGTTGACTATCACTTCGATTGAATCGCCGTCGCTCCTTTCAGCGCTCGTCGCGGCGTTGCTCTGTGGCTCTCTGCCGAGCAGGATTATCAATGCATCGAGAACGTTGATGGTCGCTTGTGTGGAATACCAGACGCCGTAGCGGTCTTTCTGGCGCAGCAAAAAAAGAAGACCACGACTGACCAGCGCATCGTCCGGCAGGCGTTCGCGCGCGAGCGCTTGCACGACCAGCGCCGTCGTCTCGATGCGGCCCGCCAGCCCCCAGCCGTAAAAGGGCGTGTTGGTGTCCAGCGACCAATAGGTCGTATCGCCCTCTTCGCGGGCGAGCGTGCGCAGCTTCGCGTTGATGCGCGCGGCAGTCGTCGTCTCTCCGGCATCGCGCGCGGCCAGCGCGTAGGCGGCGAGCAGGTACGGCTCGTCTATTTCGTCAACGCGTGTTGAGAGATAGGCTAACGCTCGCTGCAAGGAGGCGGGCGCTGCTTGTGCCGGCTGTCCCTGCGCGCCGGTCTCGGCAGGCTTGCTTTGGGTAGCAGCGGAAGCTTGAGAAGGAATCGCGTGCGTATTGGTGGCTGCCAGCACGCGCGCGATGTAAGCGGTCAGCATAGTGCTCTGGCGTTTGTCAGCGCGTGGGGAGGTGGATGCAGCCCAACTGCCGTCCGCCTGCTGCTGTTTGAGCAGCCAATCGCGCGCGCCGCTGATGACCGCTTCATCAATCTCCACGAACTCCTTGGCTTCACTGAGAAACTTAAGAGCGTAGGCCGTCAGCGCGAGGTCTGCATCGGAGCGCCCGCCCCAGTAAGAGAAGCCGCCGCTCGCGGTGCGATAGTTGAGCAAGCGCTCGTAGCCCGCGCGTAGGTAGCGCAGCGCTTTGGGCGCGACGGGCGACTGCTGGCCTGTGCTGCGGTCGTGGCGCAGCACCAAGAGGCTCGGATACGTGGAAGAGATGGTCTGTTCGCCGCAACCGTAGGGGCGGCGCAGGATGCCTTCGATGCTCTCGAAGACATGAGCCATCAGGTTCGGGTAAATCTTCAACTCGGCGCGAGCAGAATCTTTAATCGTATTCGCCGGAAGGTTGAACTTGAGCGTGGCCGCACGCGCCATCAACTGGCTGGCCGTGGTCGCCACCTCTTCGCCGTCAGGATGGACGCTGACTGTTTTGACAATCGCGTCGCCGCCTCCAGCGGCGCGCGCGGTAATCTGCTGGCTGCCGTTTTTGACGGAGGCACTGGCGCGAAAATCGAAAGTCTGGCGCGAGGCATCGCCCGCCGGAACGGCGATGCGCTTGTCTGCGGGGCCAAGCAGCGTAAACCAAGCGGCGGGCGCGATTTGCAGATTAACGTCCTGCGCTTTGTCTAGGTAGTTGCGGACGACGACGGGCAACTGTATCTCGTCGCCTTCGGTCAGGATGCGCGGCGGCTCGACGAAGAAGGGCTGAAAGGCGACAATCTCTTTTTCGATGAGTCCGATTTCGCCGTTGACGGTCGAGCCGATGACGGCCATCTTCCAGGTCGTGATGTTGTCTGCCAGCTTGAAATCTAGTTGGGCGCGTCCTTCGCGGTCGGTTTCGAGCGAGGGCTGCCAGAGCAGGGTTTCGGAAAAATTCTCGCGCAGGCGCGGCGTCTCCATCTGCTCGGAAACGCCGTCGAGCAGAGAATTGTTTTCCGTTCTCTTGCTCGCATCGCGCAGGCCAGAGCGTGCGACCGTGGGCGCAATGCTGTAGAGCGACTGCACGGTGCGCTGCGTGGGAAAGCCGGAGACCTGGCTAGACATGCTGGCATTGACCTCCATCTGCGCTCCGCTGCCCGATGTGATTTCGACCGTTTCGCTGACGCCCCCGAGCTGCATCGCCACGTCGAGCTTCGTCAGATTAGACGAACGGACGGGCACATGCTCCACGACTTGCACAGAGAAGCCGGGCGATGTGAACTCCACTTGATAAAACCCCACGGGCAGATTGCGCAGGATGTAGCTGCCTTCGGCATCACTCGTCGCTTGGTATTCCTGCGCGGTCACGAGATGCGTCGCCTTGACATCGCAGCTCGGCACGCTCGCACCCTGTACGTCAACGATTGTGCCGCTGATAGCGCCGGTCGCGCCCGAGTAAGTCGGAGATGGACGCACGGCTCGCGGTTGTTTGTCGTGTGCGCTCTGCTCAGTCAGCACGCGCGTGAAGGTTGCGACGTTAAAATCGTCGGGCGTGCCCGCTTTGCCGTCTTCACCGAGGCTGCGCAGGTAGATGTAGTTTGTGCGTTGCGTGATGGGTGTGGTTTTTATCTCCTGCCGCAGCTTTCCGGTTTCTCCATATTTTGAATAGGAGCGCAGCACGTTGCTGTCTGTGTAGCGCGCGTCAAGAGAAAAGGTCGCGTAGTAGTTGCGGCCCCACGGGTCGCGCAGGTCTTTGAGGTTGATGTGAGCGCGACCGAGCGCTTCGATGAGTTCCGCGTCGTTCTGCGGAAAGCGCTCCGTCTGTTTTGTAAACTCGACGAGCGCTTTATCTATCCGGCTGCGCGGCGTGGCGAAGTAGTCGGTCGCGGTCGTCCAGAGTGTAAAATTATCCGAATCGGGAAGACTGTGTTTGGCAAGCTTCCGGTTGGGGCCGCTGCTCTGGATATGAATCCGGTGATGTGTATAAAAGATGTCGAAGGAGACATGATAAGGCTTGCCCCAACGGTCGCGCAGGTCGTCGAAGTTAAGGCCCGCGCGGCGCAATTCGGCTTTGAGCGTCGCCGCGTCGCGAATCAATTTGCCCGTTTGCGCATGATAGCTCTCCACCGTCCGGCTGATGATTTCACCGGTGGGGCGAAAGTAGGGCCAAGAGATATTCTGCGCCGTGAAATCATCGGCGGTCTCAAAACGCTTGTCCGCGCCCGCGCTGAGCAGCTCAAGCACGTCCATTTCGCGCACGAACGAGAATCGCGCGCGGTAGGGCGTGCCCCACGGGTCGAGCAGTTTGTTGAAGTCAATATCGTTTGCTTTGAGCAGCGCGCGCAAGGCGCTCGCCTCGCGCGGGTATTCCATCTTCTCTTGATAACGCTTCGCCAGCGCGTTTTTCATCGCCTCGGTCTGCCCCTCGATTAAACCGGCGAAGACATCTCGCTGGTTCATCTCGAAGCTGTTGCCGCCGGAGATGCGCGGGGTGCGCGCGTGTGTGCGCAGCAGAATTTCCGCGACGAGGTCGAGGCCCTCTGGAACGGGTTTGGAAAGGTCTAGCTTGGAGAGGTCTGAACTGCTTATGCCGGAGACCTGACCGTAGTAGCCGCTCAGATATTGATAGGCTCCGTAGAAGCCGTAACTTGAGCCAAACTCGCGGTCTGTGCGCGCTCGCTCCTCAACCGCCTTGTCGAGGATGACGACTCCGAGCGCGCTCTCAACCCCGCCGCCGCCGGGCGCGCTCACGCTGAAATCCGCATGAGCCTGTTCGCCGGGCTTGTAAGTCTGCTGGCTGAGCTGCACATCGAGGCGCAGGTCGCGCTCGCGCGGGTAGAGCACTTGGCGCGCAGCGGCAGGCCAATTGTAGTAGTAATGGCTGAAGGCGTCGGGCGCGGCGTAGGCCGCAAGCAGCACCGGGCCTGCGTCAAACTCTTTCGCGTAGGGGATGGTCAGTTGCGCCCGCCCGCCTTGCAGTTCGATTGCCTGCGAGCGCAGCACGACATCGCCTTGCCAGACATCGAGCACCACCTTCATCCGTTCTGCGCTCGCCGTGATAATCGCCGTGATGGGTTCGCCCGCGCGATAGAGCGACTTGTTTGTTTCCAGACGAATGACCGGACCGCTTGCATACCAGAAGTTGTTGGCTTGATGCCCCAGCGCTCCACGGCGGTCGCGCGCGACGAAATTGAGCGAGGCTTCGCGAACGTCGTCCGCGCGATGCGGCAGCCTGAGGTCTTTGACCTTGACGACGCCGTAGCGATTCGTCTTTAGCCGGCGCAGGGTGCGCCCCTTGGCCGCATCATCCGTATCGGCATCTTTAATCTCCAACTCACACTCGGCGGGCGTGCCGTCCGCATAGTAGGTCGAGAGATAAAACTGAAAGGGAAAATTCCTGGCCTGTCGTTCGATGTGCTCGGAGATGTAGATGTGAATCGCGTCCTTCGTGACGCGTAAGTCGAAGCGGCGCTGCTCGGTGCGATTGGTGGTCGGGTCTGTGAAATAGGCTGCATAGGTCAGGTCGTGAAAACGGGAGTAGTCTTCGGCGGCGAGGCTGTGGTGCGCTTGCTGTAAGTTGAGACGCAAAAGGTAGCGCCCTTCGGCGTCGGTTTCGCCCTCATACTTTTCTGCCTCCGTGGTCTCCCATTTTTGCTCGCGGTAGTTCCACTTGCGCTCGGTCTCGCGCACAACGCGCACGCGCCCGCGCTTGACCGGCTGGCCGAAGAGATAATCGGCGGAGACGACGATTTCCGCATCCTGCCCGGGCAGATAATAGGGACGGTCGGGTTTGACGCCGACGGCGAAGTTTGGCAAATCGTAGCGGCTAATCTTGACGGCCTGCGTCGCCTCTTGGTCTTCGTAGCGGGCTTCCGCCAATTCGATTTTGACAGTGTAATCGCCAAGCCTCGTATTCTCGGGGATGGGCCAATCGAGGCTGGCGATGCCGAAGCGCGAGGTTTGCAGCGGGGCGCGAAAGACCGTTGTGCCTTCAGGGTCTTGAATTGTGAGCGTGGCGGATGTTTGATTGAGCGCGCGCTTGGAGCCGTCGAAGCAAAGGGCGCGCAAGTGTAGCGTCTGCCCGGGCTGGTAGAGCGGCTTGTCCGTGCTCATCAACACCAGCGCCCGGCGCTCAATCGAAAATTCGCTCTCGGCCTCCTCGATTAAAGAGCCGCGAGTGGCCCTGACTTTCATCTCTACGTCGGCGTCGTCACGCACCTGCTCGGGCAAATCGAAATCGAGCGGCGCGTAGCCCTCCGCGTCCGTCGTCGCGGCTGCTTTTAGCGTCTGGCGCTCCGAGCCATTGTCTAAAATAATTTCGGCCTCGACTTTGACGCCCGCCACGGGCCGCGAAGAGACAGGATGAATGGCGCGCACCTGCGTGTGATAACGCGTGCCTTCGCGCGCACGCTCGGCCCCCGCAATTCGCAACTCGAAGAGGTCTGGAGTAATCTCGGATAAGGAGACGATGCCTTCGAGCGTGTTTAAGCCGCCGCTCGCGGAGGGCTTCGGCGTAATGCGATAGCGCAGGCGATACCAGAGCATTTCGTTGCGCTCTCTCTTGTTGAGTCCGGCGAGTTGGAGCGGCAAAGAGAGAATAAGCTGAGAAGCGCCGCGCTGAATCGTCTCGTCTGTTTCGGCGCTCGCGCGCACGCGATTATCCGGGTCAAGCACTTCGAGCCGGACGCTGGCGGGAAGTTCGCGGCCCAGCGGATTAAGAACGGCGAGCGAGATTTTCGTCGCTTTCTCTTCGAGCAGCATTCTGGTAGCTGCTTCATCCACGCGAAAGCTTGTGCTGGCCGTCGAGCGTTGAGAGAAAAAACAGAGGGAGACCAACAGGCACAAAACGACCATGACCCATCTACGTTGTCGCATCCGGGACCTCCTCAAGGAAAAGCTGCCGAATTGTCTTGACTGGTGCAGACTAATCGTGGGCCTGGGGAGAAGCTCGCAAATTATCGTGCTTTCGGTTAAAGCAAATCGCGGGCCTGTCTTGCTCCGCCGTTGATTTTCACTCTCTGATGCAGCCATCGGCGCAGAGGGTTGTTGAGGAAATTAAATCTTTGTCCGAAAAATTGGATAAAAAGGATAGCCTCGTCTGAAATAGTGGATGCGGGCTATGCCTTTCGCCGGAACGTTTTGTTCTATACTCGCTTCCGCCGAGCGAGACTTGTGCTGCCCTGCAATTCATCTTGAAGATATGTGAGGATTATCACCATGAAAATTAGCGTCAAGAGGCTGGACCACGTCCAGCTTTGTATTCCGAAGGGCGAGGAGGCGAAGGCCAGAGATTTTTACGGGCGCGTGCTCGGCTTCGAGGAGATTGAAAAGCCGGACGCTTTGAAACCCAACGGCGGACTTTGGTTTCAGGTCGCGGATATTCAACTGCACATCGGAGTTGAAGCCGCTGTGGCGAAGTCGAAGCGGCATCCGGCCTTTGAAGTCGAAGCGCTCGACGACATCAAAGAATATTTCCGGCAGCAGGAGATTGAGGTCAGAGATGAGACTCCCGTTCCCGGAGTAAAACGCCTCTCCTTCTTCGACCCCTTCGGCAATCGCATCGAGTTGATGGAGAAATATTCGGGCGCGTCGCGTCGCGCGTAGGGAGAATGATGAACAGAACGCTCTTCATCATCGCGCTCGTGGCTCTCAATTTCTGCGTCGCCTGCCGCGAGACGCAAACGGCGCAGAACGTTAACGCTCAGGACGCGCCCGCTAGTTCCGCTGGCGCTGGCAAGGCTTTCCAAACCAGCGACCAGGCCAATGCGAACCAGACCAACAACGCGGCGGAGGCAGAGAATCTGCTGCTGCCGCAGCCCGCCGGCTTCGTTAATGATTTCGCGAAGGTTTTGGACGAGCAAGCCAAAGCGCGCCTGCAAGAGCTGGTGCGCAAGCTAAAGGAGCGCGCCAACATAGAGTTTGCCGTAGTGACCATTGAGACGACGGGCAAGCAGGACATTTTTGATTACTCGCTCGCGCTCGCGCGCACGTGGGGTGTGGGGTCGAAGCCTAAAGGCGACGGGTTGCTGCTGCTGTTGGCCGTCAAAGACCGCAAGTGGCGCGTACAGGTGAGCCGGAGTCTCGAAGCTGATTTGCCAAACGATTTTGTCGAAAAGCTTGGACTCCTGATGAATGAGCCTTTTCGTCAGGGCAAGTACGCGGAAGGCTTAACGAGATGCGTCGAAGCCATCATCGCGCGGCTTGGAGAGCGGCGCGGGTTTGAGATGAACTAGAGCGTTCGTGCAAATGAAGGTCAGAAGACGATGTGATTGCCGGACACAGGGCTTGTCTTTAGAAGCTTGCTATTCAACTTGAGCGGCCACGCTTTCGTCATTCACAGTTTCTAACTCATCCCTATTCTTGACGGCGTCTGCTTTGCGCAGCGTGAAGACCGTGCCGCCGCCTTCGCGCTTCGTCCATGAGACTTCGGCTTCGATGAGGCTGGCGCGCGCGCGTATGTTGGCTAGCCCGCGCCCCTCTTTGCGCTTGCTCGTGCGCGGCTTGAAGCCATGCCCGTTGTCTTCCAGCCGGAGGACGAAGCTCTTATCGTCAGGCTCGGTGGTGATAATCATGCGGACGCGCGTGGCGGCTGAATGACGGCAGATGTTGCTGATGGCTTCCTGTGCGATGCGATAAATCTGCATCTGCGTGCCGGGGCGAATGGTCAAACGCTCTTCCAGATTTTCGTCGCAGATAAACTCATACTCGAAGCGACACTCCGGCGCGGCATGAGCGACCGAGTTGCTGATGGCCCATTCGAGCGCCGCCGTCAGGCCGACGTTTTCCAAAACAGACGGACTCAAATCTTCGCAGATGCGGCGTATCTCTTTCGAGATGGATTCAATCTCACGACGAAAGACGGCTGGCTCTATCCCCGAAGCCTTGTCAAGCGGTTGACCATTAGTCGGCAGTTGGTCTGTCAATAACAACAGGTGACGAAGGTCGGCCAGCGTTTGGTCGTGCAGGTCGCGCGCGATGCGACGACGCTCGGCTTCCGTTTCGTTGGCGAGTTGAAGGCGCGCGTCGGCCAGTTGGCTAACGGCGCGCGTGAGCATGGAGCCTGTGCGCGCGAGGCGGCGATTCTGCAAGTAGCCCCACCAGAGCGCGACGAGCGAGAGGGCCAGCAGGACGGAGAGCGCCGTCGTCGTCCACGGAAACGGCGCGCTGGCGACCATGAAGTCAAACTGCAAAGGCTCGGAAGCAACGAGGTCGCGCGTGAAGGCGCGGGCCACGACGTAGTAGCGGCCCGCGCGCAAGCCTTCCATCGTAAACTGCGTCGTTGGAGAATTTCTGCTTGATGATGCGGTCGGCGCTATCGTAAAGCTGGAAGGCATACTGAAACTGTTCAAGAAAAGTCCGGCTGCTCATCGCGAGCGTATCGAGGACGAGACTGTTCTGCGGGTATTCCAGATTAAGACGCCCGCGCAACTCTTCCAACTGGTGAATGCGCTTGCTGATGATGCGCGTCGGTTGCAGCGCCGGCGGGCGGCGGCCCGGCTCGTAACGCGAGACGCCGCGATTCGTGCCGATGAGCAGTGCTTCCGCCTCCTGTTCATCGTTGATTGGAAGCACGGCGAAGACGCTTTGTGAGGGAAGGCCCTGTTCGGCGTCGAGGCGCGAGATGATGACGCCGAGTTGCTCATCGAGCACGACCTTAAGGAGTCCGCCGCCCGCGGTCGCGCACCACGCTTCTCTTGCGCGGCCTGGCCCGCGTCCCGCGATGACGCTGCGCGCGTCGAGTCCGGTAATGATGGCTGTCAGCTCTCCGCCGCGATAGACGTAAAGCCCGCGCGCGGATGCCAACCAGAGCCAGCCCTCGGTGCTGGTGTCCGTGTCCCAGACGGCGCTGCCGCGCAGTTTTTCCAGTGCGGCGTCAAAGCGCACCTGCCCGCCTTGCAGGATAAACATTCCGGCGAGGGCTGTGCCGATACAGAGGCGCTCGTCGCCGTCCGTGTGGAGGCTGACGACGTTGCGCTCCATTGTGGCCGTCTCGTCGGTGGGCCAGACGAGCGTGCGGCGCGTGCCGTCGAGTCGTTCAAGACCGCGACCGAAAGTGGCGATGTAGGTCGCGTTCTGAAATTGCACGATGGCGCGCACGCTGCCCGGCGCGTCCGTCACATTCTCGCCTGTTTCGATGCTCGTAAACTTGGCCGCAGCGTCCAAATCGCGCGCCGCCTTCTGGCTGATAAATAGCCCGCCCGCCGCTCCGACGAGCAGCTTGCGCTCCTTATCTTCGCTAATGGCATAGACGGTTCTTTGGGCCAACTCTGCGAAAGACTGCCAGGCGTTGCTGCTCGCGTCATAGATAAACAGCCCACGGTTTGTGCCGCAGAGCAAGCGCCCGTCCTTCATCCTGTAGAGCGTGCGGACGAAATTGCTTTGGCGGTCGTCAGAGATTTTTTCATTGTGCGGGCCGTGCGGGTCGTAGCGGCAGACGCCTCTGTCCGTGCCGAACCAAACGACCTCCTCGCTGTCAACGAAGATTGAATACACATGGTCGGAGCGCAAGCCGCCCGCCGTGCCTTCGAAGGTAAAACGCTCGACGAGCCGCGATTCCTTGTAGAGCAGAGCGCCGCGTCCGTCCGTGCCGACCCAGAAGTCTTGATTCACTCCGGCGCGCAGCGTCGTCACGGTTCCCAGCCCCGCGCCCATCTTAACGGGACGCCAAGGGTCTGCCGCTTCGTAGAGGCCGCTATCCTCAACGCGCGCTTTGGCCCCGAACCACAGGCGGCCACGCGCGTCAACGTCCATCGCTTCGACGAAGTAGGCGCGCGGCCGGCTCGTGATTTCCTTAACCTCGCCGTTCTCAATGGCGAGCACGCCGCGACTGCGCGTGCCAGCGTAGAGCGTGCCATTGATGAAGGCCAAGCTCGTCAGATTGAGGCGTCCCGGCTTGTCAACGGCTGCGCTTGTGAGCGGCTGTTCAGGAATCGCACGCACGGAGAGCGCGCCGCTCCCTTCAACGCGGCAATCGAAGATGACTCCCTGTTCGCTGGCAAGAACGGCGCGCCCGCGCTCGGGTGTGATGATAGCCGTAATCGCCTGTCCGGCTGTTTCCAGCAGGGGGCGAAACTCACCATTGACGAGCCTTGTCGCGCCCGCTTCCGTGCCGACCCAGAGCGCGCCGTCGGCGTCAAGCCGAAGCGCCAGCACACGGCCTGACGGCAACCCGTCGGCGGTGATGACCTGCGTTCGTCGCCCGTCATACTTGGCTAGCCCGCCGTCCGTCCCAAACCACATCGCGCCCTCCGCATCCTGCGCGATGGCGCGCACGCGATTCGATGGCAACCCGTGAAAGAGCGTCACCGCGCCCCACTGGTGCAAATTCGTCGGCTCTAAAGCCGGTGCGTTGTCGGTTGAAGTTTGAGCCGAGACGGAAAGGGCGGAAACGAAGACGAGAAGGAAGATGAAAGCTGTGCTGAGAATGAAGCGACGAAGCGGTCTGACCGAGCGTTTGTCAGATGAAGGATTCTGTGACCAGCCGTTTGTGGAAAAATAATTGATGATGGTCTGGCGGAAAGCCTTTGAGCGTGGCATAGACCTGATAACCGTGTTTCTCATAAAAGCCGCGCGCCTGAAAACTAAATGTCTCCAGCACCGCGTCCTGGCAACCGGCAGCTATCGCTTCCGCTTCCGCCGCTTGCAGAAGCCGGCTTCCGCACCCGCGCTGGCGATAGGATTCATCAACCCAGAGTTTATCAATATAGAGCCACCCCCAACGCCATCCACCGAGAAGCCCGCCGACGACACGGCCTGAGCCGTCGCGAAGAAAAAGGTTCACCGAAGCCGGCTGCGGAGCGCGCCCCACGTGTTTCACATTGAACGCCAGCAGCCCCTCGCGAACAACACGCACGTCCGGCTCCGACGGATGAGGCTCGCTTGTCAGAATCAACTCATCATTCACATCTGCCATCCACTCACCAGACCATTGCCGTCATAGAAGTGGCCGCAACTTTTCAACGCCGGAACACGCGTTAATGTTTAGCGCTGCGCCCGCCCGGCTGTTCCTCCGTGACGTAGCGCTTGCGGTCGCGCTCAATCCAGGCTTCGAGGTCGTGCGAGGCGGTCTCAAGCTCTTCGGCGTTGAGCAGGCCGCGCCGCAAGGCTTCAAAGAAGGCGCGCGTGCGGACATTGTAAGCGAGCTTATCGTAAGCCTCATGCGGCGTGCCTTCGGGCATCGAGACGAAGAGTTTTTCGTAAAGCGTCGCCAGGCGGCTCTCGACGCCGCGCAGGCTCAGGCTGCACTTGCGCGCGATGGCCCAGTTGGACAAACCCAACGCTAAATAGTAGAGCGCTTCGGCTTCAAACTCCGTGAGGAGCGGGCGCTTGAATGAATCCTTAAAGGCCGGGTCAATCATGTCCGCGCCGTCTTCCAAAACGGCGGCGACAAAACGCAGGAAGCGCGATTCGGGATTGTTCTTATGGATGAAGCCGTAGGCTGGCGGCGGCGTCACGGACTTAACGATTTTGCGTATCTCGTTGATATAGATTTCGTGCGGAAACTGCGTCCAGAAGATGATGCGTGCCGCCGGAAAATCGCGCCAGATGGCCCGCGCCGCCTTCACGCCCGAGAGCTTCGGCATCTGTATGTCGAGCACGCACAATTCCGGCCTGTGCGAGAGCGCCTGGGAGACTGTCTCCTCGCCATCGCCCGCTTCAATGACGGGCGCGTGAGCGGTAAACTCCCGTTCGAGAATCTCTCGCAGGTAGCGGCGTTGCGCCACGTTGTCTTCGGCAATCAGAATGGACATGCGTTTATTGTAAAGCTTCGGACGTTGGATGTCAGTGTAAATCTCACCCGCCAGGCTCAAACGCTCTATTCCAACATCTGCTATCTATGCTTGTGCGGTCAATGTGGATAACCACAGCGACAAAGCACGGGCCAAACGCTCGCTTCGCAGAGGCCAACCCTCCTTCACACTGTTCGCTCCCGCGTCACGCGCAAGCACGTCAATCGGCAATAATCGCAGCCAATGCGGGCATCAACATTCAGGCGTCAACCATTTTTCGTCAAGCTTCGGCTCGCGCTCTCTTGCGCGCTCGGCGTCGCGCTCGTCCCGCTGGCGTTGCAATGGCTGCTGTTCTTGCGCACGCCGCGCGTGTGGGCGGCGCGCGATGTCCCCGTTGCTTTTTGGGCGTGGCGCACACAAGCGCCCACGGATACGGAGGTCGCAAGCGCCGCGCGCGAAACGGGAGCCAAAACTCTCTTCCTGCGCGCGGGTCAGCTTCACGATGATAACGGAACATTGAAGCGCGTGCGCGCCGTTGCGGGAAGCCTTCCGCGCGGCATCGAACTGCACCTCGTTTATAACAGCACGCCGACCGTGCTCGCCGGGTTTGAGCGTCTTGATGCAATCAAGCTCGCCGTCGTTATCGCTGAAACTTACGCGCAGGACAGCGCGCGCGCGTTGCAAGAGGGAGCACGCGTCGTCGGGCTGCAACTCGATATTGATGCGCCGACGCGCTTGTTGGCGCAGTACGCGCGAATGCTGCGGGCGGTGCGTGAGCGTGTGCCGGCGGGCACGCGCCTCTCCGTCACAGGGCTGCCGACGTGGATGGAGTCTGCGGCTTTGAAAGACTTGTTGGCGGCGGTTGATTTCTGGATTCCGCAATGTTACGGCGCGGAGATTCCGCAAAGATTGGAACAGTCAATCGCCATCTCCGGCCCGCAAGCGGTTGCCCGCGCCGTCAAACGCGCTCGCGATTTTGACAAGCCATTTTACGCGGGGCTGTCTGCTTACGGCTACGCGCTGCTCTACGATTCGCGCGGCGCGCTCATTTCCCTGCGCGGCGACATCAACCCGGCGCGCATCGCGACGAATACCAATCTGCAACTCATCGAACGCAAGCCCTTCGACGCATCCGCGCCAAACGATGTCGCCGCGACGCGGCAAGAAATCACAAGCGAGTGGCGCTATGTTTATCGCGCGCGGGCAGATGGCGTGATTGACGGCCTCATCGTTCACGCGGGCGATTCGCTGGTGCTTAACGTGCCGAGCGCTGCCGCCTTGCGCGAGAGCGCGCGGGCCGTGCGCAAGTTGGCTGGCGAAAAGCTGCTCGGCATCTGCATCTTTCGTCTTCCGGGCGCAGATGATGCGGCGACGCTGCCGCTCGAACAGATAGCAGCCGCGCTCCTTGATGCCTCGCTCGCCAGCGCGATTGACTTGCGCGCGCAGGCGGGAGCGAGTTTGCACAAAGAGCAGGCTTCGTCAGCCAGCGTGCGCTTGATGGCTGTGAATAGCGGGAAGACGAGCGCGCTGTTTGGCGAAGACGGCCTGGTGATTGACATACGCGTGCCCGTGGGAAGCGTTCGCGCCGTTCGCCCGGACGGCTTCAGCGCAATCGAAACTCTCTGCGAGAGCAAGGGGCGGAGGATAGGCGACGAGCAGTATGCACTACAACCGTGTGCGGAGCGGCGCGCGAGCGTCATCCGCTTCCGGTCGTCCGATTGGACAGCGGGCGCACGCGCCTCAGCGCTCGTCAGTTTTACTGTAACTGCGCCTCAGCAATTAACGGCGCGGGTGCGTATGCAACGTGATGACGGATTGACGTGGCAGCAGGAAGTGCAAATCCCAACCGGCAATGGTGACGAGCGATGAGAGATGAGGGTTGGCTGTCGAGATGTTTGAGTCAACGCGTGCGCCGTGTCAGAGCGAGGCTTCGCGCCTCTGTGTTGCTGCGCCTCGCTTGCTCTGTCGCGGCGGGCGCGGCGACGGTTATCGGCTGCGGGTGGTCTGGAACAGAGTATTCCGTCCGCTTCAATTCCTATCAGAGCGAGCGCGCGATGGGCCGCCTGCCGCCGCTGCCGACGCTGGCAAGCGGCAAGACGGATGCGCGCGAGCAATGGCTTAACGAAGCGCAGTGGGACGACCCACAGTCAGACCCCAGCAAAAGCGAACGGCGAACGGCGCAGGTGAATATGCTCTGGGCCAAAGCTGACCAAGCTGAGCTAAACGGCGATTTGAAACTAGCGCGCGCATTGCTGCGAGATTATCTGGAGCAGACCGCCATCAGGCGCGACACGTGGTTTGAGCCGCACAACAGGCAGGAGCGGCGCAACTCCGCCATTGACCGCCTCGATGCCATGACGGCGCTCGACGGCGGCGCAAGCTCTCTTGCCGTGCAAGCTTATCTCAACGCGCGGCGCGCTTACGAGAACCCGAACGCCAGCGAAGAAGCGAGCGCTGATGAGAAACAAGATGACGCCAATGTGGACGGCGACGAAACGCTTGAGCGAGCGCTCGCGCGCGTTCCGCCGGTCGCGAGCTTGCAGGATAACGTCGCATACTTGCGCGCCGCTTTGTTGTACCGGAGTGAAGACTACAGTAGCGCCGCCGCTCGTTTCACAAAACTGGCGCGCCACTACGCGACGAGCGAAAAGCGCGAGGCCGCGCTCTACATGGCGGCGCTCTCGTTGATGAAATCGAGCGCGAGTTTTACGGGCACGAGCGGCGATGAGGCGCACCTGCAAGCGGGCAGCAGCCAGCATGATTCCGGCCATCCTCTGCGCAACGAAGACCGCGCAGCGCTGGCGCTAATGACCGAATGCTGCGATGACGCTTGGCGCTTGGCGCGCGCCGCTTTCACGCGTTCGCTCGAAGCCTATCCGCGCGGTCGCTACAGCGCCGACGCGCGCGGGTGGCTCGCTTACCTGCTGCTGCGCGCCAGCGACCGCGCCGCCGCGCTCGTCGAATACTACCGTTTGCTCAGCGACCAACATGACCGCAACGCGCGTGTGGAGGCGGCGTTTTCTCTGACCTTCGTGCGTCATCATGCGACCTCGGATGAGATGCGGCGCGTCGAAGCGCAATTGGAGGATGAGCCGCAGGCGGCGCTGGCTTACGCCTATCACAACATCTTCAACTACGCGATTGACCCCGGCTGCCAGCTTCAGTCCGACTATCCTAACAACCAGTGGGAAGCAGACTTGCAGGCAAAGAATAAAGACGCCTTGCAGCGCGAAGAGTTGCGGCACATCGTCGCCTTCGCATCGCGGCTAATGCAGCGTTATCCGCGCGCGGCCATCGGCGGCCAGTTTGCCGTGCGCGTCGCGGGAGCAAATCTTGAGCTTGGCGAAAATCGTTTGGCGGCAGAACAGGCAAAGCTGGCGCTCTCATCGAACGTGCGCGGCGAGGAACGCGCCAGAGCCTTGTGGCTCAAGGGCGTGGCCGAGCATCGCCTGCATGATTACACGGCAGCACAAGCCACGCTCTCGATGCTCGTCGCGGAAAATCCAGACGGTGAATTCACAACCGCCGCGCGACGCTTGCTGGCGATGGCCGCCGAAGACTCAGGCGACATCTACGCCGCGCTCGAACAATACCTGAGCCTTGGTTACGAAGTTGATGTCGCCTACTTCGTTGACGTGTTGATGTCGCCCGCGCAGTTGGCCCATTTCATCGAGGAGCATCCGGCGTCCGCAAAGCTTGATGAACTGCTTTACGCGCTCGGCATTCGCTACATGCGTGAGCGACGCTGGGCGGATGCGCGCGCCGCTTTCGCGCGCGTACACACCAGCGGAGAAAACAAAGATAGCTGGCCTAACGGAAACGTTGATGATTGCTACGCGCCGCCTGGTTTTGAGCATCGTTGCCGCGACCCGAAAGATACGGACTACGGGCCGGGCATCAGCGCGCGCCTGCTCTTGAGCGACCTCAAGACCATTGACGACCTCCAAAGGCTCGAACAAGAAGCGGCTGCGGCCGCCAGCGACGAAGCCCAGGCCGAGGCGCTCTATCAACTGGCCAGCTATCAATTTCAATCGAGCACGCTGCTTTTTTACAACCCCGTCGCTTGGCGCGGCGCGCGCCATTATGAACTTTCCACATTGCATAACAACAACCGTTATCGCGTTTCCGGTGAGGCCGAAAAACTCTGGCGAGAGGCGCAGCAACACGAGACGATGGCGCTCTCTCTCGTCATTTATCTGGACATCGCGCGCCGCTTTCCGCAGACGCGCGCGGCGCGCGACGCTCTCTACACCGCCGCCGTCTGCCACGAGCGTTTGTCGGAACGCTATAACCAATACTGGCACAGCGCCTACGCGACGGGTCTTCACGCGGGCGACCGGATGGTGACCTACAAGGATGTCAGAACCGCGTATCCCGATTATCAGCTTCCGCGCGGAACATCCTTTTGGGAGCCTGCGACGCGCACCGTCAGCGGCGGCCCGGGATGGGCCGCGCCGCCGAAGCCCAAGCCGCGCCCGACGCTACGCGCACGCCTGAAACTCTTTTGTCAGGCAAGCTGGAGTTGGCTCGCCGGCTTCTGGAAAGAGAAGGCCGGAGGCTGGCTCATGGCCGCAGCGACCTTGCTCTGCCTGCTCTTCGCTTTCTCCTTCGCGGCGCGCGCTCGCTCTCTGCTGCGAGCACACATCGGGCGGCGGCGCTGCAAACGTTCATTGCTGCGACGCTGGCTCATCGCCTATCGCGCGGGCCAGTGGAAATATTTTGCGAGCGATGAGGTGCACACGCTGGCCCGACGCTCGCTGCACGAGTCGCTCAGGCTCGTCCTCCATCCGCGCGGGCGCGCGCTGCTCGCAATAAATTTGCTGACACACGTTCTGCTGGTAATGCTGCTCTTGGCGGCGGTCAAGATAGTTTATCCTGGCTGAGAAGGCCGGGTTTGAGAGGTAAGCATAATGAGAAAGCCGGTCTTGAGAATCATCGCTTTGCTGATAGCCTTTGGCATTGGTGTTGGTGCAGCGCAGGTGTTGCAAGTCGCCCGTTTGACGGCGGCGCGTGGGGCTGCGGCGCGCTTTGGTTTTGACTTACCGGATGTGCTGCCCGCGCTGACCGCGCCCCCGCTTGAACTTGAAGCTTACTGGGAGCCGCCGCAAAGTCCGTCGCTGATTGCGCGCGTAGTCGAGACAGGCGAGTTTCATGGCGACGAAGTGAACGCACACACGGGCGAGCGCTGGCTCGGATTGTATGTGACGAACAAGGGGTCGTTTCTGATTGACTCCGCCTTGACGGTCACAACCATCAAAGACGTGCTGGTAGATGATGATAAATCCACAGAGAAGACGGGCAAGCGTGTCAGCGTTAATCAGAGGGACAAGCCCATCTTGCTCGTCAAAGGCGCTGGCACGCTGCGGCCTGGCCCCATCAGCACCGTGTTCGCCGGGCGCATGGCTCTGACAAACGCGACCAGCACCCACTTGACTCTCGGCGCGGCGAGCTATGGCCTCAGTGTCGTGACGAAGGACACAAAGGAGAGCTTTAGCATTCAGCATAACGACGCGAAATTGATTCTCAACCGAAACAGCGAAAACGAACAGGTGCTCTACGACCTCGGCGGCACAGGGCAAGAAATCGAGGGCTATTGGGAACTGCTCTGGGCGGGCGACATGGACGGCGATAACAAGCTTGATTTATATGTGCAGGTCGGTTGGCACTACAATTCCACGCAGCGCAAGCTCTTTCTTTCATCCTACGCGCGAAAGGGCAAACTGGTGCGCGAGGTCGCGGAGTTGAGCACTTCCGGGTGCTAATGAAGCCTGGGCGTTCCGGGTTGTCTGAGGTTCGTTTCATGCAGTAAGCTGTATGCCTCCAACATCTTCTTCAGACACGGATTGCCAGAGCAGATGACTAAACAAAAATTCACGCCGCGCGCCGCCTGTGCCTTAGTGCTTCTCCTCGCATCGGTCACACCTTCATGGACGCAAACCGTCGCGACTTCTCCTGCGCCGAGCCAGCAGGCAACCGCCCCGCGCGACGAGCGCATGTGGCGCGAAGCGCTGCGGATTCATCGCAAGTCAATCGTCGTTGACACGCACAACGACATCACTTCGATGATGCTCGATGATGACTACGACATCGGCATCTCTTCCGCCGGCAAGTATCACACAGACCTTCAGCGGATGAAGCAGGGCGGCTTGACGGCTGAGTTCTTCTCCGTCTATGTGGACCGGAAGTATGCGGCGGCAGGGGGAGGCTCGGCGCGGCGTGCGCTGGAGCAGATTGATGCTGTCTACCGCGCGGCGGAGCGCTATCCAGAGCGGTTGATGATGGCGACGAGCGTCGCGGACATCCGGCGCGCGAAGAAGCAGGGGAAGGTAGCCGCGCTGATGGGCATCGAGGGCGGACACGCGATTGAGAATTCGCTGTTCGCCTTGCGCGACTTTTATCGCCTCGGCGTTCGCTACATGACGCTCACACACAACAACACAAACGACTGGGCCGACTCGGCGCGCGATGAGGCGAAGCATAACGGCCTGTCAGACTTCGGCAAAGAGGTCGTGCGCGAGATGAACCGTTTGGGAATGCTGGTGGATGTCTCACACGTCTCGGATAAGACAATGGCCGACGTGCTCGACATCTCAAGCGCGCCCATCATCGCTTCGCATTCTTCGGCGCAGGCGCTCAACAATCACCCGCGCAACATCTCGGACGACCTGCTGCGCCGCATCGCCAAGAACGGCGGCGTCGTGATGGTCAATTTCTATCCTTCATTCATTGACCAGAAACATCTGGACGCTGACCGCGCGCGCGACCAACGTTTGAAGCCGCAACTCGACGCGCTCAATCAGCAGTACAAGAACGACCCGCAACGCTTGGCCGAGGAGAGAAAAAAACTCTTCGACGCCAATCCGCTGCCGCCCGTCCCGCTCTCCGTGTTGATTGACCACATCGTCCATATAGCGAAAATCGCGGGCATTGACCACGTCGGGCTAGGCTCGGATTTCGACGGCGTGCCGAGTCTGCCCGCAGGCATGGAAGACATCGCGCAGCTTCCCAACATCACTTATGAGCTATTGAAACGCGGCTACACGGAAAAAGATATACGCAAGGTGCTGGGCGAGAATTTCCTGCGCGCCTTCGCGCAAGCCGAACGCGTCGCGCGCAGCAAAAGCCGCCACATCAGCGCCGACGGCAGCCTGCGCCGCTTGAATCCGCCGCAGAAATAATGTGGCTGTCAGATATAAAAACGCGCGGCGACGAATTTTGAATCGTCGCCACGCGTTTTTGATAAAGGGTTAAAAACCTCGCGGTTAGTTGTTAAGCAGCAAGCTTGGCGCTATCGTCCGCCGCCGCCAGAGCCGCCGCTCCCTGAACCGCCGGAACCACCGGAGCCGCTGCCGCCTCCGCTGCCACCGGACGAGCCGCCGGAACCACCGCCGCTACCGGAGCCGCCGCCAGAACCACTGCCGCCTGTTCCGCCGCCACCGCCGGAGCCGCCGCTGCCCGAGCCACCGCCCGAACCGCCACCGGAGCCGCCGCTACCGCCCGATGAGCCGCCTCCACCTTCCTCGCCGCTCCCGCCGCCGCTGCCGCTACCGCCACCAGCGCCGCCGCCGCCACCGGAAGAACCACCCGAACCACCACCGGAGCCTCCGCTGCCGCCGGACTGTCCGCCGCCGCCGCCCGAGCCGCCGCTTCCAGAGCCACCGCTACCGGAGCCGCCGCCAGAGCCTCCGCCGGATTGTCCGCCACCGCCGCCGGAGCCGCCGCTGCCCGAGCCACCGCCCGAACCGCCGCTGCCTGAGCCGCCGCCGCTGCCGGAACCGCCGCCGCTACCACCAGAACCGCTACCACCGCCTGAGCCTTGTTCGTTGTCTATCATCGCAGTCTCCTTCAATTAGGTGTTAGGTGTGTTGCTTATTAAGTGAGCACGTTTATCGTGCAGCTAGATTGAGAAGCACAAAGCGCGCTTCTCAACTGACTTGTTCGTGGCGTTAACAAGTTAAGGTTTTGTGCTGCAACGTAAATCAATTTCCATGCCGCGTCTGTACCATATCGAACATTCTGTAAATTTCAGTCAATATCGAATCGCAGGCCGCAAGCCGGCGAAGCCGCCGTCACATAAAACGATACACCTCAGCGATAAAGCGTATGCAAATCCATCCTGAGCCGTGCCATCTGTGTTCGCCGCCAGGCACAAGGGGCGTCCCTCGCGTGCTATAATCTTCGCGACCAACATGAAGCGTGCCGGAGTCTACATCCACATCCCTTTCTGTCGCTCGCGCTGTTCCTACTGCGACTTCGCCACCGGAACTTACGATGGCGCGCTGGCCGAGCGCTACGTCGCTGCCGTTGCGCGCGAGATAGCCTCTTTCGCGACACACGAAAAGACAAAAGAAGTTGAAACCATCTACTTCGGCGGCGGCACGCCCTCGTTGCTCAGCCCCGCGCAGACGGAGCGTTTGCTGTGCGCCGTCCGCGAGCGTTTTCGCGTCTCGGCGGACGTGGAAGTGACGATGGAGATGAACCCGGGAACAGTGACGCCGCATGATTTGAGAGAGCTGCATCGCCTCGGCATCAACCGCGCCAGCTTCGGCGCGCAGACTTTCGACGACCGCGAACTGCGGCGACTGGGCCGCGTGCATACCGCCGCCGATGTCCGGCAAACGATTAAGGATTTGCGCGAGGCCGGATTTCGTAACGTCAGCTTTGACCTCATCGCAGGGCTTCCCGCCCAGACGCTTTCGGCTTGGGCGCGTAATCTGGACGAAGCCCTACAGCTTCGCCCCGAACATCTCTCGCTCTACCTGCTCGAAGTTCACGAAGGAACGCCGCTCGCCGAGCAGATTAGACGCGGGCAACAGCCTCGTCCAGATGACGACGCGGCGGCTGAGATGTTTCAACTAATGCTCGACCGCACGGCTGCGGCGGGCTATGACCATTATGAGATTTCGAATTTCTGCCTGCCCGGCTACGAGTCACGCCACAACACGAAGTATTGGACGAAGGAAGCGGTTTACGGTTTCGGTTGTTCGGCCCATTCGTTTGACGGAGAGCGCCGTCGCTGGGCCAACGAGCGCGACGCCGCGCGCTATACGGCGCTTCTTGAAGAAGACGAGAGCGCCGTCGTCGAGAGCGTAGAGCTTGATGAGCGCGAAGCTCAGGCTGAAGCCGTCTTTCTAGGCTTGCGACTGATGCGTGGCTTGAGCCTCTCGCAACATCGCGCGGCCTTCGGCAGAGATTTAAGGGAGGAATACGCCGCCGACCTCGCACGCTTGAGCGAGGCCGGATTAATCTCGATTGAAGACGAGCGATTGAAGCTGACGCGTCATGGCGCGCTGCTTTCCAACGAAGTGTTCGCGGCTTTTGTTTGAAGCTGTCTCTCTCGTGCTGGTTTGATGCCCGGCTTGCTCTCAACTGCCTACAAATTCCTGCGGCTGCGCGGTAGCCGCTCGCTCTTTGACCGTGGTTATCTGGTACAGTTTGAACTGAGCGAAAGAGGAAGACCCGTTGCGCTCCAGCCCTCTGGCCTCAGGGT
>CAZEZJ010000030.1:22315-23466 GCA_964516695.1 uncultured Blastocatellaceae bacterium
TTGAGCGCGACGTTTGCTATCATCCGCGGCCTGACAAGAATGCGTCCGAGCAGTCGCTAGACATCTACGCGCCAGCAGCGGCGTTGAGCGGTCAACGGTTGCCCGTGGTCGTCTTCATGCACGGCGGCGGCTGGCGCGCCTCAGACAAGCAGGATGCTTTCAGTGTTCACGCAAACGTCTGCACGGCGCTGGCGCAGAGAGGGTTGTTGGCCGTCAACGTCAATTACCGTCTCTCGCCGCGCGTTCGTCATCCGGCGCAAACGCTCGACGCCGCGCACGCTCTCCTGTGGGTGAGGGAGAACATACGTAGCTATGGCGGCGACCATGAAAACATTTTCGCCAGCGGTCATTCGTCGGGCGCGCACCTGGCCGCCCTCGTCACACTCGACGAGCGATATTTACAGCAGGCGGGCGCTGTCAACGCCTCTTTCATCAAAGGAGTCATCGGGATTTCTGGTATTTACAACATAGCGCACTTCGCCGGTCGCAATCGCATGGCTCATCGTTTGATGGCGCGGCCCGCGTTCGGCGCTGATAGGGAAGTTTGGATCAAGGCTTCTCCGGTCAGCCACGTTCGCCAGGGTGCGCCGCCTTTTCTGATGATTAACGCCGCAGACGATGAAAAGCTCGAAGCGGAAGCGGAAGAGTTGGCGGCGCTCTTAAGAAAGGCGGGCACAAAAGCCGAGACGTTTATCAACCCCGGCACTAACCATTTTACAATCCTCGGCCTCGTCGGCAGCCAAGACGATACGTTGATTGACCGGATGGTTGAATTCGTTGAAAAGCAGAATCCAAAATCCGTAATTCAGAATTGAGCACCGGCGGTCGCCAACCGCTCTGACTAATTTCTCTGTTCTTTTCGTCTCCTGTAAACTCTAACGCTTGAGCTTATGATTGACCTACGCAGTGATACCGTGACGAAACCGACGCCCGCGATGCGGCGCGCGATGGCCGAGGCGGAAGTGGGCGATGATGTCTATGGGGAAGACCCGACCATCAATCGCTTGCAGGAGCGCGCGGCGGAGATGTTTGCAAAGGAAGCCGCGCTCTTTGTGCCGACCGGCTCGATGGGCAACCAGATTGCCATCAAACTGCACACGCGCCCGGGCATGGAAGTCGTCATCGAAGAGCGCGGGCACATCTTTAATTAC
>CAZEZJ010000031.1:0-4105 GCA_964516695.1 uncultured Blastocatellaceae bacterium
ACCCTTCACGCCGCGCTCCACATCAACGCAGCCTTTTCGCGGCAGCCAGACGCCCATCATCATGCGTCCGGCTCCGCCCGACGATTTCGAGTTTGCCGGTCGCGCCGATGTGGGAGACGAGCTTCATCTTCAGTTAATTGAAGATAGGGATTTTCATGCGGGTGATGTGGTGGCGCTGCGGATACGCGTGAGTCGCGGAGCGGGCGGCGAAAATGACGGCGTGAGTCAGGCAGCGGTGACGGTCAAGGTTCTCGGCACGACGTTTCGCCCTTTAATCTGCTCGGCGACGACCGACCGCGAGGGAATGGCCGTTGTTTTTACGACGCTGCCGCGCTTTACGTCGGGCCGGGCCGCGATTCTCATCCGCGTCGTTGCGGGTAGCCACGACGCGGAAATGCGACGCATCATTCTTCCTTCCAGATAGAGGTTTGAAACGGTTTGCGCATCGAAGTCAACGGCGAGAGCCGCGAAGTGGAGCAGGGCACGACGCTCAGCGAACTTGTCAACCAACTTGCGCTCGCGCCCGCGCGCCTCGCCATCGAGCGTAATCGCGAGGTTGTCCGCCGCGCCGATTGGCCCCACACCAAACTCTCCGAAGGCGACCGCATCGAGATTGTCCATTTCGTCGGCGGCGGGTTTAATACAGTGATGAGTGATGAGTAATGAGTAATGAGTAAAAGAAAGAAGTTTTCTACTCATCACTCATCACTCATCACTCATCACTTCTTTTATTTATAAACGTTCGGGTGTAAAGTCAAAGTATTAATCTAGCGGGAGAAAGTGTCAGAGAAAAAGATGTCAACGGCAATTCAGATGGAGACGGAGAAGTTTGAGATTGGGGGCCGCGCGTTTAGCTCGCGGCTGATTATCGGGACGGGGAAGTATCGCAGCTATGAAGAGATGAAGGCGGCGCATCGCGCTTCGGGGGCGGAGATGGTGACGGTGGCCGTCAGGCGCGTGCCGCTGGACAGAAGCACTGAATCTTTTTTAGACCACCTCGACCCGGCGCTCGAAATTTTGCCTAACACGGCGGGGTGCTATACAGCGGAGGATGCCATTCGCACGGCGCGGCTGGCGCGCGAAGCGCTCGCGACTGATTTAATCAAGCTGGAAGTTATCGGAGACCAGACGACGCTCTTTCCTGATAATGAGCAAACGCTGGCAGCAGCGCGCGTGCTCGTGCGCGAGGGCTTTACGGTGTTGCCGTATTTCACGGATGATTTGATTATGGCGAAGAAGCTCCTTGATGCGGGCTGCGCGGCGGTGATGCCGCTGGCCGCGCCCATCGGCTCCGGCCTCGGCGTGCAGAATCCGGCGAACCTGCGCATCATGCGCGAGCAATTGCCGGAGGCGACGATTATTGTGGATGCGGGTGTGGGGACGGCTTCGGATGCGGCGATTGCGATGGAATTGGGCGCGGACGCAGTCTTGATGAACACGGCGATTGCCGAGGCGCAAGACGCCGCGCGGATGGCTACTGCCATGCGCCTCGCCATCGAAGCGGGCCGTCTAGCCTATCAAGCCGGCCGGATGCCGAAACGCCTCTACGCCAGCGCGTCAAGCCCGCTCACGGGCGTCATACGCTAACTCAGCCTTTCAAGGCGAGAGCACTCTACTCCAATCAAATATTAAAAATTCCTGCGGCGGTGCAATCCCTCCGCCGCAAGCGTTGGTTGGCGAGCTGGTGTTGCGCGGGGTGGGCGTGCCCGTGGCAAAGTCGGCTGCGTTATTGTTGGTGTCTGTGCAACCGCTGCCCGCGCGAATGTCAGCCGTCGTGTTGCTCGGAGCGGGAGCAGGGCCGCTGCCCTCGAAGCAGTTGGCGGTGGTGCCGTAGCCGACGAGGTCAAGAATATTTGCGCTTGACGGGCACGCGCCTGCCAGCGCGGTCGTCGTGTTTAGTAAAGCGACTTTACCGGCGGTGGCAGCCATCGCAATTGTTCCTGTGGCGTTCGGTGTTGGCAGCGCGACGCCGTTTGCGCCGCCGCTTTCCTGCACCAGAAAATACTGTCCCGGCTGAATCATGCACGGCCCGCTCGGGCACAGCGCCGTCACCTGCCACGTGCCAGTTCCCGTTGCCGTCTGATATTGCACAGACCATCCCGCGAGGTTAACAGCCGTCGTGCCACGATTGAAGATTTCGATGAAATCATTCGTGAAGGGCGCGCCGGCATTTCCGCCGCCGCCGTAGACCTGACTGATGACGACGAGCGGTGTGGCCGCAGCGTCATCATTAGTGATTGTCCCAATGCCCTGACCGTCCGTCACATTCGCGCCCGTCACACTCGTCACGTTAACGAAGAACGCCTCGTTGGCTTCAACGTTAGTGTCGCCGTTAACCGTTACGTCGAAGGTGAAAGTCTGTTGCCCTTCGGCAATGGTCTGCGCCGTTAGGCTTCTGGCAACGTAGTCGTTATCTGCAACCGTGGCGGTGTTGTCCTGCGTGGCGATGTTGAAGGTGACGCCTCCGGCGGGCGCGGGCGCTGAGAGGCTGACCGTGAAGGTGAAGGTGGTTGCGCCGCTATTACCTTCGCTTGCGGTCACGTCGTTGATGGAAAGGTTTGGCAGAGCAGCGGCGTCATCGTTCTGTATTGTTCCCTGACCTTGACCATCGGAGAGCGTCGCGCCCGTGACGTTCGTGACGTTGACGAAGAAAGTCTCGTCCGGCTCAACGCTTGTGTCGCCGTTAACGGTGACGTCAAACGTAAAGGTTTGATTTCCAGCCGTGATGGTTTGACCTGTGAGGCTTCTGGCGACGTAGTCGTTGTTAGCGATTGTAGCTGTTCCGTCCTGCGTCGCGATGTCGAAGGTGACGCCGCCAGCGGGCGCAGCAGCCGATAGGCTGACGGTGAAGGTGAAGGTCGTTGCTCCGGCGTTGCCTTCGCTCACGGCGACATCATTGATGGAGAGCGTTGGCAGAGGCGGAGCGCTACAGTTGTTCAGCGGCGAACTTGTGTTGCGCGGGTTGGGCGCGCCGGTGGAGAAGTCGGCTGCGTTGTTGTTTGTATCAATACAGCCGTTATTGGCACGAAGGTCTGCGAGCGTTGCGCTCGGAGCGGGCGCGGGACCGCTGCCCTCGAAGCAGTTGGCGGTTGTGCCGTAGCCGACGAGGTCAAGAATGCTAGCGCTTGACGGGCACGCGCCTGCCAGCGCGGTTGTCGTGTTCAGCAGCGCCACCTTGCCCGCTCCCGCTGCCATCGCTATCGTCCCCGTCGCGTCCGGCGTCGGCAGCGGACTCCCGACTGCGCCGCCCGATTCCTGAATCAAGTAATACTGTCCGGGCTGAAGCGTGCCGGAAAGAGTTGTGACTGACCAAGTGGCTGTTCCCGTTGCCGCCTGATATTGCACAGACCAGCCGGATAGATTAACGGTCGTCGTGCCACGGTTGAAGATTTCGATGAAGTCGTTCGTGAAGGGCGCGCCGGTGTTGCCGCCGCCGCCGTAGACTTGGCTGATGACCACATTGGCCGTGTCATCATTCTGAATCGTTCCCGTGCCCTGGCCGTCCACAACGGTCGCGCCCGTGACGCTGGTCACGTTCACTAAGAAAGTCTCGTCCGGTTCGACGAGCGTGTCGCCGTTAACGGTCACATCAAAGGTGAAGGTCTGTTGGCCTTCGGGAATAGTCTGCGCGGTCAGGCTTCTGGCTACGTAGTCGCTGCCAGCGGTGGCCGTTCCATCCTGCGTCGCGATGTCGAAGGTGACGCCTCCGGCCTGTGCGGGTGATGACAAGCTGACGGTGAAAGTGAAGGTCGTTGTTCCCGTGTTGCCTTCGCTCATGGCGACATCATTGATGGAGAGCGTCGGGAGCGTTGAGATGTCGTCATTCTGGATTGTGCCGACGCCCTGACCGTCGCTGACTGTGACGCCGCTGACGTTGGTGATGTTAACGAAGAACGTCTCATTGGCTTCAACATTAGTGTCGCCGTTAACCGTTACGTCGAAAGTGTAAGTCTGTTGGCCTTCGGCAATGGTCTGCGCGGTCAGGCTTCTGGCTACGTAGTCGTTATCTGCAACGGTAGCCGTTCCGTCCTGTGTCGCGATGTCGAAGGTGACGCCTCCGGCGGGCGCGGGCGCTGAGAGGCTGACCGTGAAGGTGAACGTTGTC
>CAZEZJ010000031.1:4115-18985 GCA_964516695.1 uncultured Blastocatellaceae bacterium
CCTCATTGGCCGAGACATCGTTGATAGAGAGCGTCGGCAGCGCGTTGATTGTTAACGTGGCCGTACCTTGTTGTCCTCCGGCGCGCGCGCGGATGGTGGAAGTGCCCGCGGCAACGCCCGTCGCCGTTGTTGTCATGCCCGTCAACGGCGAAACAGTTGCTTTGGTCGGGTCGCTGGAATCCCAGATAAAGGAGACGTTCAACACTTCTACTTCAGGGCCGCCCGTGTTGCTGAAGGCGCGAGCGGTGAAAAGCTGTGTGCCGCCGATGCTGACCGTAGCCGTCGCGGGAGTGACCTCGATGCGCGTAATGGCGGGCGAGCCGAAGGGTGTTCCGTCCGCGCGCGTGCCCGGGGAGAAGGCGCGTCCCGCCGCGTTGGTCGCAGTTGTATGCTGTACGAAATTGCCGCCAGCCGAACCTATCTCGGCATCAGGCGAGCGCGTGAGCGACTGGTCGGCATTAGCTTCAGCCGCGTAAGTGTGCGTGGAGATAACAACGTCCGTGCCGCTGATGGGCAGCTTGACCGTCACGGTATCAGCCGTGTTGTTGAGGCTGAGCGTGCCGGTCGTGAAGATGAGCGCGCCGCCGAAGGCCGGGTCACTCGCGGGCGGTGTGCCGCCGCCGAAGATGACGACTGCGCGTCCGGCTGCAAGAATAGTGTTGGCCGGGAATGTAAAGCGATTGCTCGTCGCATCCATCAGGATGACGCCGGAGATGTCAACCGGCGCATTCGAGTTGTTGAGCAACTCCACGAACTCGTCATCATCACTATCGCGCACGCCGTCGCGATTCGCATCGCCAATCAAGTCTGTCGCCGCGCTGCCGGGCGGGTCGGCCAATAACTCATTAATGACGAGCGGCACTTGCACGTTAAGGGTCGCCTGGCCGGAGACTGTGCCGCCCGCGCCGTCAGAAGTGCTGGCCGTGATGGTCACTGTGCCGACGCCGACGCCCGTTGCCAAGCCGTTTTGGTTAACGGTGGCAATCGCCGTGTTGCTCGACGACCAAGTGAAGGTGACGCCCGCGACAGGCTGGTTATTCTGGTCAAAGGCGGTCGCTGTGAACTGCTGTGTTTGACCGCGATTGATGGTGGCCGTCGGCGGCGCGACTTCGACGCGCGTGATGGTCTGCGGAACGGCGGTCACGTTGAGCGTCGCCGGGCTGCTCATCACGGTGGTTGTGCCGTCGGTCGCGGTGGCTGTGATTTGCGCTGTGCCCACGTTGCGGCCTGTGACGGTCGCTGTCGCGATGCCTGTCGCGGGGTCTGTCGTGACAGCATCAACGGTGGCGACGTTCGTATCGCTTGAAGCGAAGGTGATGGTGGCGTTCGTCAGCGGACGCCCGAATTGGTCGAAGGCTTGGGCTGTGAACTGTGTCGTTTGACCGACGGCCACGCTCGACGCCGCAGGGCTAATCGTCACGCTCGTTAAGCGGCCCGGACAATTGCCGAAGGGTGTGCCATCCACACGCACGCCGGGCGAGAATCTTCGCCCTTGCGCTCCGGCGGCAGTAGTGTGTTGCACGAAGCTGCCTGTGATGTCGGGCGAGCGCGTGAGCGATTGGTCGTTGTCGCCGGCGAGGCCCGTCGAGCCGCCGTAAGTAAACTGCGCGATGAGATTGCCGGCGGCATCGCGAACGGCGACGGTCAGGCCGCTATTGGTCAAGGACAAGCCGCCGGAAGAGGCAGCGACGACGCGCGCGCAACCGAAGGCCGGATTGGCCGAATCGAAATTGCCGCCGCCGAAGACGACCACGGCTGTTCCGGCAGCCAGCGTTGTGCCGCCCGCAAACGTGTGACGAACGGTCTCGGTCGTGCCGCCTGTGGCACGCGTGCGAAGCGTCCAGCCGGAGATGTCGAGCGTGGCCGCCGAAGAGTTGACCATCTCGACAAACTCGTCGTCGCTGGCGCTGCGCGTGCCGTCGCGGTTGGCATCGCCAATCAAGTCTGTGGCCGCGCTGCCGGGCGGGTCGGCCAGCACTTCGTTGATGACGAAGGTGGCGGCGACGACGCTCAGCGTGGCCTGATTGCTGGTCACATTGCCGGACGATGCGGTGATGAAAGTTGTGCCCGGACTGAGACCCGTCGCCAATCCGTTTTGGTCAACGGTGGCAACGTTCGGGTCACTTGAGGCCCAGGTGAAGGTGACGCCCGTAATCTCGTTGTTGTTCTGGTCAAAGGCGCGGGCTGTGAATTGCTGCGTGCCTCCGACAGGAATGGTGGCCGTCGTAGGCGTCACATCTATGCGCGTGAGGATGCGCTGAACGTCTTCGACCGTGAGCGTCGCCGGAGCAGACTGCACGCCGCGCGCGTTGGCGCGTATCTCGGTTGTGCCGGGCGCGATGCCGGTTGCGAGTCCGTTCTGGTCAATGGTCGCGACCGCCGGATTGCTCGACTGCCAACGGAAGATGACGCCCGTTATCTCCTGATTGTTGGCGTCGAAGGCGCGGGCTGTGAACTGCTGCTGCGCGCCGACGACAATCGTGGCCGAAGCGGGCGAGACTTCGATGCGCGCGATGGCCTGCACGACGAAGGGCGAGCCGTCAACGCGCGTGCCGGGGCTATAGGCGCGGCCATTGCTGCCGGGCGCGGTCGTGTGCGGGACAAAATTGCCTGTCACATCGGGCGAGCGCGTGAGCGATTGATTAGCGTCGCCGTTGAGGCCCGTCGAGCCGCCGTAAGCGAAGAATTGAACGAGCGCGCCGCCTGGCTCTTTGAGGGTGACGACGCCGCCCGCGTTGTTCAAAGAGAGTCCGCCGGTGGAGGCTTCGAGAACGAGCGCGCCGCCGAAGGCCGGATTATTCGGGTCGAAGTTGCCGCCACCGAAAATGACGATGGCAGAGCCGTTGGGGAAGATAGTTCCGGCGGCAAACGTATGGCGCAGCGTATCGTTCGTCGCCGTGTTGCTGCGCGAGAAGAGTTGGTAGCCGCTGATGTCTATGTCGCGGCCCGAAGCGTTGACGAGTTCGACAAACTCGTCGTCCGTGCCGTTGCGAACGCCGTCGCGATTGGCGTCGCCGGCCAAGCCGTCGGGCGGGTCTGCGAGCACTTCATTAATAACGATGTCGCGGCGCGCTTCGCCCGTGAACGTCACCTGCGCCGGATTGCTGTCGCGCCCGTCGGCGCGGATGATGACATCAACCGTGCCCGCGCCGCGCAAGTCCGAGGGAACGAGAACGTGAACTTCATCCAGGCCCGGCATGTCCGGCGACGCCATCACTGACTCAAACGTCGCCTGCCTGCCGCCGATGGTGACGGTCACTTGCGAGGCGTTGCGCACGCCCGTCGAAAAGATAATCAAACGCAGGTTGCCGCTGGTCGGGTCAAAGGGGCCGGGTTGCAGCGTTGTCGCATCGAGAATGACGCCTTCGCCGCGACCGTCGCCGCTGTAGGTGAAAATCCCGGGAGCGGCGCGCAGCACAGCCACCGTCCCGCGTGATTGGAAACCCTCAGGATTGGTGACGACGACTTCAGCCGTGCCGATTTCGGTTTCCGGCGGAACGAGGAAATTAACCTGACTGGGCGAGACGAAAAAGATTTGCGCGGCGCGGCCATTGACCGTGACGGTTGTTCCGCCGACGTTGCGCGGGAAAGTGCCGTCGGGCTGGCGCTCGGCCTGGATGGTCGTGTCGGCCAGCGCTCCGCCCTGCGCGACGGCGATGCTGTCGGGCGCGACGGCCTCGGTCGTCGCAGGCTCATTGCCGAACGACGCGCCGTTGAGCACGATGAGCGTGCCGAATTGCGGGCGCGGGGCCGTGCCCGTCACATAGATTTCCGAGTTGTTTTCAACATCGCTATCCGAGACAGGGCCGGAGAGCAGGCGCGGGTAATTGAACGCGACGATTGTGCCGTCGTCATTCAGAGAAGAGATGACCTCTGTGACGAGATTGGAGCCGTTGTGGCCGTCGGCCTCGCGATCGGCAGGAACATCCGTGACGTGCGCAAACTGCCCTGTCGGAACGTCGAAAGTGTAAAGCTCTATGGTGCGGTCGTTCGCGGCGTTGTTGAAGCCGGTGATGACGACGCGGCGCGTGGCGAAGGCGAGGCGCGTGCCGTCGCCGCTCACCGTCGGGTGCAGCGGCACGTCGGGCACGCTGCTTAAAGGGGCTGCGAGCGTCGTTATCCGCCGCGTCGTGTTGCCGCGCCCGTCGAAAAAGAAGACCTGACTCGTGCCGGGAACGGAATCCGCGGCATAGACGACGCGCGTGCCATCGTCGCTGATGGCGCGCCCATAAGTTAAAGCCAGATTGCTCGCGTTGCTGGCGATGACGCGCGACGGGCCGCCCGCGCGCGGCTGAAGCAAAAGGTCGCGGTTCGACGCGCCGGGCGCGATGTTGTTGTCGCGGATAAAAGCGACCTGCGAAGCGTTGCCGCTAATCTTGGCGTCGGTTGAGCCGACGATGCCGACCGTGCTCGTCAGTTGCGAGATGGTCTGCGTGGTAGTGTCGTAGATGAAGATTTCGAGATTGGCGTCGGCGTTAAGGTTAGCGAGGTCGCGGTTTGAGGAGAAGGCTATAAAGCGTCCGTCGTCGGAAAGCGAGGGGAGGAAACTGCCGTTGCGTGCGCGCAGGGAAACGTCGCCTGGCGATGTGTTGGTGATTTGCCGGAGCGTGGTGCCGTCGAAGTAGAAGATTTCGGAATTGAAATCGGCGTTGGTGCCAAGCGGATTGTCCTTGGAGGCGAAGGCGAGGCGCGAGCCGTCTTGTGAAATGCCGGGTGCGGGCGAGCGCGTCGCGCCGAGTTGGACGAAGGCGGCGGGGTCGCTGCCGATGTCAGCGCGAAGCGCGCGGAAGGATGTAGCGCCGCCAGCGCCCGCGATGTCTTTCGTGGATTCAAAAGCGATGCGCCGCCCGTCGCCGCTCAGAGAAGGGTTGATGCTGATGCCATCTTCAGTCGTGTTCGTGACACGACGAATAACGCCCGATTGCGCACGCCCCGCGCGCAGACCCAAGAGACAGAGAGCTGCTGCCAGCAGCAAGAAAATGACGGCGAAGCGAAGACGAACCACTCTCGGCGTGCTCCGTTCCATAAGTGCACCGTTCGCTCAAGCAAAGGGTGCAGCGAGGGCGGCCTTAGTTAGACTCCGTGGCCGCAGGGTCAAAAAAAAAAGAGACGAACGTTGGCTGAATAAAAAGGCGACTGGAAACTGATTGCAGTTTGAGACTAGGGTAGGAAGGGAGAAAGCCCGCCGCGTCTCGAACGCCATCATTACCGATGAGCCGCCATTGTACGCAACCTTTGCCTAAAAAGAAAAGAGTGTGGGAATCATCACAGAAGAAAAACGAGATAAAAGCGAGATAATCAGTATGAAATAGTTGAGGGCGTTTATTATGGTGCGGAGCACGATTGAGGAGAGACGCATGAAAATTCTCGTGACTGGAGCATCGGGGCTGGTGGGCACAGACTTGATTCCGGCGTTGACGGCGGCGGGCCATGAAGTTTACAGGCTAGTGCGCTCTGCACCGAACAAGGCCGCGAATGAAATCAACTGGAACCCGTCACAAGGGACGATTGATGCCGCGAGCCTCGAAGGCATGGAAGCGGTGATTCATCTGGCCGGCGAAAACATCGCGGAAGGTCGCTGGACTGACGAGAAGAAGCTGCTAATCCGCGAGAGCCGCGTGAAGGGAACAAGGCTCTTGAGCGAGACGCTGGCCGGATTGAACAATAAGCCGCACACGCTGCTCAGCGCTTCAGCAACGGGCTTTTATGGCGACCGTGGCGACGAAGTTTTGACCGAGCAGAGCGCTTCGGGCGACGATTTTTTATCGGAAGTCTGCCGCGAGTGGGAACTGGCGACACAGCCTGCGGCGCAGAGCGGCTTGAGAGTGGTCAACTTAAGATTCGGCGTTATCCTGAGCGCTGAAGGCGGCGCGCTGAAAAAGATGCTGACGCCCTTTAAGCTCGGCGTCGGCGGAAAAATCGGCAGCGGCGAGCAGTACATGAGTTGGATTGCGATTGACGACGCGGTGGGCGCAATCCTCTTCGCGCTTGAGACTGAAAACTTGCGCGGGCCTGTCAACGTCGTCGCGCCGCATCCGGTCACTAATTTAGAGTTCACGAAGACCCTGGGCAGCGTGCTCTCGCGCCCGACCATCTTCTTCGTCCCCAAATTCGCCGCGCGCCTCGCCTTCGGTGAAGTCGCAGACGCCCTCCTGCTCTCAAGCGCACGCGTCGAGCCTTTAAGATTAAAAGAGGCGGGCTTCCAGTTTAAGTATCCCGAACTCGGGAAGGCGATGCATCACAGCATTTCGGATGGATAAAAGCGCCAGAGAAGTGAAAACCCCGAATGCGTGTGCTGATTTAATGCGTGACTGGCGCTGCTGCGTGGCTCTTGAATTCGTCGAGCGCTTCAAAGACTTCGAGCGCGTAGCGAACGTTGTTGAAGGGCGCTGAGACCTGCACGCCCTGTATCAGGTCGCGCACTTCGATGAGCGATTCGCGCGCAATCTTCAATCCCTCGTCGCGTCCGTCTTCCTTGCTCTTTTCGGAGGCGACGCGCATCCGCTCCATGATGGAAGCCGTGACGCGAACGCCTGGCACTTCGTTGTGTAGAAACTCCGCGTTGCGGTAGGAGACGAGCGGCCAGATGCCAGCGACGATGGGGATGCGGACGTGCTCGATGCGTTTGAGAAACTCGCGCAGTTGCTCCGTATCGAAGACGGGCTGCGTAATAGCATACTGCGCCCCGGCCTCGACCTTATACTCGAAGCGCTTAATCTCTTCGTCTATATTTATCGCGCCGGGATTGACGCCGACGCCGATGCAGAAGGCCGTCGGCTGTCCAATCGGGTTGTTGCCGAGGTCAAGCCCGTGGTTGAGCTTGTTGACCATGTTGGTGAGGCCGATGGAATCAATGTCGAAGACGGCTGTGGCGTCAGGATATGGACCCATCTTCGGCGGGTCGCCAGTGATGAGCAGCAGGTTGCGCAAGCCCAGAGCCGCCGCTCCCAAAAGGTCTGACATCATGCCCAAGAGGTTTCGGTCGCGGCAGCAATAATGCAGGACAGACTCCATTCCAATCTCGCGCTCGACGAGCAAGGCCGTTGCCTGCGCGCTCATGCGCGTCTGCGCGCGTGGGCCGTCGGGGATGTTAACGCCGTCAACGCCCACCTGCTTCAAGAGCTTGATTTGTTCGAGCGTCTTCTTCGCATCGCAGCCTTTGGGCGGCAACACTTCGACGGTCGTGACAAACTCGCCGTTCGTTATCTTGCGCGACCAGTTTGAACGCTCCGCGGGCGGCACGACCTTGATGTCCGCGGGCGTCAATTCCTCAATCAACGCGGCTGCTGATTCGCTCACCACCACACGCTGCTTGCGCGGGCTGGCGGCGCGCACGGCATCCGAGATGAGCTTGATGTGCGAGGGCGTTGTGCCGCAGCAGCCGCCGATGAACTTCGCCCCGGCCTGAATCAATCTCTTCGCAAACTTCGCCATATACTCCGGCGAGCACATGTAAAACTGACGGCCCTGCACGTCGCGCGGAAGGCCCGCGTTTGGTTGAACCGACAGCTTCTTGTTCGTTACCGCGCGCATCTTCTCAATCGCGGTCAGCAGGATGGCCGGGCCGACGCCGCAGTTAAGGCCGATAACGTCCGCGCCCCATTCATCGAGGCGCGCGGTGAAGACTTCGGGCGTCGTGCCAAACGACGTGTTGCCATCGGGCAAGATGGTCATCTGCGCGATGACGGGCAGGTCGCACAACTCGCGCACGGCGCGCATGGCCTGCCGCATCTCGGAGATGTCCGAGAAGGTTTCCAGCACAAAGAGGTCAACGCCGCCTTCGAGAAGCGCCGCGATTTGTTCCTTGAATAAATCTTTGGCCTCTTCAAAAGAGGTCGGGCCATAAGGCTCGATGCGTAAGCCCAGTGGCCCGACAGCGCCCGCCACATGGCATCGCTCGCAGGCAGCTTCGCGCGCGAGGCGTGCGGCGGCGACATTAATCAGGCGCAGGCTTCCTTCCAGACCGTACTGCTTCAAGTGATGAGCCGTCGCGCCAAACGTGTTGGTCTCGATGATGTCGGCTCCGGCGCGCACATACTCCTCATGCACTTCGCGAACCAAATCAGGGTTCGTCAAATTCAACTCGTCATAGGAGCGATTAATGTAGACGCCCTTCGCGTAGAGCATCGTCCCCATCGCACCGTCGAAGACGTGGATGGCGTCGCGCTCAAGTAAGTCTCTGAAGTTTTCCATAACTCAGTGGGCAGTAGGCAACAGGCAGCCGGCAAGTTTCTATTAACTCCCGGCCGTTTAGTTGCCTACTTATCAAACGAAAGTCCCGCGCCAAACAGCGCGGGACTTCGAGAAAGCTTGAAGTTGCGGGGCCTCACTTTTGCCGGGGCCGAGCCGAGCTGTTTAGCGGGTTATTTTACGTGGCCGCAAGTCGCCTTAACTCACCACGCTTTTCCACTGGCGCTTATACGCCGCTCGTGAGAATCTGTCAAGCCTAGTAGGCTGGCAGTCAGCCTACGGTGGTAATGGAACAACGTGCGAGCAAAGCCTGTTAAGCGTGATAATATGTCGTTGCTCACTCGAAGAAGAGCGCAAGACGTTCTCGTGCTGCGCCAGCAGGCAGAATAACAGATGACAAAACCTCTCTCACAAATCAATGCTCCGACCGTGTTGCTGTGCGTCCTGCTGGTCATGTCGCAAATCATCAATGCCCTCTATCTATCGCGCGACCTTGAGCCACCTCCGGGTTTTGCCGTGCTAGAGAGCCTGGCCCTACTGTGGGCCATCGGTTGGTGGCTGCAAAATGATAACCGGCAGCATCACGTTAAATTGGTCTACGATATGGGCATGTTTCTCCTTATCGCTTGGCCCTTCATCATGCCCTATTATTTGTTTAAGACGCGCGGCCTCAAAGCCTTCTTAACGATTCTCGCTTTCGCAGCGATTTATCTGGGAGCCTACCTGATAGGCATCACAGTTCACACGCTGCTCGTTCCTTAAGCTTAATTAAAAAGAGATGCGCCTGCATTCTAGCGACGCTGGCAGCGCGGGCAGAAGAAGGTGGAGCGTCCGGCGTGCATGATGCGGCGCACGCGTGTGCGGCAGGCGGGGCATGGCTCGCCTTCGCGGTCGTAGACGCGCCAATGCCCTCTGTAGCCTCCGCCGTAGTAGCTGCCTTCGATGTCTTCGGGGTCAACGTTCATCGTTGAGCCGTGATTGATTGCTTCGGAGAGCACGGTGAGGATAGCGCTGTGCAAGGGCTGCGTGCGACGACGCGAGAGCGCATTGGCCGTACTAAAGGGATTAACGCGGGCGATGTGCATCGCTTCGGCGGCGTAGATGTTGCCCAGCCCGACGACACGTGTTTGGTCGAGCAAGGTTTCCTTCAGCGTGCGCCGCGAACGCGCGAGGGCGGAATGTAGATAGTCAACTGTAAAGTCATCAGAGAAGGGTTCGGGCGCGAGCCTGCGGAGTTCTTTCGTCGAGTCGAGTTCGGCTGCCGTCACCAGCTTCATCAATCCGAAATGGCGCTGGTCTGTGAAGACGAGCCGCCGCTCGCCTTCCAGATAAAAGAGGGCGTGCGTGTGTTTCGGCAAGCTCGCTTCGAGCGGCAGATAGAGAAACCGGCCCGTCATGCGTAGATGAACGATGAGCACGAGCGCGCCTTCCATGTTGATGAGAATATGTTTGCCGCGCCGTCCGGTTGATTCGACACGACGGCCGCGCAAGCTGCGTGCGAATCTGGAAGGCGCTATTTCCGGCGCGAGGCCGGGGCGCAACAACTCCGCGGCTTGAATCCGCCGGCCTTTGATGAGCTTTGACAAAGCGCGGGCGACGAGTTCGACTTCAGGTAGTTCGGGCATAGGTCATCAGGCGATTGATTGTTTTTCAGGAGCAGCGGATGTTGCTTCGCGGCGCGCTGTGCGGTAGGCGCAAGAATAATTTGCCGTCCGCCGAATCGTCTGCGTTCGGTTAGCGTGAATTAAAATGTCTTAGTCGTTCAGATGTATTTCAGCAACACCAGAATGACTATGATGAGGAGAATCAAGCCGAGGCCGCCGCTTGGCCCATATCCCCAGTTACGACTGTAAGGCCAAGAGGGAATAGCACCCAGCAGCAACACCACCAGGATGATAATCAGGATTAACCCCATGAGTGAAAACCTCCCTTCGAGTTGGCTCTGAACAATGTACGAAGCGAGTTGCTCGGAAAGCTGTGAAGAGCTAGCTCATCAACTGTTCGCCAACCGCTCTCCGGCGTCCAAAAGAAGTTCCGCTTTCTCGATTGAAGTCGCCTCCGCATAGATACGCAGCACGGGTTCCGTTCCCGATTGACGAAAGAGCAGCCAAGATTCGTCGTCAAAAAGAAGCTTCGTGCCGTCCATCGTTTCCACGTCCATAACGGAAAAGCCGGCGACGCTCGATGGCGGATTAGCTGCCAGTTGAGCGACCCGCTCAATGCCGCGTTCGACTTCCAGATGCATGTCGCGCCGCCGAAAATAGAACTCACCGAATTCGCGGTGCATCTCTTTGACGAGCACGGACGGCGGCTGATTCGCCGCGATGACCGTCTCAAGAAGAAGCAAGCTGTTTAAGATTCCGTCACGCTCTGGGATGTGTCCCTGCACGCCGATGCCGCCGGATTCTTCCGCGCCGAGCAGTATGTTTTCACCCAGCATCAACTCCGCGATGTGCTTGAAGCCGATGGGCGTTTCAAAGAGACGAAGGTTGTGCGCGGCGGCGATGCGTTTAGTGAGAACGGATTGCGAGAAGGTGCGAACGACGCCGCCGGACATCGCGCGCCGCCGTGCCAGATGCAACAGCATGAGGGGCACAACCTCGTGCATCGTCATCGTCTCGCCCAGTTCGTTGACAGCGCCGACGCGGTCTGCATCGCCGTCGGTCGCTAATCCGAGGCTCGCGCTGCGCGCCAGCACGCGTTCTTTCAGCAGCCCCAGATTGCGGTCAATCGGTTCAGGATTGACGCCGCCAAAGAGCGGGTCGCGGTGGCCGCGAATCGTCTCGGCCTGAAGCGTGCCGCCCGTGAGGAAACTCTCGACCCAGCGCCCGCCCGAGCCGTGCATCGAATCAATGGTGACGCTCAAGTTGCTCGCGCGCAAGCGTTCGAGGTCAACGTAAGATGCAATCTGCTGTCGATAGCTCTCGACGGACGACGTTAAAGCATCGCTGTCGTCTTTCGACTGTAGAGCGCTGCGGCGCGGCAGCGAAACGTCAACGAGCGCTTCGACCGCCGTCGTGGTCGAAGGCGACGCGCTGCCGCCCCAAGGGGCTTTAATCTTAAAACCGTTAAACTCAGCCGGATTGTGGGAAGCCGTGATGACCACGCCGCCGACCGCGCCCTTATCGCGCACGGCCCAAGAGACGAGCGGCGTCGGCATAGCTTCATTAAAGAGCGCGACGCGCAGGCGATTGCCGCTTAAGATTTCCGCCGTCCGCGCGGCAAATTGCTCGGAGAGAAAGCGACGGTCGTAGCCGACGACGACCAGCGGCGGGCGCATGTCGAAGGGGCCGGTCGTATTAGCCTCATGCGTTCTGTAGCGAATGAGATAATCAGCGTAGGCTTGAGCGACGCGCTCGACGTTGCCGAACGTGAAGCCGTCGGAGATGACGGCCCGCCAGCCGTCTGTGCCAAACTTAATCGGCGTCAAATCTTTATTCACCAGCGCGCGCCTCCGGTCAGCGTGTAGTCAGTCAATGAAGCCTTGTCGCCGAGAACTGTGCCGGGGCCGACCTGCGCGGAGCGCCCGATGTGGCAGCCGCGACCGACGATGGAGCCGGAAATTTGCGCGCCCGCGCCGACGCGCGTATGCGCCCAGATGACGGAGTTTTCAATGCGCGCTTTCTCCTCGACGTAGCAATTAGGGCCGAGCACGGAATTGATGATTTCAGCGCCGGGCTTCAAGGTGCAGCCGTCGCCAATCATCGAGAGGTCGTCAAGCTCCGCGATGGTCGCTTCATCGAATTGGCCGCGACGGTCTTTGATGTGGATGCGGGCCACGCGGTCAGCCAGCAGGTCTTGATGCGTTTGCAGGTAGCGCGCGGGCGTGCCGATGTCCATCCAGTAAGTACGCTGCGGGATGTGTGCGAAGAAAGGCTCTTTGCGCATCAGGAGCGTGGGAAACAGGCCGTACTCGAAGGAGTGATTCTCGCCCGCCGGAACATAATCGAGCACGCGCGGTTCGAGAATGTAGGTTCCGGCGTTGATGGTGTTGACGGTAATCTCCTCGGCTTTGGGTTTCTCCAAAAATCTTTTGACGCGGCCATCCGTTTCGGTTTCAACGAGGCCGTAGGCGCTCGGATTCTCAACCGGGGTCAGGACGATGGTGGCCGTCGCTTGCCGCTCGTTGTGTTCGCGGATAACGGCTTTCAAATCGAGGTCGGTCAGAATGTCGCCGTTGAAGACGACGGTTGGCTCGCGTATTAAATCCTCCGCATACTTGTAAGCGCCGGCCGTGCCCATCGGCTGCGGCTCGACCGTGTAGCGCAGTTTGACGCCAAAATCTGAGCCGTCACCGAGTTGCTGCTCGATTTTGTGCGGCTGGTAGGAGAGCGAGAGCGTGATGTCTGTGATTCCGGCGCGTTTCAAAGTGTCTATCTGGTAGAGCAGAAACGGACGGTTGCAGATGGGAACGATGGGCTTCGGGGTGTAAACCGTGAGCGGGCGCAGGCGTGTGCCCTTGCCGCCCGCGAGTATGAGCGCTTGCATGTCAGGATTACCGCAAAAGTTTCAAGTCGGAAAAACGGCCTGAGTCTAACACTCGTCCCGACGGCTTTCAAACCGCCGCTCTTGATTACAACTGCTTGCTTGACACGCTTTGGTGAATGGTAAATAGTTAACGGTAAATAGTGAATGGCGAATAAAGGGACGCGTGAGCTTTCTCGCCAGAGACTATTTATCAATAGACTTATCAAGCTGCGAGGTTAAAGGCATGTCAGACAGAAAAGAAGCCGTGATTATCAGCGCCGTGCGAACGCCGACGGGAAAGTTTCAGGGTTCGTTAAAGGATTTCAAGGCGACCGAGTTGGGCGCAATGGTTGTGCGCGAGAGCGTCAGGCGCGCGGGCGTCGCGCCGGAAGACGTTGATGAAGTCATCATGGGCTGCGTCATCCAAGCGGGCTTAGGCCAAAATCCGGCGAGGCAAGCAGCGCTTCATGGCGGCATTCCTTTTGGCGTCTCAGCCGTGACGATTAATAAGGTCTGCGGCTCTGGCCTGAAGGCGGTGATGATGGCATCGCAGGGCATACAGCTTGGCGACGCCGAAGTGGTTGTCGCGGGCGGCATGGAATCCATGTCGGGCGCGCCCTACCTGATACCGAAAGCGCGCGAAGGTTATCGCCTCGGCAACGGCGTGCTCGTTGACGCGATGATTAACGACGGGCTGTGGTGCGCCTTCGAGAATTATCACATGGGCAACACGGGCGAAGTCGTCGCCACGCGCTACAACGTGACGCGTGCCGAGCAGGACGACTACGCGCTCAACTCCCATCGCAAAGCGGCAGCGGCCATTAAGGCCGGAAAGTTTAAGGACGAAATCCTCGCCATAGAGATTCCGCAGAAGAAGGGCGCGCCCTTCATGCTCGACGCGGACGAATCCGTGCGCGAGGATACTTCGCTCGATGCCTTAGCGAAGCTCAAGCCCGCGTTTAAGAAGGAAGGCGGCACGGTGACGGCGGGCAACGCGCCCGGTGTTAACGACGGGGCTTCGGCTCTCGTCGTCACCTCGCTCGAACGCGCACGCGCGCTCGGCGTTGAGCCGATGGCCCGCATCGCCGCGCAGGCGACATCCGGCATCGAGCCGGAACTGGTGATGATGGCTCCGGTCGAGGCGATTCGCAAAGTCTTGAAAAAAGCGGGTTGGTCGCTGAGCGAAGTTGATTTGATAGAACTCAACGAAGCCTTCTCGGTGCAGGCCATCGCGATTATGAAGGAGCTTGAGCTTGACCCTGACAAGGTTAACGTCAACGGCGGCGCGGTCGCTCTCGGTCATGCCATCGGGCAATCCGGCTCGCGGCTCTTGACAACGATGCTCTATGAAATGAAACGACGCAACGTGCATCGCGGGCTGGCGGCGCTTTGTCTCGGCGGCGGCAACGCCGTCGCGATGGCCGTCGAGCGATAAAGACGGTCCGTTAACAAATTGGTCGTCGTAATTATTTAGGGAGAGCATGTCTTTGAGCGGAATCATAGGAGTTGTGGGCGCTGGAACGATGGGCAACGGCATCGCGCAGGTAGCGGCGCGCGCCGGATACGAAGTCGTGCTCTGCGACATCAAAGATGAATTTTTAGAGCGCGGCATGAGCGCCGTGGATAAGAGCCTGCAACGCGACGTTGACAAAGAGCGGCTCAAAGAAGAAGAGAAGCGCGCCATCATGGGTCGCATCCGCACGACGACTGAACTCGACGCGCTCCATGATGCCGAGTTGATTATCGAAGCCGTGAAGGAGGACGTGGAAGTCAAAACGGCAATCTTCCATACGCTCGATGAACTGGCGCGCCCTACGGTCGTCTTCGCTTCCAACACTTCGTCCATCTCGATTACGAAACTCGGCGCGGCGACCAAACGACCCGATAAAGTTATCGGGATGCACTTTATGAATCCCGTGCCCGTGATGAAGCTCGTCGAAATCATACGCGGCATGGCGACATCGGATGAGACATATGCGATTGTTCGTCAACTGACGGAAAAGTTAGGGAAGACGCCGCTTGAATGCAACGATATGCCAGGCTTTGTCAGCAACCGCGTGCTGATGCCGATGATTAACGAAGCCATCTTCGCTCTTTACGAGGGCGTGGCGACGCGCGAGAGCATTGACGGCATTATGAAACTCGGCATGAATCATCCGATGGGGCCGCTCGCGCTGGCCGACCTCATCGGTCTGGACGTTTGCCTGGCGATT
>CAZEZJ010000031.1:18995-23228 GCA_964516695.1 uncultured Blastocatellaceae bacterium
GACCCGAAATACAGAGCGTGCCCGCTGCTCAAGCGCTACGTTGACGCGGGCTGGCTTGGTCGCAAAACAGGGAGAGGGTTCTACGAGTATTAAGCGGCGATTCAGGAATCGGCATCCGGTAAGGCTAGAAGATAAAGCTGAATCCGCATTCTTCCGCTGTTCGATTCCGTTGATTGCCTGACTTCCGGCTTCCGAAATTCTGCTTTATGCGAAGCGTCGTTCACTACTGTCAAAAGTGTTTGGGGGCGAATCCGTTGGGGGCGGAGCATTGTGCGCGGTGTGGGACGCGGCTGATGCTGGTCGTAGAGCCGCCGACGGCGCGCTTTGACGCGGGCGGTTTCGACACGTCGCATGAAGAGCATTTGCTCGAACGCGTCTCCGCGCTGGAAAACCGCCTCAGCCGCCTGACCGATAAGCTCGAACAGGGACTCGGACTCGTGCTCAAGCACGCGCGCAACACATATTTCGACCGCACGCTGATTCAAACGCTCATCGGCGTTTTGCATGAAGCCGGAACGATTGACGCGAAGAGTGTTTACGAGTTGTCGCGCGAGCGCAGCGAAGAGGACGCGCGCGTGCAGGAGCAGAAGGGCAACCAGCAGGAGCAACTCCGTGAGCACCTGATGAAGGCTTATCAGGGGCCTGACGTTTCAGTCTTCGGCAGGTTTATTGACATCGGAATTAACTTTCTCGCGGAGGGCGATGTCGTGCGCGGCATTCGCTCGCTTGAGCGCGCCGCCTCCATGTCTCCGAACAACGCGGCGTTATTCTATTTCATCGGTCGCCACCATTTTCAGGCCGGAAAGATGCCGCTGGTGATAGCCTATCTGGAAAGAGCCTTTAATCTCGTGCCGGATGCGGAGGGCGTGCGCCTGCTGCTCGGGCTGGCTTACATGGACAATGGCGAGCTAGAGCTTGCCAGAAAAATGCTCGGTGAAGCGGCGCGGCGCGGCGCGTCGTCCTTCGCCTTGCATTACGGGTTGGGAAGGACGTTGGCGGCGGAGCAGAAGTGGGCGGGCGCGCTGGCCGAATTCAAGCGCGCGCTTCAGGCTCGCCCGTCGCCGGAAGCTCACTACGTCATCGGCAGCATCTATTACCAGATGAACCGCAACCGCCTGGCGCTGCGCCACCTCCTCAAGGCGCTCGAACTTGATGAGAAATATGCTGAGGCGTATTACCTGCTCGGGCTGGTTTACCTGCGCGACGGCGACAGGGAAAGCGCCGAAGAGTCTTTCGCCGCCGCCCGCGCGCTTGACGGCGACGACCCTCGTTACCGCCGGACGAACGTAGGCCGGTTGGCGCGTTCCGGCGACCTGCCCGCCTGCCCGCCGCTTTTTTATACGGCGCGGCAGAAGGGGCACAGACTGCTGATGGGCGGCGACCAACGGCTGGCCGCCCTGCTGCGCGAGGATGCGCTCGGCGCGACCAAAGCGGGCCAGTATTAGATTTCCGGCGCTCGCGCGTTGACACTGTTGCTTTGGCCGCTATAATAACCCTTTTGCGCGGCGCAGCTTAAAGCGCTCGTTTGCTGACAGAGGGTGTGATGCGAATTGAAGTGGAGCAACTGGAGGGCAGCGCGAAGCCGTTTGCGCACACTTACGCGCCCGCAGAGTTGATTCTTGATGAGGAAAGCGCGCGCTTGACCGAGCCACCGCAGATTCGCGGGAGCGCGAGCCGCACAGGCAATGAGGTGCGGCTGCGCGGCAATATCAAGGCCCGCGCTGAAGTTGATTGCGACCGCTGCCTCGCGGCGCTCGACATTCCCATTGAAACGGACTTTGATGTGACTTATATTCCGGCGTCCGACTATGCCGCGAACGAGACAGCCGAGTTGCAGGCAGACGACCTTCTGGTCTCCGTTTATGAGGACGATTCGATTGACGTGGATGAAATTGTCCGCGAGCAGATATTGTTAGCGATGCCCGCACGCGCCCTCTGCGGCGAAGACTGCAAAGGACTCTGCCCTGTCTGCGGAAACAACCGAAACACGCAGCCTTGCAGTTGCGAAGATAAAGAAACAGACCCGCGCTGGGCGGGACTAAAGGATTTGCGATTTTAGATTTTTGATTTTAGATTGGAAGGGGACGGATTCTACGAATCTGACTTTGGAAAGCTCTGACAGCTTTTCCATCCTTATCCAATCGCAAATCAAAAATCAAAAATCCAAAATTATAAAAGGGAGTTATTATGCCGAATCCAAAACGTCGCCATTCGAAAGCGCGAACGCGCAAGCGCCGCGCACATGATGCGCTGCGCGCGCCGCAAACATCCGTGTGCCCAAACTGTCAGGAGCCGCGGATGCCGCATCGCGTTTGCCCCAAGTGTGGCTTTTATAAAAATCGCGAAGTAGTGCAGGTCGAGCAGGAAGCGTAAAAACAGTGATAAGTGATGGGTGATGGGTGATAAGAGAAAAGCTTTTATCCCATCACCTATCACCTATCACCTATCACTTTTTTAATGAAGCAAGGGCAGCAACTGACCGGCAAGGTGGTTGTGGACGCGATGGGTTCAGACCATGCGCCGCACGCCGAGATTGATGGTGCGCTGGCCGCCGCGCGCGACCTCGGAATCGGCGTGATTCTCGTCGGGCAGCCCGAAAGGGTCGAGCCGGAGTTGCGGCGTTGCGGCTGGCGCGGAGACGGCGACCGCGGCATCGAACTGGTCGAAGCGGCGGAAGTCATCGGGATGGACGAATCCGTTGCCACCGCCGTCCGTCGTAAAAAGCGCAGCTCTTTGAGAATCGGGGCGAAGATAGTGATGGAAGGCCGTGCCGACGGCTTTGTCTCGGCGGGCAATACGGGCGCCGTGATGGTCACGGCGAAGATGGTGCTCGGAATGCTGCCTGGCGTTGACCGTCCCGCGCTGGCGGCGATGATTCCGACCAAGACGGGCAAGCCCACGCTCCTGCTCGATGTCGGCGCAAATGCGGAATGCAAGGCGCATCATCTGGCGCAGTTTGCCATCATGGGCGACGCTTACTCGCGCGCCGTGTTGAATACGACGCGTCCGGCTGTGGGCCTGATGAGCATCGGCGAAGAGGAGGCCAAGGGTAACGACCTGACGAAGGAAGCCTTCCCGCTGCTGCGCGATTTGTCGAGCTTGAACTTCGTCGGCAACATCGAAGGGCGCGACGTGTTTACGGGCGCGGTGGACGTTATCGTCACAGACGGTTTTACGGGCAACGTGATGTTGAAGCTCTCCGAGGGCTTGAGCGCTGCGATGCTCTCGATGATTAAGCGCGAGTTGACCTCTTCGGCGATGACCAAGGCCGGAGCGATGCTTGCCCGGCCCGCGTTTCGTAATATCAAAAAGAAGCTGGATTATTCAGAGTATGGCGGCGCACCGCTGTTAGGCGTGCGGCAGATTGTGCTGATTGGGCACGGAAGCTCGAACGCGCGTGCGCTTCGTAATGCTATCCGCAGCGCCAAGGAGTTTTCCGAGCGCGGCGCGGGCGAACGCATCGAGCGCGGCATCGCAGCCACTAACGCGCGCGAATACGCCGAAGCGGCCAGTAGTAAATAAACCTTTGGTGAAGGGACGAACCCGCTTTGTCTTTTCACCATTTTCTATTTACTATTCACCATTCACCTGAGGAACAAAGATGGCAAATGTAAATGCTGGCGTGCTGGGCACGGGCCACGCTTATCCAGAAGGCATTTTAACGAATGCCGACCTGGAGAAGATGGTTGACACTTCGGATGAGTGGATTACTTCGCGCACGGGCATCAAGCAAAGGCGCAAAGCCGGGCCTGGCGAATATACATCTCAGTTTGCGGTGCGCGCCTCGCTCGAAGCCATCGAACGCGCGCGCATTGACCCGTCAGAGATTGATTTACTGATTTGCGCCACCGTCACGCCCGACCAAATCCTGCCTTCGACGGGCTGCCTGATTCAAGCCGAACTCGGCGCCAACAATGCCGCTGCCTACGATATGGCCGCCGCCTGCTCTGGCTTTCTCTACGGCCTGACGATGGCTAACGCGATGATTCGCACGAATCAAGCGCGCTACGCGCTCGTCATCGGCGCGGAAATCCTGACGCAGTATGTTGATTACACCGACCGCTCGACCTGCGTTATCTTCGGCGATGGCGCGGGCGCTGCCATTCTCGGCCCGGTTGGCCCAGAGCGCGGCATCCTGGCCGCACGCATTCGCTCCGACGGTCGTTTCGCGGAGCACCTCTATGCACCGGGCGGCGGCACGCGTCGCGGCTCCACTGCCGAAACAATCGCGGC
>CAZEZJ010000032.1:0-2293 GCA_964516695.1 uncultured Blastocatellaceae bacterium
GTCCATTATGACCGACGAGCGCGACCTTCTCTCTAACGGTCTCTACTCGCGTTCTTACGGTCGCTCGCCCGGCGAAGTGCTCGGCTATACGATGGTCTACCTGCGCGCGCTTCAGGGCACAGGGATGATGGGCTGCCTCAAGCATTTCCCCGGCATCGGCGCTGGCGAGGTTGACTCCCACGAAGAAATGCCCGTCGTCCATCTCTCACACGACGCCTTGATTGCGCAAGACCTCGCGCCCTACATCGAACTCTTCCAGCGCGAAGACGACCGCGTGCGCGCCGTCATGGTCAGCCACGGCGGTTTCCCGAACATTGACATTCGACAGGGCCTCGCCGGAGGCTTGCTCGAACCCGCTTCGCTCAGCCACAGCATCGTCACACGCCTCCTGCGCGAAGAGCTTGGCTATCAACATCTCGTCTTGACCGACGACCTTGAAATGGGAGCCATCGCGCGCCACTGCGAGATAGAGGCCGCCGTCATTCGCGCCTTCTTCGCCGGACAAGACATGCTCCTGATTTGCTCGAAGCCGGAAATGATTCGGCGCGGCTATGAAGCCTTGCTCTTGACGGCGCAGAAAGGCAAGCTGCCCATGGACCGATTGCACGAGTCTTTGCGCAGAATCGGTGAGTACAAATCATTGACGCAGCCGCCGCTCGCCTTCGATAGAGCACGCTTTCGCCAACTCTCAGACGAAATCGCGCAGCTTAATCACAAACTCGATTACACGTATGGAGGGTCGCTCTAATGAAACACGGTCGTCCGCTCTTTCTCTCAATCACGCTGCTCCTGCTCTTGTGCCTCCTGACGAGTTGTTTTTCCGACTATAACGCGGGCAATCGTTTCACGAAGCCGCTCGCCTTCAAGATTTCCGGCAGCAGCGCCGCCACGCGCAACTACTCCGTCATCATCCAAAACTCGCTGAAAGAAATCGGCATCCCCGTCGAGATTGAAACCGTGGAACAAGGCACGCTCTTTGACCAACTCCGGCAAGGGCAGTATCAAATGACGACCTCGCGCTGGCTCGGCGGCAATCAAGACCCCATCTTCCTGCGCGACTTATTCACTACCGGAGCGCCCTTCAATCGCGGGCGCTACAGCAATCCCGAACTCGACAAGATTCTCACCGAAGCCGTTACGACCGCGGACCGCACGCGCGCCCGCGAGCTTTACGTTCAAGCGCAAGCCATCATCAGCCGCGAAGTGCCGATGCTGCCGCTTTGGTACGTCGATAACATGGTCATCTCGCGCAAGTCCGCTGGCAACATCAAGCTCGACGCGAGCGGCGATTTCATCTTTTTGAGTAAAGTCACCACCGACAAAACGGGTGAGCCTTTCGTCGTCGCCATCGAAAACAATCCGGTCACGCTCGACGGCATCAGCGGCACGGATGGGCCAAGCGAACGCCTCCGCCAGCTAATGCACAGCTCGCTTGTGCGCAAGAATGAAAACTTCGACTACGTTCCCGACCTCGCGGAGTTTCAACGCGCCGAAGATGGCCTCTCCTACACCTTCACGCTAAAAGAGGGCGTCAAGTTTCATAACGGCAACACCGTCACCTCGAAGGATGTGAAATACACTCTCGACACACTGTTTGCTTCCAAGTCAAACAAGCGGACTCCGTTTTACGAAGGCACGGGCGACAACCAGAAGCCTTACGTTGCCGGCATCGAGACGCCTAATCCGCGCACCATCATCATTCGCCTGACGAAGCCGTGGCTGGAACTGCTGGCGAATTTGCAACCCCTGCCCATCATCCCCGACGGCAGCGCCGACAAACAAAGAGAATCGCCGCTCGGCTGCGGCCCCTTCAAGTTTGCCGCTTACGACCGCTCGCAGCAGATTGTTGACATGGTGGCAAACGAGACTTACTGGAACGGCGCGCCGCCGATTAAGAAACTGCGCGTGCGCGTCATCACTGACGCCAACACCGTGCAGGCCGAGTTTAAGAGCGGGCGCGTTGATTTAGCATCTGCGCTTTCCAACCTCTCGCCCGACGCGTTCAAAACGCTTGGCGACGACCCGAACCTCAAAGTCGAACAGTTTCCCGGCGCCAACATCGTCTACTTAGGCTTCAACGCCGAGAGCGAGTTTGTGAAAGACGCGCGCGTGCGTCAGGCCATCGCCTACGCGATTAATCGCGAATCCATCGTGCGCGACCTGCTGCTCGGCCAGGGACGCGTCGCCCACTCCATTCTGCCCGAAAGCTCCTGGGCCTACTCGCCCGGCCAGCAATACACCTACGACCCGGAACGCGCCAGAAAGCTGCTGGACGAAGCCGGATATGGGAAGA